>VGAB01000150.1 GCA_016870935.1 Actinomycetota bacterium | reverse complement strand
TCAACGACGGCATCGAACTCGACAAAGAAATCGCTGCGACCGAAGCACGAATCAAAGCCAAAGAGATCGAACTTGCCGCGATGCAAGCCCAATTACAAAACGTCGCGTTGAAAACTTTCGTCGGCAAGTCTGTGTCGAACAGTTTGGCCAGCATCCTCAGTTCGACGGGAACATTGTCTGACGCCGTTCGCCGTTCTTATTTGACGTCGGTGGCGTTGAACACGGGTGTCAGCGGCCTCGACCAGTTGCAGGCCGTGATCGAAGAGATCGCCCGCGAAAGAAAACAACTCGAGAGCCAACGCACCCGCGCCGGCGGCATCGCCGATTACGCAAAGAAGCGACTCGCAGTGGCCGAGGCAAGCGCCAACGTTTACACGGCACGACAAGCCCAGGCTCTGCGTGACCTCGGCGATTTGTTGCGCAGTGAGCAAAGTCGTCGTGCGAAAGCAGCGCTTGAAGAAGCAGCGCGAAAGGCCGCTGAGTTCACAAAGAACAAATACTCGAACATTCCCGCGCCTTCTTCAGCCGCGGGTATCGCCGTGAAAGCCGCGTTGTCGCAACTTGGTGTGCCGTACAAATTTGGCGCGCTCTCACCAGGTTCGGCGTTCGACTGCTCGGGTCTCGTTGCCTACGCTTGGGCGAAGGCCGGCGTCAGCATTCCGCGGTCGTCGCGCTCGCAGTACTACGCGTTGACGCGAATTCCGACAGGGGCGATTCAACCAGGCGACCTGATATTCACGCGCAACCCTGTAAGCCATGTCGGCATGTATCTCGGCAACGGACAAATGATCGCGGCACCGCGCACCGGCGATGTCGTCAAGGTTTATGCCGTGAGTTGGTCGAAGGTCACCGGGGTTGGGCGACCGAAGTGATCGTCAGCGCATGACTTCGACTCTCGAGGGTTGGGCTCGCTCGAAGTTTTCGCACGATCGCATCACCCGAGAAACTTTTCGAAAGGGCACGGGTCCCGCTGTGATCGTCGTGCACGAGATACCGGGCATCACACCCACGGTCGAGAAATTCGCCAACGATGTCGCCGCCGCGGGGTTCACGGTGGTGATGCCGCTTTTGGTCGGCACCACGGGGGAAGCGCCGAGTTCAAAATATCTCGCGACATCGATGACCAAGGTTTGTATTTCCAGAGAGTTTACGACGATGGCGATGAAAAAAACCTCGCCGATAATTTCTTGGTTGCGCGCGTTGGCCAAGCAACTTCATCAGGAGATCGGCGGCAAGGGTGTCGGTGCGGTGGGCATGTGCTTCAGCGGAGGTTTCGCGCTCGGCATGATGGTCGACGAGATCATGGTCGCCCCCGTGCTCTCGCAACCGTCGTTGCCGTTCGCGTTTGGCGCGAAACGTTCGGCTGATTTGAATCTCTCGCCCGAAGACGCCGCGCGGGTCGCCCAGCGCGCGTCGGCTGGTTGTCAAGTTTTGGGTCTGCGCTTCAAGTCAGATCGCCTCGTCGGCACACGCTTCGACGAATTGCGGCGACTGTTGGGCGATTCTTTCGTCGCCGTCGAATTCGAATCGT
>VGAB01000149.1 GCA_016870935.1 Actinomycetota bacterium | reverse complement strand
GAAAGTTCGCGGCTCGCGGTGACCGCGGCGCTCTTTTGTCGAAGACTTCCCGCGCCGGCGTTGCGCGGATTGGCGGGCACGTTCTCGGGTTTCTTGCCGTCTTGAACCCGCTTCTCGTTTTCGCGCATCTTGGCGTCGCGAAATTTTTCGAAAGCCGTGATCGACATGTAGACCTCGCCGCGCACCTCGAGAAATGTCGGCAATTTCGTGTTCGGCTTGGCGACCAATTTTTTGGGGATGACCCCGATCGTGCGCACGTTGGCCGTGACATCTTCGCCGACTTTTCCGTCGCCGCGCGTGGCCGCCTGCGTTAGTTCGCCGTTTTCGTAGATGATGCTCAACGCCAGACCGTCGATCTTGAGTTCGCACGCATATTTAACCGTCGCGTCACCCAAACCTTTGGCCGCGCGCTCGCCCCACGCCTGCAACTCTTCGACATTCATCGCGTTGTCGAGGCTCGTCATCGGCACGCGATGGGTTACGGGCGCAAAAGTATTGGTGCCGGCGCCGACATTGACCGTCGGCGATCGGTCGTCGACCAACTCGGGATATTCGGTTTCTAGTTCGGCGAGTTTGCGCAACAACTCGTCAAACGCGGCGTCGGAAATCTCGGGGTTGTCTTGACCGTGATAGAGCTCGTTGTGATACGCGATCTGCGACCGCAACTCGGCGGCGGTTTTGCGAATCTTTTCGGACGCGGACATCACTGAAACTTTACCGAAGTCATGTATCGGCCTTTGCCTTGCCCTTAGCCTTACGGTGTGTTCGACAAGTGGTTGATCTGGGTCTTGCGTCTGGTCGTTGCGGTTCTGCCGTTTGTAGTCACAGACACAAGCCGACTGTTTGGCGACGGTTCGCTCGGCGTGCGCAACACTGCCGGCGTGGTTTCTTGGCTGCTTTGGGCGGCGTCGATTTTCGCCGTTTTTGTGCTGCACCCGATCGCCTTGACGGCTCTGCGAATCGCGTCGCCGACAATCGCAACTTTGTTGATTGCGCTCGCGCTCACCGATGCGACCGATGCGCGCAGCATCGCCGGCTCGGCACTCGGGGTGGCGATGCTGTTGCTCGCGTTCAACGCCGAAGTCGGAAACTCGTTCGTTCAAGCCAACGCCTACGGGGATGAAAAACGCTTTCTGCTCCGACCCCCCGTGGCACTGATCGCGCCCACTGTTCTGGCTGGCGCAGTTCTGATCTCGGCATCAATTGCCGCACCAATGTTGTTCGCCGCTGAAAGATTCGTGGCGGCAGGTTTCGCGACGGTGATTTCAGCCATCAGTATCTGGTTTTTTCCGCGACGAATTCATCAACTTTCGCGTCGGTGGTTCGTGCTCGTGCCGGCCGGCTTCGTGGTTCACGATGAAACTCTGCTCGGCACCAACTTGATGATCCGCAAACAAGACGTAATCTCGGTCGACTTCGCCAAGCGCGACACGCAGTCGGCGGATTTGACGGCGATGACCTGGGGTGTGCCGCTCGATCTCGAGTTCAAACAGCCGCTCGATGTGAGTCTCTCGGCGTTGTCGGCGCGACACCTCAAAGCATCGAGCGCGATTCACGCCAAGTCGATTCTCGTCGCGCCTTCCCGCCCCGGCGCGGTGCTTCGCGCA
>VGAB01000148.1 GCA_016870935.1 Actinomycetota bacterium | reverse complement strand
TTTGATTTGGACACTTTTTCGGGTGTCGCCCGCAAACGGTGGTGGATCGTGCCGTTGACCATGCTCATCGGCCTCGCGCTGATGTTTTGGCAAGAGTCAGACCTGCAGACCGAGCCCCGATATTTCAGCCTGACCCGAATGTACGAGCCATCAGACGAAGGCGCACCGTTGACGCTGGTGGGGGTGAACACCGATTTGATTAGCCAGTTCCCCAACGAGACCAACCAGGCGACCCTGCTACAAAGCGACGAGGTGAAAAAGAAAATTCAGTCGGCCTTCGATCGTGATATTCAGTTGCTGGTCAAGACTTTCGACAAAACTTTCTCGCTCAACACCGAGACCGACGGACCGGCGATCACCCGATTTTCGTTCAAACCATCCCGAAGATTCGCCTACGAATTCACCTGTGTCGAAACCGACGAATTGAACTGCGCGAACGCGCTCGACATGTACGCCAAAGAATTGCAGGCGATTCGCCTCGAAGCGACCAAGGCCGGATTCGCGAACTCGATCAAACTCATTGATTCGCTTCTGGCGGCGAAAATAGATCTTGCCGCCGCCGATCTGTCGCGTTTGAATCTGCAGAAGGCGGCTTTCACCGAGGCAATCGAACTCGCCACGGGAGAGATAGCCCAAGTTTCAGAGAGCAAATATTTCGGTGGAGAAACCGTTCAGACCGTCGACCGCCGCTCATACATTTTCGGCCTGCTGGTCGGATTGGTCATCGGAATTCTTGTTTTGTTGCAACTCGTGGTCAGCGACAACAAGATTCGCAGCGTCAAAGGTCTTGTTGCGGCGACCAATTACGAGAGTTTCTTGGGCGAAGTGAAAATTTCTGAACACCTCAACTCGGTCGAACTTCTAGCTGCGACTGTACGCGGCGCGCTTGGTAACCAGATGAAAAAACTCAGGCTGCTGCCGGTCGGTAGCGATTCGGTGCCGACGGAGATAACTGCTTCTTTGGCGAAGATCCTTGGTGCCGAGGTGACTTCGACCTCAGGATTCGCAAACATCAAAGCCGCCGATCTGGTGCCAGATGCAGATTCGGCGATTATTTTGGCGGTTTCACGCGACTCGGCGAGCGCGACTGACCTGCAACGAGTTTGGACGGTTCTGGAAAAATCAGGAAACCGAGTTCTAGGTTCGACGCTCGTCAGCAACAAATGACCGACAAGCTCAGATTCAGAACTCGCTCGGCTTTGCTTGCCGAACGAATCGGGCAAAGCAAGGGTTTCGTTTCGGTCACGGGATTGATTCAATTCGTGCTCGACATAGTCGCCTGGTCTTCGGCGGCGACACTGGCCCTTGTTCTGCGCGCCTACCTGCAAGAGGTTCAAAATCTGGGCGACGCGGTTCAGGACAAGTTGTAT
Organism: Actinomycetota bacterium; assembly: GCA_016870935.1. Taxonomy (GTDB): domain Bacteria; phylum Actinomycetota; class Acidimicrobiia; order Acidimicrobiales; family Ilumatobacteraceae; genus BACL27. Next base: position 354 of record VGAB01000148.1, on the reverse strand, counting down.
CGTGCATTGCCGATTGTCGCCCTTGTTCAAGCCGTGACGGGGTACATCGTCGGTATCTACCGCAGGCGATGGCGATACGGAAGTTTCGACGAAGTGAAAGGCCTGATCCTTTCGGCATTCATCACGACGACGATCTTGCTTGCGATCCGCTTCACCGACAGATCGATCGATGCGTTTCCCCGCAGCGCGATAGTCACAGGCGGCATTTTGGGTTTGTTCTTCACCGCGGCGAGTCGTTACACGTGGCGTCTGGTGCGCGAGCAACTGCGCCGGCCGTCCGAGTTGACCGCCAAAAAAATCTTGATCTACGGCGCTGGCGAAGGAGGCATCCAGATCGTCAACACGATGCTGCGC
>VGAB01000147.1 GCA_016870935.1 Actinomycetota bacterium | reverse complement strand
TTTGGGTTCTACGACGCTTGGGACGGCGTTCTCGAGAAGCGCTACATCGGCTTGAAGACGAGCGACGTGCGAGGCATCTTGCCGCGTGGCGGCACGATTCTCGGCACCCGCCGCGGCAGTCCGTTCGACACGAAAGATGGCGTCGCCAAGGTCAAGAAAACTTTTTCAGAGCTCGAACTCGACGCGCTGATAGTGATCGGCGGCAACGGTTCTTTGACCGTGGCGGCCGAACTTCATGGCAAGCACGGCTTGCCGATCATCGGCGTGCCAAAGACGATCGACAACGATGTCGTCGGCACCGATGCGACGTTCGGTTTTCAAACAGCCGTGCAAATCGCCACCGACGCGATCGACCGACTGCACACCACCGCCGAGAGCCATGATCGAGTGATCGTGGTCGAGGTGATGGGTCGCGACGCAGGATGGATCGCGCTTCAGGCGGGCATCGCCGGTGGCGCAACCGCGATCGTCGTGCCCGAAGTGCCCTTCGACATCGACGAACTTTCGCAGATCGTGCGCAAACGCCATGATCGCGGCCGCTATGCCTCGGTCGTGGTCGTGGCCGAGGGCGCGAAACCAAAACCGGGCACGCTTGTTTTGCCGCCGCGGGTCAACGACGCCTACGGTCGGGAAAGACTCGGCGACATCGCCTATGCCATCGCCCCCGAGATCTCGGCGCGCACGGGCTTTGAAACTCGCGTCGTGCAACTCGGGCACATTCAGCGCGGCGGCACGCCGACAAGTTACGACAGGGTGCTGTCAACCCGTTTCGGTTTGGCGGCAGTCGACGCGGTTCACGAAAAGAAGTTTGGTCAAATGGTCGTTTTGAAATGCGGACGAATCGAAACCGCGAGCATGTCGGCGACCGCGAACCAGACGCGCACCATCGATTTAGATCTGTTCAACGACGTAGCGGCGACTTTTTTCGGCTGAGAATCAGTGCGGGGGGCCGAACTGTCGGTCTCCGGCGTCGCCGAGACCCGGCACGATGAACGCGTTTTCGTTCAGGTGACTATCTACTGACGCGGTAACGATGTGCAGGTTCATTCCTGTCGAACGCAAGAACTCGATGCCTTCGGGCGCGGCGAGAACGCAGGCAATCGTGAGCGGCGTCGGTGCGCCACGATCGGCGAGAATCTTGCAGCCGTGGGCGAGCGAACCACCTGTCGCCAACATCGGGTCGAGCACCAGACAGGTTCGATTGTCGAGTCGCGACGGCAACTTCGCCACATATTGACTCGGCTCATGAGTTTTTTCGTCGCGTTGCACGCCAACCACGGCGATGTCGGCGTCGGGTAGCAGCTCCATCGCCGCGGGCAACATACCCAAACCTGCGCGCAAGATCGGCACCAGCACGGGTCGACTGGCCAGCGCCGTGCCGTCTGTTTCCGCCAACGGGGTTCGCACCCGCGTGTTGATAGTCGGCAGGTTTCGAGTCGCCTCGGCCACTACGACCAGGGAGAGTCGTCGAAGCTCGGCGCGAAAAATTTGGTTGGTCGAGTTTTCGTCGCGCAGATGGGTGAGCGCCTCGGCGGCGATCGGATGCTTGACGATTGTTACTTCGACGGCCATGAAGTCCATCTTTGCCGAATAGATAGTGTTTGTTCAAATGGCGAGAATCGAGCAAGTCGACAGTGCGGCGAAAGCCCACCAACTCGCCAAAGTGCTGACCGAAGTTTGGGGCGACGGCAACGCCATTTCCGTGGATGTAATCGTCGCCGTCATCCATTCGGGCGGTTACGCGAGCATCGCC
>VGAB01000146.1 GCA_016870935.1 Actinomycetota bacterium | reverse complement strand
CGGCTCGACACTTCAGACACGCATTCGATGCACGGGCAGAACATTGCCGAGGCGTCGTCGCGCTACACCCCGCCAATTTTGCGCGAGCAGCGTGTCAGCCCGACCTGGGTGCCGATCTTGATGTTCGCTTTGTTGGGGCTCGGCACGCTGGTGATCTTGCTTTACTACCTAGGTTTCGTGCCGGGCGGTCGCAACAATTGGTATCTGTTCTCGGGTCTGCTCGCGGTACTCGGGGGTTTGTACACCGCCACGAAATATCACTGACTATTTTCGGTCAGTCGATCGGGGCGATCAAGTCCATGTCTTCCAGACAATGTTTGGGTGGAGGCGGGTTCTGGTCGGGTGCCATCGTCATTCTCAATTCGGTGCCGCAACTCGAGCATCGATAGCGCACGTTTATTCGGCGCATTTCGCCGGAAGGTGGTGGGGGCGGCAACGTCGATGTCATTCCTCGCAACATGCCGAGGCCGACTTTCCAGATGAAATAGAGCAGCACCAACCCGAGCCCAAACCAGATGATTGAGCCGAGCATCGAGATCTGATGTTCGAAGTCTTGTCTAGCCCAGGCGCTCGATGATCGTCGCGTTGGCCAAACCGCCGCCTTCGCACATCGTCTGCAAGCCGTAACGACCACCCGTTCGCTCAAGTTCGTTGAGCAGGGTCGTCATCAAACGGGTGCCTGATGCGCCCAACGGATGCCCGAGCGCGATCGCGCCGCCGTTCACATTTACCTTGTCCATGTCGGGGTGGAGTTCTTTTTCCCATGCCAGGACGACCGAGGCGAACGCCTCGTTGATTTCGACCAGATCGATGTCGCTGAGTTTGAGACCCGCCCGTTCGAGAACTTTTTTCGTCGCCGGAATCGGCGCGGTGAGCATGAACCGCGGATTTTCGGCGGCGAGCGCGAAGTTGACGAATCGCGCCCGCGGTTTGAGACCGAGTTGCTTGGCCCGCTCTTCAGACATGATCAGCACGGCGGTTGCGCCATCGGTGATCTGCGACGAGTTGCCCGCGGTGACTTTGCCACCCTCTTCAAGCGGGCGATATGCCGGCTTCAAGGTCGCGAGTTTTTCGAGCGTCGATTCGCGAATGCCCTCGTCGGTTGTCATCACTTTGCCCTCGGCGTCGAGCGTGGGGATGATCTCGTTTTGAAATCGGCCCTCTTTGGTCGCACGGGCAGCGAAAGTTTGTGATCGCACACCATAACGATCCATGTCTTCGCGCGAAATCTTCCATTTTTCGGCGATCAATTCGGCGGAGATGCCCTGGTTGACCAGGCCGCCGTCGTCGGCGTAGCGAGCCTGAACTGTTTTGCCGAACGGGAAGCCGAACTTGCCCTCGGCGATCGACGAACCCATCGGCACACGGGTCATCACTTCGACACCCGCAGCGACGACGACGTCATATGCGCCCGAAATCACTCCTTGTGCCGCGAAATGCGCCGCCTGCTGGCTCGAACCACATTGCCTGTCGACCGTCGTGGCGGGGACGCTCTCTGGCCAACCCGCGGCCAAGACGGCGTTTCGCGCCACATTCAAACTTTGTTCGCCGACCTGCATCACGCAACCCATCACGACATCGTCGATCACCGCCGGGTCGATGCCCGTGCGCTCGACGAGCGCCTTGAGACTGTGCGCCGAGAGATCGACCGGATGCCAATCTTTCAAACGGCCATTGCGCTTGCCGCAAGGTGTGCGGACTGCATCGACGATCACTGCTGTTTTCATGGTTGGCTCCTGGTTTTTGCGATTGGTTCTAGTCTGCC
>VGAB01000145.1 GCA_016870935.1 Actinomycetota bacterium | reverse complement strand
TTTTCAGCAGTCGCAACGCCATGAACAACTCTTCTGCTTGGTTGATCGGGCAGCGCAAATCGTTCTCGCTATGAATGATCAGCATCGGCACATTGATATTTCGCACGTGGCGAATCGGTGACATCCGCGCGTATTCGGCCTCGTCTTCCAGATGATTCGGCCCATGTTCGACGCGAAACACCGTGCCGATATCGCTCGTCCACTCTTCGGAAAGCATGTTGTTCACCGCGCGCTCGCTGCAAATCGCGCCGAATCGCTCACCGTGACATCCGGCCAACATCGTCGCCATGTATCCGCCATAACTGCCGCCGAGCATGCCGACACGCTTTGCGTCGATAAACGGATACTTCGCCAGCGCGCCGTCGAGCACCGCGAGAACATCTTTGACATCGGCGTCACCCCAACCGGTGCCGGGGGCAACAGGGTGCTTGCGACCGAGAATCGCCTGACCCCATGCCTGTTCGCGACCGCTTGAACCGCGTGGATTGCTCATCACGACCACGAAACCCGCGGCGGCTTGCATCTGCGCTTCATCGAAATATGTTTCGCCGTATTGCGTATGCGGCCCGCCGTGCACATTCAGCAACATCGGATACTTCTTCTTCGAATCAAAATCTCGCGGTTTCATCATCCACGCGTCGATTTGGGCGGGGCCACCCGAGTAAGTCGAGCCGCATTTCACGACGAAGTGCTCCCATTTTTGCGGGGGCGACTGCGCGACGAGCGCGGCGCTCAGATTGCTGAGTTTTTTCTCGCCCGTGCGGCGCAGCACGAACAACTCGGTTAGTTGATCGACTTCACTGGCGACAAAAGCGATCGTCGAGTTCGATTTTCCCGCCACCGCGCTGAAAGATTTGACGATTCGTTTGCCTTTGGTCAACCACTTCGGCGCGACTTTGCCGCGCGCATCGACCCGCACGACATGCGCGGTGCCACGATCTTCGGCGTAAGCCACGAGTGTTTTGTTGTTCGTCCAGATCGGTGCGACGGCGCCAGAGGTCGGCGAAAATGTGCGGTCTAGGCGGCGTGAAACCCACTGGCGTTTCTTTGTCTTGATTTCGAGCACACCGACGTGGTCATTCTGCGGCGAGGTAAGCGGATCGTCCGAGCCAATGAACGCGACCCGCGAGGAGTCTGGCGAAACACTCGGCGCGTAGTAGACGCCTTTTTGATTTGTGAGGGTCGTGATTTTGCCGTCAAGCGTCACAAGGTGCAGGTCTGTCGCGAGATCGTCGTCCCAAGTTTCGTGCAGCGCACCGCTGGTGACGACGCCCGAAGAGTCGCCGAGCCACGACGGGCCCGAGTGCTCGTGAGGTCCGGGTGTCAGGTTGCGCGGGGCGGCAGTGCCGTCGCTCGGCACTATATATATGTGTTGCGGGCGATCAAAGACAAAATCTTCGCCGTTCAAGCGCGTGAAGAAAGTTTCGATCTTGCGCGGCGACATCCATGACTCGTCGTCTTTGGTGTAGCGCTCATCTTGGGTGCGGGAAGTAAACGCGATCAGTTTTCCGTTCGGCGACCAGCGAACGCTGCCGATGCCATCGGGCATGGTCGCGATCGTGCGAATCTCGCCGCTCGAACCGATCGGCATGACATGCAGGGTTGTTTCGCCTTTCTTTTCGCTGCGACCAGAGGTGAAGGCCAACCACGAACCGTCGGGAGACCAACTCGGATTTCCGTCTCGCTTCTCGCCAGCCGTCAGCGGGCGCGGCGGTCGTTTGCCAGAGGTCTGGGCCAACCAAACCTGAGAGCGATATTTGTTCGCCTTG
>VGAB01000144.1 GCA_016870935.1 Actinomycetota bacterium | reverse complement strand
GGCATTCAGATAAACGTGCCGTTGACCCGCCCGGGCGCGGCGATCGTCGCCGGCGACGGATCGTTCATCCTCAACGCACCCGGCATCTGGAACATCGAGATATCGGGCACCACCACCACTGGCGACCTGACACCGTTGGCGACCACGCTCGCCGTGACGGCCGCACCCGAAGCGCAAACTCAGACCACCCTTGCAACCCCGACGACGCTGGGCGGTTAGCAAAAAATAATCGGCCACTCGAAGGCAAGTATCGTTGTTGTGGTGAACAGCAATTCGATGGATGCGAAACTCGCCGATCTCAACGCCCGCAAGAAAGCCGCGTATTCGGCCGGTTCGCCCAGATCCGTCGAGCGTCAGCATGAAAAGGGCAAGATGTTGGCGCGCGAGCGAATCGACGCGCTTTTGGACGCCGGAAGTTTCCACGAACTAGACCTGTTGGCCCGCCACCGGGCCCATGCCGCGGGTCTCGAGGAACATCCCTACACCGACGGCGTCATCACGGGATGGGGAACAATCGAAGGTCGCAAGATTTTCGTGTTCAGCCAAGACTTCACGGTTTTTGGCGGCGCGCTCGGCGAAGTATTCGCCGAAAAAATCCACAAGTTGATGGACCTCGCGCTGAAGGTCGGCGCGCCGTTGATTGGTTTGAACGACGGCGCAGGGGCGCGAATTCAAGAAGGTGTCGTCTCGCTCGCCAGTTACGGCGGAATTTTCCATCGCAACGTGCAATCTTCGGGCGTGATCCCGCAGATCAGCGTCGTGCTCGGCCCCTGCGCCGGTGGCGCCGTGTATTCGCCGGCGATGACCGATTTTATTTTCATGGTCCGCGAGACGAGCCACATGTTCATCACCGGGCCGGATGTCGTGAAAACGGTGACGGGTGAAGATGTCACGCTCGAAGAACTCGGTGGCGCGATGAGCCACGCATCGAAGAGCGGCGTGGCGACTTTCGTCTCGGCCGACGAAAAAGCGTGTCTCGAGGATGTGCGTTATCTGCTCAGTTTCCTGCCGCAAAACAACATGGCCGATGCACCGTCGGTCGTGCCGACCGACGACCCGACGCGCCAGAGCGAGTCGTTGCGCTCGATTCTTCCGCCGTCGGCCAACCAGCCATACGACATGAAAAAAATCATCTGTGAAGTCGTGGACGACGGTGAATTCTTCGAGTATTTCCCGCATTGGGCGAAGAGCATCGTCTGCGGTTTTTCGCGGCTCGACGGCAAGACGGTCGGTGTCGTCGGCAACCAACCGATGGTTTTGGCCGGCGTGCTCGACATCGAGTCCAGCGAGAAGGCCGCGCGTTTCGTGCGCACGTGCGACGCATTCAACATTCCGCTCGTCACATTCGTGGATGTTCCGGGATTTTTGCCCGGTGTCGACCAGGAATACGGGGGCATCATTCGACACGGTGCGAAATTGCTCTACGCCTACTGCGAGGCGACGGTGCCGCGCATTCAGGTGATCACGCGCAAGGCCTACGGTGGCGCATATGTAGTCATGAATTCGAAATCGATCGGTGCCGACCTGGCCTACGCCTGGCCGACTGCCGAGTTGGCGGTGATGGGTCCGCAAGGCGCGGTTGAAATCGTCTATCGACGCGAGTTGCAACAGGCCGCCAATCCCGCAGAGCGGCGCAAAGAATTGGTGGCCGAGTACGCCGAGAAATACGCGAACCCTTACGCCGCCGCCGAGCGCGGATACATCGATGATGTGATCGATCCCGCCGAGACGCGAAGCAAACTGATCGCCGGGCTGAAAATGTTGCAGTCAAAACGCGAAGAGTTGCCGCGACGCAAGCACGGCAACATGCCGTTGTGAA
>VGAB01000143.1 GCA_016870935.1 Actinomycetota bacterium | reverse complement strand
GGCCCAAGTCGCGGGCTTGATATTCGGAAGCGGTGATCAGCGCGGCCGAGACAAAGTCGCTGATCGGATGGTCGACGTCGTCGGCAAAACGACGCAAGCCATCGCTGAGTTTGCCATATTTGATCTGAACGCTGAGCCGACTGACGGCACTCGCGATCGGCAACGGCGCATGGCTCGAAGTGGCGACAATCGCCTGTTCGAGGCCGTGTGCTCCGGCGAGCGTGTCACGAAGTTGCTCCGTCCACGTGGCGATCGCCTCGGCCATGCCCCGTTCGTCCCGACGCAGACGGTTTTTCGAAGTCAACCTCGGAACGACACCGAAAATGATGCCGACAACAACGGAGACCAAAAGCCAATTCGTGACAAGATACGCAAACACCGTCGCCGTTGGTGCGCCGAGATATTTGATCGACGATTTGAGTCGCTTTTTTGATTCGCCACGACCAAGTTTCAAAATTCTCAGTGGCTTCAAAGAAACCCTGAACGACTGCAATACGGTGACGGCCCCAAGGCCGACAGAGGCACCGCAACACGACACGACCAAAGTTTTCATTCGACTTCTCCCTGATCGTCGAACCCCGCTTGAACCAGCAGATCTCTCGTGGTTTCACGCATCGGGAAAGCATCAACGAGCCGACCCGAGGAATTCAAGGCAAAAATCTCGTTGGAGATGATGCTGGCACCGTCTAGATCGACGACTTCTCGCACCGAGGCGACTCGACGGCAGTTGTCAATGTTCTCGATGTAAATCACCAGGTGCAATGCGCTGGACAACAGCAGGTTGACGGTTTCAATCGGCAAACCCATCGAGGCCATCGCCACATAGGCGGCGAGCTTTGGAAACACCGAACGGGTCGAATCGGCGTGCATCGTGCACATCGAACCGTTGTTGCCCTGACTCATTGCCAGAAGCATGGGAAATGCCTCGGCTCCGCGAACCTCGCCGACGATGACTCGGTCGGGATCCATGCGCAAAGCCATGCGCGTCAAGTCGGCCAAAGTGATCTCGCCCTGGCCTTCGATGTTGGCGGGTCGCGACTGGAGCGCGTCATGATCGGGATGAAGGTGCTCGAAATGGTCGAGTCCCAATTCGTAGGCGTCTTCAATCGTCACGATTCTTTCGGAGGGGGGAACCTCGTTGATCAACGCCCTGAGCAAAGTTGTTTTGCCCGAACCTGTGCCACCGGCAATGACGATGTTCCGCTTGGCCCGGACTGCGGCCTCCAAAAAGTTTTGTAGTCGAGCGGTGAGCATGCCACGAAGTCGAAGTTGTTCAAGTGTCGAAATTTCAAATCGGTGCCGACGGATAATCAGACTTGGTCGCAACGAGACTTCCATGGTCGCGAACAGTCGCGAACCGTCGGGAAGTTGCATGTTCAGTTCGGGCGTGCCGGCGTCGAATCTGCGCTCTTGACGAGACAGCCGTGTCGCAGCCCGTCGAACCAGGTCGATCAGTTCATCATCTGCCTCGACGATCGGATCACGGGTCTCACGTTGTCCGTTTCGAAGTTTGACCCAAACCCGCGAATTGCCCCGAACATGGATGTCACTTATCTCATCGTCGTCGAGCAGGGGCTGCAATCGACCCAGCCCCAACACCTGGGCGATTACCGCCGACGAAATCAAATCTTCATCGAAGATCGTGAGGACTGATTTGCCCTCGGCGCGCCTGTTCGCGGCGAGTCGCAACAGTTCGGCGTGCACGGCCGTGCGGGCAAAAATTTGCTCTTCTTCGAGGGTTGGATCAGCGAGATTTCTGGTGCGTCTGTCGATGCGTTCGTCGGCGAGCAAGTCGCCGAGTCGCGACGCCAGCGCCTTGACAAGTTGATGGTCGACCGCGCCCGAGTGAAACGATTCGACGAC
>VGAB01000142.1 GCA_016870935.1 Actinomycetota bacterium | reverse complement strand
CGCGATACCCGTGAACTTCGCCCCGGTTCCATGGGTCGACGTAGAAATCGCTCCGGCGATCGTCTGATAAGCGATGTCGCCCAGATTCTGCATCGCCAAACCATGTTCGTGCAGAACTTCGTTCAAGACCCAGAGTTGGATACCCGACTCGACCTCGACCGTCATGTTCGATTTGTCGATACGAATTACTTTGCGATACGACGACAAGTCGACCAACAACTCTTCAGGTTTGGCGATCCCCGTGAAACTGTGCCCGGCGCCGATCGCTTTAACCCGTTGGTTGTTGCGCACCGCGGATTCGACGATGAATCGCAATTCGTCTTCAGTAGACGGCTTGACGCACAACACGCCCGACACCCGCTGGTTGCCAGCCCAATTCGACCAGTTCGTGGTTACACCAATATCGATTCTCGACCGACTGGTCGTGGTCATGTCGCCACCCTCATTCTCAGCGTCATCCATCTGCGCACTCCGATGATCGCCAGCACAAGCGCGAGCACGGTGCCCAAGTTGCTGAGCATGTGAAAGCCAAATGCCTTGCGAATGAATCCGCTGGCAAAGCCTGCCATCCCGCCACAAAAACTCATCATCAGGTCGGCCGCGCCCTGCACCGTGACTCGCGAACTGGCGGGTACAGATTCGACCATCAAACTCGTGCCGCCGATCAAACCAAAACTCCAACCGATGCCCAACAGCCACAACGACGGCCATAACAGTGTCGCCTCTTCTCCGGCGAGCGCCGCCATCACGGTCGCCGCCGTCAACAGAATCGCCCCCAAACTGATCGACATCAACTTGCCGCGTCGATCGACGAATCTACCGACGAGTGGGCTGAACGCATACATCCCCGCGATGTGCAGCGAGATGACATACGGACTCACATCTTCATGTCCATGCAGTTTCAAATGAACCGGCGTCATCGTCATCACCGCGACCATAGTGACCTGTGAAATCACCATTGAACTGAGCGCCACCCGCGAGTTCGTGTTTTGCGAAATCGTCCGAAATGCGTCGCCGATTTTCGGCCTTGCGACGCCGACTCCCTGCTGCGAGACGAGCCCACCGCTGACCTCGAGCGGATCGGGTCGCAACCTCGTCGCCACATTGAGCAGCGCAAACAAGAAGAAAACAGCCGACGCGACCCATGGGCCCGTATAGGTCGACCAGCCGAACCAATTTTCACCGAGCGACTCTGCCGGCTTGATCAAGATCGGGCCGAATACCGCGCCAAAGGTCGAGCCGAAAAGTATGTAGCTCATCGCCTCGCTTTTGTGTTCGTCGTCGGCGAGATCCATCGCCGCATAACGAGACAACAGGTTCGACGCCTGGCCTGATCCATAAAGAAACAAACCCAAGATGAACAGCGGCAGCGAACTGTTGTGCACGGCGAAACCGGCCGTCAAACCGCCGACGGTCGCCAGGCTGTAACCGTATTGCAGACCCACGCGACGCCCCTTGACGCTCATTTTTCGGGACAGTATCTGCGACATGAATGCAGAACCGAGGGTGAATGTGGCGCTAGATATGCCGCCCCAAGGCGTGTCTTGGCCGAGAATGTCTTGTATCACGAATGCGCCGACCGTCACCGCCGCCGAAAGAGCCGCCGCGGCCACGACCTGACCGACAACAAGGGTTCTCAACGTTTTCTTTTGCAACGCGACGCGCGCGGCATGATCGAGCGTCACGATAAAACTTTCACCAAAAAAATATTAACCACTGACTGCGGGTCGGCGAGACCACTTATCGTGTCGAAGGAGGGACTTGAACCCTCACGCTCTTGCGAGCGCCAGCCCCTTAAGCTGGTGCGTCTGCCAATTTCGCCACTCCGACTTGCAGTAAAAATCTATCTAGTTTGTCAGCAACAAACCC
>VGAB01000141.1 GCA_016870935.1 Actinomycetota bacterium | reverse complement strand
GCGCGACCGATGGTCAGTCTGATTATGAATCCCGGGTCGACCAGCGTGCCGGCATCGGTGCCCTGTGAAATCACCTTGCCGATGTTCGGGTCGTTCGCCGGCACATCCTGATATTTGACGTCTGCTTTCAACCCGGCGGCTTCAAGCAAGGCCCGCGCATCGGTCTCGGTCTGTCCTTCAATCTGTGGGACGGCGGTTTTGTTGCCACCGGTCGAAACGAAAACAGAGATTGCGGCACCAGCGGGCGCCTGGGCGCCGATCGACGGCTCGGTGCGAATCACGCGCCCCGTTTCGATCGTCGCGCTGGCTTCGTTAACCAGCGTCACGACAAAGTTGTAGGGCGACGCCTGCAACAACTGTTGGGCCGCGCTCGCAACTTGACCCTGCACGTTGGGTATCGTCGCTTGACCGAGCCCGCCCGAAACAGTCACGGTTATCGCCGAGCCAGACCTGACCTGCGTGTCGACCTTGGGATCCTGCGAAAGAATCTGGTTTTCCGGCACCTTCGGATCGTTCACCACTTCCTTGATCGACAGCACCAATCCGAGCGGAGCCAGAAGCGCCGTCGCCTCTTTGACTGTCAGCCCGCGCACAAGCGGAACGACGACGGGGGTGCTCGCAGGGTTGTAGGTGATCGTGACCTGATCACCGTTTCGTGCGAGCACGCTCGGCGGCGGATCTTGCGAGTAGACGATGTCGTTGCCGACTCCGTCTTTTGTCGCGGCGTAGGGAATCGGCACGAAGCCGAGCGCGAGCAAGGTTTCGCTCGCTTCTTTGACCGTGAGTTCTCGCACATCCGGCACCGTTATCGAGGCGTTGGCCGAACTGCGAGTCAGGGTCTGATACAAAAAGATGCCACCTGCCAGCAGAACAATCGCCGCGAACAACGCACCGAACACGAACACGGCGGTTCGCTGCTGACCGCGATCGTCATACGGCGGATAATTCGATACTTCGCGCCGTGCCTCGGCTTTGTCTGTCGGAATTTTCGGCAATTCGCGCGTCGCCAGTTCTTCTTGTTTCTGATCGACCAGAGCCGAGACGGGCATTCCCTCGACGAATCTGCGCAGGTCGTTGCGCACATCGTCGGCGCTCGAGTATCTGTCGTCCGGGGACTTGGCCATGCACTTGGCGACTATCGCCGCGAGAGCGTCGGGCACGGCGGGTGCGCGTTCTTTGATCGGCGGCGCGGTTTCGTGCACTTGTTTGTACGCGATCGCGACGGCGTTTTCACCGGTGAACGGCGCGACACCGCTCAGCATCTCGTACATCACGATGCCCAACGAGTAAATGTCGGTGCGTTGATCCGTGAAGACTCCCTGTGCCTGCTCCGGGGAAAAATATGTCGCGGTTCCCATCACCGCGCCCGTTTGGGTGAGTCCTTCTTCGACGCCCGCTCCGAGGGCGCGCGCGATCCCGAAGTCGGTTACTTTGACCTGGCCCGTCGTGCTCACAAGAATATTTCCGGGTTTGACGTCTCTGTGCACGACGCCGCTTTGATGGGCCGAACTCAGCGCCGAGGCGACCTCGATCATCACGTCGCAAACCTGCATCGGCGTCAAGGTGCCGCTCTGCTTCAAAATATCCGACAGTGTTCGGCCGTTCACATATTCCATGGCGATGAAATATGTGTTGTTTACTTTGCCCCAGTCATAGACGCCGACGATGTTCGGATGATTCAGGTTTCCCGCGGCCTGCGCCTCTCGTCTGAACCGTTCGACGAAGGCCGGGTCCGTCGCAAACTCGGCGAACAACACCTTGATCGCCACCGGGCGATCCAAGAGCAGGTCTTTGGCCTGAAAAATCTCCGCCATGCCGCCACGACCGACACGCTTTCCGATCTCGTAGCGGTTGTTGATGACGGGTCGACTGCTCTCGCTCATGGCTTGGTCGCCTCGATCACATCGCGAATCTGGTTCACATAATCTCTGGCCGCCGAGCTCGATGAGAATCCCGGCTTG
>VGAB01000140.1 GCA_016870935.1 Actinomycetota bacterium | reverse complement strand
CGGTGGGTTGGTCGGGTCGGCGATGCCGCCACCCAAGACGAACGAGTTGGTCGGGTCGTAGCAAACGACGCTTTGACCGGGGGCGATGCGCCTTTGCGGCGTCGCAAATCGAAGAACCAACGGCGAAAGGCTCTCGACCAACGCGTCGACCGCCGCACCGTGGGCGCTGCTCTGCACCAGCACGGCCTCGCCGATTTTCGCCGGATTTTCCGCCCACATCACATCGTTGACGACGAGGCCCGTGCGCATCAGTTGCTCTTCACTGCCGATGACCACCTTGGCGTTCGGCGTGTCGACATCGACGACGAACTGTTTTGGTCCACCACCGGGCAGACCCAGCCCACGTCGCTGCCCGATCGTCACCAGTTCAAGCGCGTCAACCGCCCCTGCCGTTTCACCGTCGCTGGTGACGACATTTGCCCGACGGAACTCGATGCGATTTCCCAAAAAAGTTTCACGACCACCGGTTCGCGAGATGAAGCAAACATCTTGGCTGTCGGGCTTGGTCGCCGTTCGCAAGCCGAGTTCGATCGCCCTGTTGCGAACTTCGGCCTTGGTCATGTGTCCGACGGGAAACATCGTGAAGGCCAGCTCGGTCTGGTCGAGCATATATACGACATAACTTTGGTCTTTCAACGAGTCGTGGCCGCGGGTCAAACGCAGCGCACCCGTCGAGTCGCGCGAAATCTGGGCATGATGCCCGGTCGCCACTGCGTCAAAACCCAGCACGCGCGCCCTCTCGCTCAGTCGGTCGAACTTCAAGTGGCGATTGCATTCGATGCACGGGTTCGGGGTGATGCCGTCGACATGCGCCTGCACGTAAGGCTTGACGACATGCTCGTTGAAGTCGTCTGAGAAGTTGAACACCAGATGATCGATGTCGAGTTGCTGTGCGACCCGCCTCGCGTCGTCGACATCCGAAACCGAACAGCATCCGGTGTCGCTCTCACCGCCCCAGAGCCGCATCGTCACACCGACAACTTGGTGACCTTGGTCGATCAGTTCGGCGGCGGCCACCGACGAGTCGACCCCGCCCGACATCGCCACCAAAACTTTCATCAGGCTTTGATTTTATTGCGTCGGATGCGACGAACCGCCCCGACCAAAGCCTCGATCGCCAAATCAATTTCTCGCTCGGTGGTGGTGTGACCAAGGCTCATGCGCAACGCGCCCGCAGAAAACTTTTTGTCGACACCCATCGCCGTCAGCACGTGCGAGGGTTCCATCGCCCCGCTGGCGCATGCGCTGGCCGCCGACGCGCAGATCATCGCCTCGTCGAGAAGAAACAGAATCTCCTCGCTCTCGCAACCCGCAAAACACATGTGGGCGATACCCGCGACCCGTTTTTCGCGCGGCACCGTCTCGAGCGCGTCATCGACCTGGCCCATCACACCGTCGACCAGCGCGTCTCGAAGCCGACCGACACGGGCGACCTCGGCGCCGCGGGTCGAGTCGGTCACGCGCAGCGCCGCCGCCGTGGCGATGATGCCCGCCACATTGTGCGTGCCGCTGCGACGATCGCGTTCTTGCCCACCTCCCACGATCAACGGATCAACCTGCGCCCCGAGCCGCTGCATCGTGATGCCCATGCCTTTTGGCCCGCCGAATTTGTGCGCCGAGATCGAAAGCACATCCACGAGTTTCGAAATCTCGCGCAGATCTTGCCAACAGGCCGCTTGAACGGCGTCGGTGTGCAAAATCGCGTCGGGTGCGCATGCGCGCACGACCTTGGCAATCTGGCGCATCGGCGAAACCGTGCCGACCTCGTTGTTCACGGCCATCACCGAAACGACACCGACTCGGCTCGCGACCTGCGCCTCGTTCAAAACTCTTTCTAATGAACCGACATCGATCGAACCTGTCGCATCGACACCGACGATCTGGCCCTTCAAACTTTCGACGCAATGCAGCACGGCATGATGTTCGGCGGCCGAACAAACCGCGACGCCCGCGTTGCGATGCACCGCGCCGAAAATCGCGGCGTT
>VGAB01000139.1 GCA_016870935.1 Actinomycetota bacterium | reverse complement strand
TAATTGGTCTGGCGCTTGTCGCCGTTGCTGGCAGGTTGTTGGGGTGGGTCAAGTTTCCGTTTTCGTGGGGCACATCGTTTGCCGACCCGATCGACACAGGCTTCAAATGGTTTCGCACGACTTTCAATGTCATCACTCGGCCATTCAACGATTTCATCGTTCGCGAGATTCTCATTCGCGCGCAAACACTTTTCAACGAGACGATCACCTGGCAGGCGGTCGTCGTCGCCGCAGCGGCGTTCGCGTTTTACGTTGCCGGTTGGAAGATGTCAGTGTTCACCGCGTGCGGCGTCACGTTCATCGGCCTCACCGGCAGGTGGCTTGACGCGGTCGACACTCTCACGCAGACGGTTGTCGCCGTGTTGATTTCGATTCTGATCGCGCTGCCGATCGGCGTTTGGATTGGCCGCCGCCCGCGCATCGAGGCGATAATCGCGCCCGTGCTTGATGCGCTTCAAACGATTCCGAATCTTGTTTATGCGATTCCGTTCGTGATGATTTTTTCTGTTGGCCCCGTGCCGGGCATCGTCGCGGCGGTCGTCTACGCAATTCCGCCGGGCATCCGTCTCACGAGTCTCGGCATCCGCCAGGTCAACAACGAATCAGTCGAGGCTGCGATCACCTTTGGCGCAACGCAGCGCCAAGTTTTGTGGGGTGTGCGCGTGCCGTTGGCGATGCCATCAATTATTTTAGCGATCAATCAAATGGTGATGATGGTCTTGGCGATGGCGATCATTTCAGGGATGGTCGGCGGCGGCGGTCTGGGCTATCGCTCAATCGAGGCGCTCACTGGTCCAGATTCGGGCCTCGGGGTCGAAGTCGGCCTGGCGATCGTGATTATGGCGACGATTCTCGATCGCTTGTTGCAGGCAACCGCAAAACGCTTGCAAACGCCCGTCGCCGTCTAGCCGCGCGTCGGCGCCCGATTTTTCCCAGCGATTTAGCTGTTCAAATTGATCATCACGTGCTTGATGCGCGTGTAGTCGTCAAGCGCATAAGCCGAGAGATCTTTGCCGTAGCCCGACTTTTTGTATCCGCCGTGCGGCATTTCGGCCACCATCGGTATGTGTGTGTTCACCCACACGCAGCCGAAGTCGAGGTTCTTGGTCATGCGCATCGCCTTGCCTAGGTCGCGTGTCCACACTGAAGAGGCGAGTGCATATTCGACACCGTTCGCCCACTTCAATGCTTCTTGTTCGTCGCTGAACTTCTGCACGGTGATTACCGGTCCGAATACCTCGTTTTGAATCATCTCGTCGGTCTGCTTCAAGTCGCAAACCACCGTTGGTTCGAAAAAGAATCCGGCCCCGCCGACCTGCGATCCGCCGGCGACGACCTTTGCGTGCTTTGGCGCGCGTTCGATGAAACCCTTCACTTTGCCCAAATGCGTCTCGTTGTTCAGCGGCCCGTAGAGAACATCTTCGCTTGGTTTGCCGGTCTTGGTTTTCTTGGCTTGTTCGGCGAGCGCGTCGACGAAGTCACCGTAAATTTTCGGACCGGCGATCACGCGCGTCGCGGCCGTGCAGTCTTGTCCGGCGTTGAAATAGCCCGTCATCGCGATCGTCGAAACCGCGAGTTCGATATCCGCGTCGTCGAACACGATCACGGGGGCTTTTCCGCCGAGTTCGAGATGAACACGCTTCAAACTTTTTGACGCAGACTCGGCGACTTCCATGCCGGCGCGCACCGAACCGGTGACCGAGACCATGCCCGGCGTCTGGTGGGCGACCATGCCGCGGCCCGTGTCGCGATCGCCGCAGATCACGTTTAACACGCCCGCGGGCAAAACCTCACCGGCGATTTTCGCCAGCAGCGCCGTCGAGGCAGGGGTCGTGTCGCTCGGCTTCAACACGGTCGTGTTGCCCGCCGCGATCGCGGGAATGAACTTCCACACGCCCATCATCAACGGATAATTCCACGGGGCGACCTGAGCGCAAACGCCGATCGGCTCGCGTCGTATATATGAAGTGAAGTTCGCCATGTATTCGCCGGCGCTCTTGCCTTCGAGCATTCGCGCGGCGCCCGCGAAGAAACGGATTTGGTCCATCATCGGTGGCACCTCTTCGCTGAAGGTGATCGCCCGCGGTTTGCCCG
>VGAB01000138.1 GCA_016870935.1 Actinomycetota bacterium | reverse complement strand
TTTAGCGGTCGCGAAGTTTGGCCAACAGGCGCAAGATTTCGAGATACAGCCAGACCATCGTCACGAGCAGACCGAACGCGGCGTACCACTCGAAGTGCTTGGGCAGACCCGCCTGCTCACCACGCTCGATGAAATCGAAGTCGAGCGCCAGGTTCATCGCCGCCAAACCCGCCACGAGCAGGCTGAAGCCGATGCCGAGCGAACTCGAACTGTTGAAGAAAGAAATGTCCGCACCGAAAAGGCTGAACAAAAACGAGACGCCGTAGAACACGACGACGCCCAAGGTCGCGCCGATGATGATGCGTCGCATCTTGTCGGTGACACGAATGACGCCGGTTCGATAAAGCACGAGCATCACCACGAAAACACCCAGCGTTATGCCGACGGCCTGCAACACGATGCCGTCATAGGCGGTGTTGAAAACCTTCGAGATCGCCCCGACAAAAACGCCCTGGGCGATGGCATATATAGGTGCGAGCACGCGCGACAAGTTCGGTTTGAAAGTGA
This sequence comes from Actinomycetota bacterium, assembly GCA_016870935.1. GTDB lineage: Bacteria > Actinomycetota > Acidimicrobiia > Acidimicrobiales > Ilumatobacteraceae > BACL27. The sequence continues at coordinate 1,602 of VGAB01000138.1, read as the reverse complement.
GAACCAGAGCCACCACGAAACCCGCCAACGCGCCGCCGATCGTCCATGCCGGAAACTGCACCGCGCCGTCGACCGCCTCGCTGACCGATGTCCAGCCGAAAATCGCGGAAGCCAGCAGCAGCAACGTCAACAACAGACCCGCGCTGGCGGTGCCGCTGGCCGTCATCGTGTCGGTCGACCGATATGGCGAAACCGGACCGTCGGAAATCGGCGCCCTGAACTGCTGTTGGTTGGCCTGAGGGGCGGCCCAACCGGCGTCACCGGCCGAACGCTCGACGACTTTTGCGAAACTCTTTTCGTTAAGAATTGGATTTGACATGCTTCGAATGTTACAACCCCGCGCGAACAAAAATATTCGGTGTGACGGCATTCAAGGCCGTCTTGTCGCCCGCCAATTGAGCCATAAAAATCCCGTTTTTTGCGTGTGGGTTTAACGGCTCGTCGGTATCGTTAGGCGTGTCGCGCCACACGCGACGAAATTTATAAGGGGAATTCGTGGCCAAAGAGAGAATCGACCGGGACGACGAAGATCTTGTCCGGCTCTACCTCACAGATATCGGCCAATATGTTCTGCTCACAAAAGACGACGAAGTTCGTCTCGCCAAGGCGATTGAAGAGGGCAAGACCGCCGACGCCGCGCTGAAAAAAGTCGACAAACAGATCAACCCGACCAAGCGTCGCGAACTTCAAAAAACAGTTCGCGCCGGCGCCAGGGCCGAGCGCCAATTCGTGCAGTCGAACTTGCGTCTGGTCGTTTCGATCGCCAAGAAATACCAGGCCTCGGGCCTGCCGTTGCTCGATTTGATTCAAGAAGGCAACCTCGGTTTGATGCACGCGGTCGAAAAATTCGATTGGCGCAAGGGCTTCAAGTTCTCGACCTACGCGACCTGGTGGATTCGCCAGGCCATCACACGCGGCATCGCCAACACTGGTCGAACCATTCGACTTCCGGTGCACGCCGGAGACACCCTCGCGCGTTTGCAAAAAGCCCGTTCGCGTCTCGAACTCAAGTTCGGCAGACATGCGACGCTCGCCGAACTCGCCGAAGAAGTCGAGATGCCGGCCGACAAGGTGACAGAGGCGTTGCGTTTCGCCGCCGAACCGCTCTCGCTTTCAGAACCGTTGCGCGAAGACGGAGACGCCGAACTCGGCGACGTCGTCGAAGACCGTTCGGCCGAATCTCCGTTCGAGGTAGCGGCCACGGCGCTTTTGCCCGAAGAAATTTCACGACTGTTGGCGCCCCTCGACGAGCGCGAGCGCGAAATCTTGGCGTTGCGATTTGGTCTCGATCGTGGCGAACCGCGCACGCTCGAAGAAGTTGGCGAGGCGTTCAATTTGACGCGAGAGAGAATCCGCCAGATCGAGGCCCGCGCGATGAGCAAACTGCGCCACCCCTCGAGCGACACTGGCGCGCGCGACCTGCTTTCCGTTTAGTCCTGTTACGACGTGTTGTGCGTCATCGGCGACCTCGTTGAAGACGTCGTCGTTTGGTTGCCGCAAAAACTGAGTTACGGCACCGACACACCGGCAAAAATCGTTCGTACACGCGGAGGTAGCGCGGCCAATGTCGCCGTGTTTGCGGCGGCTATTTCTGGCCCCGAT
>VGAB01000137.1 GCA_016870935.1 Actinomycetota bacterium | reverse complement strand
ATTGTCGTATATTTCCGCTCTGAAAACGGCGGGATCGTCGCGGCCAGCAACGACGCACTTTCGCTGGCCACGGGTGAGTTTGTCGTGCTGCTCGACAACGACGACGAACTGCATGCCGACGCGTTGATCGAGGTTGCAAAGGCGATCGAAACTGACCCCGAGGTCGACTACATCTACACCGACGAGGACAAGATAACCGTCGGCGGCGAGCACTACGACGAATTCAAAAAACCAAAATGGTCGCCCGAACGATTGCTGGCCCACAACTATTGTTCGCATTTGTCGGTAATCAGACGCGAACTCGTCGACAACGTCGGACGCTTTCGCGACGGTTTCGAGGGGTCGCAAGACTACGACCTAGTGCTTCGGGTGATCGACAAAACGCGACGAATCATCCACGTTCCAAAAGTTTTGTACCACTGGCGCGCGGTCGAGGGCTCGACGTCTATCGCCGTCAACCAAAAACCAGAGGCTTTCGTCAGTGCGACCAAGGCAATCAAGGAGCATCTGTCGAGAAACAACGTTGACGCCGAGGTCGAGGAGGTCAAGCCTTATTACTTGTCGCGAGTCAAGCGACAGTTGAAACAAAAACCCAAAATCAGCATCATTATTCCCACCTGCGGGACCAAAAAGTCGATTTTCGGGGTCGAGACCTGTCTGGTTGTCAATGCCGTCGAAAGCATCGAACGCAAGACGAGTTACAAAGACTTCGAGATCGTGGTCGTCGCCGACACCCACACCCCGCCCGAGGTGCTGACAGAGCTCGCTCGTGTGAGCCCTGCCCATCTGCGAGTGGTGATCTACGACAAGCCTTTCAATTTTGCCGACAAGTGCAACCTCGGCGTCGTCAACAGCACGGCACCGTTTTTCGTGCTGCTCAACGACGACACCGAGGTGATTTCAGGCGACTGGATCGAGGTGCTGCTCGGTCACCTGCAAGAGCCGGATGTCGCCGTCGTCGGACCAATGTTGTTGTTGGAGGACGGTCGAATTCAAAGCGCGGGCCACTCGCACACCCCGCATCCGCACAACTTTTACAACGGTCGCTCGAGCAAGGAATTGGGCGAAATCGGCATCTTGAAGGTTGCTCGCGAGTGTTCGGGGGTGACGGGCGCATGCATGATGATCAAGAGATCGGCGTATTTCGAGGTGGGTGGCATGAGCAACACATTTCCTCTCTCGTTCAACGATGTGGATTTATGTTTCAAACTTTTGGACCGCGGCTATCGAATAATTTGGACGCCGTTTGCGCGTCTCTTTCATTTTGAAACTGCGTCGCGACCCAACGTTTCGACGGCGAAAGAACTCGAATTGATAACGAATCGCTGGGGAGATCGCATCTTCAGCGACGATTACTGTCGCATTCAGTAACCCCTGCCAGAACTCTCGTGGGCGAGGGGGGACTTGAACCCCCACGTCCTTGCGAACACTGGCACCTGAAGCCAGCGCGTCTGCCATTTCGCCACTCGCCCGAGTGGAACATGAACGCTAACAGTTAGACATACCCATGGGGCGTAGAATTGTCGCATGTTTGCGCGTCTGAGCGGCTCGACAATCAGGCCGATCAACATCGGACGCAAACTGCTCGCGACAATCGACTCGATCGAGCCGACTTCGGTTGTCGATACGCACTTTGAAGTCGCCATGAACCCGGTCGACATCAAGGTTTTCGCCGAGATCGAAAGACATTTGATTCGCGAATTGGCCGAGGCGGCGACCCAGCATGCCGAAAAAATCGGCATCAAACATGACGCCCCATTCGTCGTCTCGTTGAGAGCCGACGACCAGATCAGAACTGGCCGATTTGAAGTCTCCTCGAAACGCGACGCCGCGACGGCGGCTGAAACTGATCAACCTGTCGCCACGACGATGATTGCGGCGACCCCGCCTCTCGTGTCTGCGGCATTGATATTGGGCAATTCTGAACGAATCGTCCTCGACGGCGATTCTCTGAAGATCGGGCGACAAGCTTCGTGTCGCGTGGTTTTCAACGACAGCAATGTGAGCCGCGAGCATGCGCAGATGCGGCGCACCTCAGACGGCTGGAAGATCCTCGATTTGGGCAGCACCAACGGCACGAAAGTAAACGGGCGAAAAATCGACGCCGAGCAACTTCTCGTCAACGGCGACGAACTGCTTTTTGGCACGTC
>VGAB01000136.1 GCA_016870935.1 Actinomycetota bacterium | reverse complement strand
GGTCGACGTTGTTGCTTGATTCGATTCTCGAAGAGTCGCGCGATTTGAGCGTATGGATGAGCCACTTCGACGCCGTCACCCGCGCGCCGAAGGGTTTCGTCGCCACCGCCGCGACACCAGATGCGCCAATGGCGGTGATCGAAAACGCCGCAAAAAGAATTTGGGGCGTGCAGTTTCATCCCGAGGTGATGCACACCCAACAAGGCATCGAGGTGTTGCGGCAATTCATTTATCAACTTGCTGGATGTAAGCCGACATGGACAATGGACTCGATAATCGACACTCAGGTCGCCGCCGTTCGCCGACAGGTCGGCGGCGAGCGGGTCGTTTGCGGGCTTTCAGGCGGCGTCGATTCGGCAGTTGCTGCGGCGCTGGTGCATCGGGCGATCGGCAAACAACTGACCTGCGTCTATGTCGACACCGGCTTGATGCGCAAAAACGAGAGCGCACAGATCGTCGAAACTTTTCATCGGGCGATGGGCATCGAACTCGTGCATGTCGATGCTGGTTCGCGTTTTTTCGAGCGTTTGGCCGGGGTCACCGAGCCCGAGGCCAAGCGCAAGGCGATCGGCGAGTTGTTCGTGCGCATTTTCGAAGAGAACACGGGCGGGTTGACGGACGCGAAGTTTTTGGTGCAGGGCACCCTGTATCCCGATGTGATCGAAAGCGGCGGGCAAGACGGCACGGCGAGCGTGATTAAGAGTCACCACAATGTGGGTGGCTTGCCCGAAGACATGACGCTGCAACTCGTCGAGCCGTTGCGTTCGTTGTTCAAAGACGAGGTGCGGGCTTTGGGCGCGCAGTTGGGTCTGCCCGACGAAATTATTTGGCGACAGCCGTTTCCGGGGCCGGGGCTCGGCGTGCGAATCATCGGCGAGGTCACGCCCGACAAAGTCGCCGTGCTGCAGAACGCCGACGCGATCGTGCGCGAGGAGATTCGTCTCGCGGGTCTCGAACGCGAGATCTGGCAGGCGTTCGCCGTGCTCGCCGACATCAGATCGGTGGGCGTGATGGGCGACGAGCGCACGTATGGTCGACCGATTATCGTGCGCGCCGTCACCAGCGAAGACGCGATGACGGCAGATTGGGCGCGGTTGCCCTACGACCTGCTCGAAAAAATCTCTTCACGAATAATCAACGAAGTCGCCGGTGTGAATCGCGTCGCATACGACATCACGTCAAAACCCCCCGGCACGATCGAATGGGAGTGAGTGCATAAAGCGTTGTGGTCGTTGTAGTCGTTGTAGTGGCGGGGAAATCGAGCGAAAAATCGGTGTTAGAATTACCGAATCATGACCCGTAGCGCCGTTGGGCGTCTTCGTAGAACGGTGTCACCCCTCGCTGGTGCCATCTGTTGCGTTTCCCTGGTTGTCGGGCTGGCGCCTGCCCAGGCTGGGGCCAGCGGCGCGGTGGGCTCGAACCAGTTCGTGCAGACCTCCGACCAAAAGCAGCGCGAGGTCGAGGCGATTCTCGATGAACTCGACCGTCTTGAAGAACAAATGGATGCCCTGGCCGACGATTACGCCGATGCAATCAACGACGGCATCGAACTCGACAAAGAAATCGCTGCGACCGAAGCACGAATCAAAGCCAAAGAGATCGAACTTGCCGCGATGCAAGCCCAATTACAAAACGTCGCGTTGAAAACTTTCGTCGGCAAATCTGTGTCGAACAGTTTGGCCAGCATCCTCAGTTCGACGGGAACATTGTCTGACGCCGTTCGTCGTTCTTATTTGACGTCGGTGGCGTTGAACACGGGTGTCAGCGGGCTCGACCAGTTGCAGGCAGTGATCGAAGAGATCGCCCGTGAAAGAAAACAACTCGAGAGCCAACGCACCCGCGCCGGCGGCATCGCCGAATACGCAAAGAAGCGACTCGCGGCGGCCGAGGCAAGTGCCAATGTTTATACGGCGCGACAAGCCCAGGCTCTGCGTGACCTCGGCGATTTGTTGCGCAGTGAGCAAAGTCGTCGTGCGAAAGCAGCGCTTGAAGAAGCAGCGCGAAAGGCTGCCGAGTTCACAAAGAACAAATACTCGAACATTCCCGCGCCTTCTTCGGCCGCGGGTATCGCCGTGAAAGCAGCGTTGTCGCAACTTGGTGTGCCGTACAAATTTGGCGCGCTCTCACCAGGTTCGGCGTTCGACTGCTCGGGTCTCGTTGCCTACGCTTGGGCGAAGGCCGGCGTCAGCATTCCGCGGTCGTCGCGCT
>VGAB01000135.1 GCA_016870935.1 Actinomycetota bacterium | reverse complement strand
CACCGGCGAGATGACCGCCGACCCCGCCGCGACGATTCTCGCCCGCGCAAGTTCGACCGAGATGACCGCCGAGACGATTCTCGTCCGCGCAAGTTTGACCGCGACGACCGTCGCAACGATTCTCGTCCGCGCAGTTTCGACCGTGACGACCGCCGCCCGCGTCGGGAAGGCGACCGGCGAGATGACCGTCGCCCGCGCAGTTTCGACCGAGATGACCGACGCCCGCGTCGGGAAGGCGAGCGCCGAGATGACCGCCGCCCGCGCCGCGACGACCGTCGCCCGCGCAAATTCGACCGCGACGACCGCCGAGATGACCGACGCCCCCGCCGCGACGATGGCCCCGACACTCGCACCGACGCCCAGCGTCGTGCGCACGACGTAAGACAACGTAAAGGTCCGCGTCGCTACGGCAAAACCCCGTACCCGCCAGCGCAGCACACAAAAGAAAAATGGACCGACGAAGGTTCGGTTGTTCGCGAAGAACGCAAAACTGCGCGACGCCGGACTGGCGACGACAGGCAAGTCGTAACGGTGAGCGTCAAAAATGTCGAGCCGAGCGATGCCAACAAAATTCGCGAGCAACTTGGGCCCACGGCTGAGCGAGCAATTGAGCGACTTGCTCGAGCGTTGCATGCCTTCGAGGCTCATCGTTATTCAGAGGCGCGAAAACTTATAATGCCACTGCTTGGTCAGTTGTCAAATCTCGCGATCATCCATGAGGTTGCCGGATTATCTATGTATCGATTGGGGCGCTGGCAAGACGCCGCCGAGCAACTTGAAATTGCAAAGGGTCTCAAACCCGGGGAAGTAATCAATCACCCCGTGTTGGCAGATTGCTATCGCGCGTTGCGACGCTACGAGAAAGTCGACGAACTTTGGCAGGCGATGAAACTCAATTCGCCTTCGGCACCGTTGTTGGCCGAAGGTCGCATCGTGGCGGCGGGTGCACTGGCCGATCAGGGTGAATTGCAAAGCGCAGTGCGGATGATGACCCACGGCAACAGCGATCCGCACAAAGTCGGCGAGCATCACTTGCGCGAATGGTATGTGTTGGCTGATCTCTATGATCGCGCGGGCGATGTGGCGAGCGCTCGGCGACTATTTGTCAAAATAGCCGAGAACGACGCGAACTTCGCCGATGTCAGGGAGCGCCTGAAAACAGTCGGCGAGTAAGAACTAGCGCGTCGTCGCGCAGCCTGGCGCGTGATTTCGCCGACTAATCGACGAGTTGGCGCAGCACCAAACCTGTTTGCAATTTCGGGGTGAAGAATGTCGACTTTGGCGGCATCAACAAACCTTCGGTCGCAGTGCGTTGAATTTCGGCGACACTGACTGGGCGAATCAAGACAGCCGCCGTGAACTCGTCTTCGGCGAGCCGCGCCTGAACTTCGTTGAAGCCGTGTTGGTAGGAGACCGAGTGCTTGCAGTCACGCAACGCATGCTCGAGCATCGCGCTATCAAGATTGCGTACACCCGAAAACATCTCGGGCTTGGGCTTCATTGACATGCAGGCACCGTCTTTTGAAGCAAAAGTCAAAAACGAATCTCTGCTCATCTTGCCGATTATCGATGAATCGAGCGGCGCAATCTTCTGAATCTCGAAGTATCTCTCCAGGTGCTCGAGCAGAATCTCGCTCGAAACCCCCGAATAGAGCCGATGAATCGCCGCGACACTCAACTGCTCGTCGACTAGCTCGTTGACGTAACAGAGAATCGACTTGGCAAAATCAACTCGCGGGTTTTCATCGCGATAACTGCGACTGATGGCGTAACGATGATGGCCATCGGCGATGACAACAGGGTGCTGGGCGACCAAACCGCTGATCACGGCACAACGCGCCGAATTTGTCACGCGCTCAACCCGATGCTCCACCGAATTTTCGTCGGTGAATGACCCCACTAGTTCTGCAGGTTCGACTAGCGCCGTGGTCAGGCCCGGGGTCAGAGAAAGCGCCCAAATCGGCGACAAGTTGGCGCGGGTCGCTCGAGTCAGTTCGAGCCGATCTGTTTTCGCCTTGGGTGTTGTCTGCTCGTGCGGCATCACCTCTTTCGAATCCGCCGGCTCAATGCGTAGGGCGCCTATCACGCCGGTTGTTCGTCGACTCACGCCCGCACTATCGACAAATCTCATGCGATAGATCGTGAAGCTTGGTGCCTCGTCGACAATCAATGTTTTGTTGTCCTTCCACTTTTCGAGATTTTCGCCAGCTCGTCGATATGGGTCGTCGCCAATCGGTAAGTCAAGATGCACGATGTTGTGCTTACTGCGTCGGGCAAACGTCTCGCGGTCTGCGTTGCTCTGCACGTCATACGGTTGGGCGCAAACCTCGGCCAAGTTCAC
>VGAB01000134.1 GCA_016870935.1 Actinomycetota bacterium | reverse complement strand
CGCGTTGAGCCAGGCATTTCAGTGCGATAAAAATGTTGACCTCAGATTCGCGCAAATCCAAAACGCGAAACTCTTCGGCTTCGAAATAAGGCGCAATCACCTCCTGTCCTGTTTTGAAATAAAGCAAGACATCGCCCGATCGCGGTGGCGTCAGGGTCCATTTAAGTTGGACTAGCGACTGGGCCAGTCGAACCAGTCGAACCAGTCGTTTGTCTATGCCCAAGATGATTCGAAGTCGGCCAGGGGGCTGGGCCAACGTTTGTTGTATTCGCCGATCGCCAGTTTGTATTCGCCGATCGCCGATGCGGTGCCATACTCGGATATTTCTTGGGTCACTTTTCGGTAAACCTCGTCTTCGGTGACCGAAGAACTGGTGTTGAATGAGAACGCCGAAGTGGCTTTTCCGGCCGAGATATTTGTTCGGGGCAAACTCTGTTGCTTGAAAACTCGTTTGGTGCGTCTAGTTTGTTTTCGGGCTAAAAAGCTCTCAAGTTGTTGCAAACTTTCGCCAGGATTCAGCACCGTATTCTCGAAACTAAGTGTCAATAGAGGTCGACCATCGGCACCAATTTGATCGATTGTCGAGAGCATTGACCTCTGCATCCGTGCGATCGAAAGCAAAGCGCGGTCCACAATTGAAGAGTTAGCGAATTCTTCGGCCCAACCGGCGGCAAACCACGGAATTTTTTCATCATTGAATTCAAATGACAAGGTGAATTCTCTGGCTCGCTCGAATTTTGAAATATACGAGCGTACATTTTCGAACAAGTGCACGGGGTGACGGACGACTTCGATGAGTTTCAGGCGCCTGCCATACGCATCGAACAAAATATCTGACACCGAAAGCAATTCGTGCGAGGCGATCAATAGTGCGAGGTTCTCTTTGCTGATTATTGTCGCGACTTCGTCGCCGCCCGGATGAAAGAGTCTTCGCAAATACGTGAGACTGCCCGGGTTGTTGCGCAAACCCGAGTCATCAGACCAGCGCAGGTTCACCTCGCGTCCGATGAGGTTGTTGTATTGCGACAAGTCGGCGTAAATCTTGAGAAACGCGATCGCCGCATCATGGTTCATTTTTCCTGCAGCATGGGCGATGCATACATATTCATAGACATGCTCGACCTTTTTCTTTTCGACGCCCGTGAGCGAGCCGATCATTGAGGTGACGATCGACTTTCCGCCTCCCCAGAAACCGTCCACCACGATGATGTCGTTGGTGAACGAGTTCAAATGTTTAAGTTCGAGGTTCATTTGTAAACCTCGGCCCCAGAAACTGCCTGGCGGGTGGGGATGTTGCTGTCGATACAAAACTGTCGGATTTGTTTCAACGAGAACTTGTCGTAATGCAGGGCGTCGGCGAATGCGACACCCGTCGGTCGGCTTGCCGTGACCAGGTCGTTGAGATGCTGCAGCGAGCCAAATCCGCCACTTGCCACAACTGGGACATCCACGGCGCGACAAATCTCGGCCACCAACTCGCAATCGAAACCCTTTTTGGTGCCCTCTTGGTCTACCGATGTAACGAATATCTCTCCCGCGCCTTGGGCCGCGCCTTTTTGCGCCCATTCGACTGCATCGAGACCGGTGCGCTCGCGACCGTTGTCGGTGTAGGCCTCCCACTTTTTGTCGGAAACTCTTTTCGCCTCGATCGAGAGCACGATCGTCGACGATCCCCAAACATCCGAAAGTTCTTTGATCAAAGTCGGATTCTTTATCGCCGCCGTGTTGATCGCGACCTTGTCGGCGCCGGCGCGCAACAAAGTGCGCGCATCTTCCACCGATCGAATACCTCCGCCCACCGTCATCGGCACGAATACATGTTCTGTGGCGCGCGAGACCACGTCGATCAAATTGTTGCGGCCGTAAAGGCTGGCGACGGTGTCCATGTAGATGATTTCGTCGGCGCCTTCGGCGTAATATTTCGCCGCGTGAACTTGGGGGTCGCCGACCACTCGAAGTCCTTCGAGATGCACACCCTTGATCAAATTTGAGCCCTTGATGTCGAGTCGGGCGATCAGTCGCAGAATCGGCAGGTTGTCAAGCAATGTTATTTGACTTGATGTCGTAGCGACCACTGACCATCATTGTACGACCAAAGGTGCGGCGAACGGAAAGAGTCGGCGAGGTTGTTGAAGTAGGCGTGGTCGATTCGAGGTTGTTCGAACATTTTTGCGGCCTGTGGAAACTCTTTCTCGGTGATGCTTAGATACTCAAAAATTTCATCGGCGAATCGTGTCGGGAATTCGCCGTCGAACCGTTGAACCAGGGCGACACCTTCGTCACGGTTGATGTCTCCCGACCTGATTTCTTGGGCGGCGTCATAGGTGGCACGACCAATGCCGTATTTGATGAAAGTCGTGTAGTAGTGAAAGTCGTCGATGCGA
>VGAB01000133.1 GCA_016870935.1 Actinomycetota bacterium | reverse complement strand
GGCCAAAGTAGTTGACGGGCAATCACATAAAGCACGGGCAACGAGGCCAGCAGCAGTAATTGCAGATGAACCCGATTGACTTGCCTTAGATTCTTCAGACCCTGGCGATGCAGCCACGCGAAATGCAAAAATGGCAGCAAAACAAAGAACAAAAAGCTGTGCGTTTTGAAACTCAAAAACAAGACGATGCAACTTGCGACAAAGCCGATATTCGAGCGGTATTTGATCAACAAGAACCAACCCAGATAAAACAAAAAATACGAAAACGAATAATCAAAGATTGAAACTGCGACCCGCGCGTGCATCACTGGGATCAAAAGAAAAGCCAATACCAAGAGCCGACGATTTTCGAGAGTCAACATTTTGATGCTCGTCAGCACCTCGAACAAAAACAGGGCGACACAAAAAAACACCAGGAAGGTCGCAACCGTCACTGCCCACACGCCAAGCTTCAGCAACAACAGTTCGGCTATTCCCGCCCACGGGGCACGGCCCATGTTGGTGACCGCACGAAACGCGTCACCGGAGGGCTTATTGAAATAGCCGTCCCAGTCGTCCCAATAAAAGGTGTTGGGGCGAAGCAACGACCAACCCCACGACAGTGAGTAGAGAACTATCGCGCTCACCCATGGAAACCCCGACAACATTCGCTCGGGCTTGGCCCAAGTTGGGTCGGCAGTTTCAGGCTGAACCCAAGATTTCGACGACGACATCAAACAAAGATTACTCGCCATTTACTGCGCGCAGATTTAAGGCACTAGTTTTGCAGCATGTCAATTAATGGTTATGAGTTTGATCGGTTCTTGCGATACGACGAGATGGTGGCGTGGCTGAACGCGATCGCCGCGAAGCATCCCAAGCTCGTGAAAATCGAATCGTACGGCAAGTCGCACAAGGACCGCGACCTGATGTTGGCCACCGTGACCGACACTTCGAACGGTGCGCACGACACGAAGCCTGCGCACTGGATCGACGCCAACATCCACGCCACCGAGGTCACGGGCGGCGCGGCGGCGCTGTACATAATCCAGGACCTCGTCGAAAGATTCAACGCCCGCGACGAGATCGTCGTCGAGGCGTTGCGCACCAGAACTTTCTACATCGCGCCGCGGGTCAACCCGGACGGCGTCGAAGACGCGTTGTCTGACAAGCCGCTGTTTCACCGTTCGAGTGTTCGGCCCTGGCCGTGGCGCGACGGTCATCTGTGGCCGGGTCTGCATCCCCAAGACATCGACGGCGACGGCAGGATTCTGACGATGCGCATCGCCGACCCCGATGGCGGATGGATCGAACACAAACAAGAGCCGCGGGTGATGGTGCCCGTCGGCCCGTTGGGCGCACCGAACGGTGTGACGCGCTATCGGTTGCTGCAAGAGGGTCTGATCGAGAACTACGACGGTTTCACGATCGACCAACCGCGCGACCCGGCAGGTCTCGACTTGAACAGAAACTTTCCCGCGGGCTGGGGCGTCAACGTGGTCGGTTCGGGCGATCACCCGCTCTCCGAACCCGAGACGAACGCGCTCGTGCGCGCGGTCAAGGCCAGGCCGAATGTTTGTGGTTACAACGCCTTCCACACTTCGGGCGGGTTCATGTTGCGCCCGAGCAGCAGCAAGCCAGACTCGCAGTTGCCGCCGATCGATCTGTATATTTTCAATGAGTTCGGCAAGCACTCGACACCGCTGACCAGTTATCCCGTGCATTCGGTGTTCGAAGATCTGACCTGGGACAAATCTGCCATGATGGGCGGAGCGGGCGACGACTGGGCGTACGACCATCTCGGTGTCTATTCATGGACGACGGAGTTCTGGGACGCCGTCTATCGCGTGACGGGCGAACATTCGTCGACAAATATTTGGTATGTCGGGCCGACGGTCGAGCAAGATCTGGCCGTGTGCCGATGGTCTGACACGCACGCCCCCGAAAGTTACCTGCCGTGGCGCAAATTCGACCATCCGCAACTGGGCAAAGTCGAAATCGGCGGCGTGGACGCCTTCAAAATTTGGATCAACGCGCCGTCGAAACAGTTGCGCGCCGAGATCGCACCCCATGTCGAGGTCGCGATATATCAGGCGATGGCTTCGCCACGACTCGAGATCAAACACGCACGAGCAGAGTCTTTGGGCAACGACACTTGGCGCGTCGAACTCGGGGTCGCCAACACGGGTTGGCTCGGCACCGAGGTCTCTAAATTTGCCGAGGAAAACAAGATCGTGTTGCCGATAACCGTAGAAATCTCGGGGGCGACGACGATTGGTTGCAGCGCCAAAGAAAGAGTCGGTCAGTTGATGGGTCGGGTGCGATTTTTGTTCAACGGCGGGGCGATGTCTGACGGCACACCCGACAGGTTGATGCATACATGGGTTGTGCGTGCGACTCGCGGCACTGAGATCTCACTGACGGTGCGACACCCGCGCTG
>VGAB01000132.1 GCA_016870935.1 Actinomycetota bacterium | reverse complement strand
GACCCGACCGATTGTCGTCTCGGCAGTCGACTTCGAACTGCCCGTCGTCGGCGATGGCGCGTCGAAACTTCCGACGACCGTAATGTCGGCCGACGATATTGAGGTCACCGTAACCGACACCTCGCGAATCATCGTGCTCAACGAGGCGATCGCCGAAATCGTCATTTCATTGGGCTTCATCGACAAGATCATCGGGCGCGACGCGACCACCACGATCGAGTCATTGACCACGGTTCCAAAGGTCAGCAGCGGGCACGACATCAGCGCCGAAAGCGTCCTCGAACTCAGACCCACGCTCGTTATCGGCGACACGCGATCCGGCCCACCCGAGGCGATTCAACAATTGCGCGGGGCGGGTCTGGCGATCGTGCTTACCCCCGAGGTTTGGCGGCTCGCAGACATTCAACCGCGCATCGATTTGATTTCTAAAGCACTCGGCGCACAGGAGTTCGGCAAAAAGTTGACCGACAAAACAAATTCTGACATCGATCGGGCACTGTCGACGCTCGCTGACGGCGAGATCGCGCCACGTGTCGCGTTCATCTATGTGCGTGGCACCGCCTCGGTGTTTCTGCTGGGCGGTGAAGAATCTGGCGCAGACGAGATGATTCGCAGCGCGGGCGGTGTCGACGTCGGCACCGACATGGGTCTTGCCGCGTTCACGCCGTTGACCAGCGAGGCGATCGTCAAGGCCAACCCCGACATCATCGTCGTCACCACGCGAGGTTTGGCCTCGGTCGGCGGTCTGACCGGGTTGCTCGATCTACCCGGGGTCGCCCAAACACCCGCCGCAAAAAACAACGCGGTCGTGTCGGTCGACGACGACCTTCTGTTCTCTTTCGGTCCTCGCACGGGCGAACTGATCCTGCGCATGGCGAACGCATTTAAAATGTTGGCGACCAAAAACTGAGCCGACCAATGACCACGAACCCAACCAGCGACCTGCGTCGACTCAATCCGAGAATCGTCGCGACCGTTTTGCTCGTCGCTTTCGTGATCGTAGTTTTCAACGCTCTCTCGACGGGCGCCTACACGATTCGACTCGGCGAACTGATCCAGGTTTTGTTTCAAGGTCCCGCCAGAAGTTCCGGTGAAGCCGATGGCAGCAGCGTCGCACACGCCGTTTTTTGGAATGTGCGTCTGCCACGCGTCACCCTGGCGATCGTTGTCGGCGCTTCGCTCGCCGTGGCGGGCGTTGTGATGCAGGGAATCTTTCGCAACCCGCTCGCCGAACCCGCCACCGTCGGCGTTTCCGGCGGCGCGGCGGTTGGTGCCGTGATCGCGATAACCCTCGGGCTCAGCAAGATCACTCTCGGCGTGCAGATCTTCGCGTTCATCGGTGGCACGCTCGCAACTGCAATTGTTTACGGCCTATCTCGAGTCGACGGCAAGACAGACATCGTCACGCTGATCTTGACCGGCATCGCGATCAACGCGCTCTCGGGCGCGCTGATCGGTCTCGCGGTTTTCGTCGCCGACGACGACCAGATTCGAACCGTCACCTTCTGGAGTCTGGGCTCGCTCGGCCTGGCGACCTGGCGCGCAGTGGCGATGGTTCTGCCGCTGGCGATCATCGGGGTCGCGCTGAGCACGAAGTTCTCGCGCACCCTAGATCTGATGTCGCTGGGTGACCGACCGGCAGAACATGTCGGTGTGCCAGTCGAGAGGGTGCGCCTTCAGACGATCGCGATCATCGGTTTGCTCGCGTCGAGCGCCGTCGCCGCCACGGGCATCATCGCCTTCGTCGGTTTGATCGTGCCCCACATCCTGCGTCTCGTGCTCGGGCCGAAGCATCGCGACTTGTTGTGGTCTTCGGCCCTGCTCGGTGCGATCGTCACCCTGCTGGCCGATCTCGCCGCGCGAACATTGCTTTCGCCGGCAGAACTTCCACTCGGGGTTCTCACCGCGCTGATCGGCGCGCCGTTTTTCTTGTGGCTGTTGCGAAAGATGCGCACCGGTGAAAGCACCTGGTCGTAGGCCAACATGTCGACGGTGATCAAGTGCGAAAATGTCTCGGTTATCCGCACGAAAAAACAGATTCTGCATGACATCTCGCTTGAAGCAAATGCCGGCGAATTGATCGCGATTCTCGGGCCGAACGGTGCGGGCAAGTCGACGCTGCTCGGCGTTCTCGCCGGCGACCTCAGCCCCGAGACGGGCAATGTCTATTTCGGCGAAAAAGACCTTTCAGAGTTCTCGCAGAGCGAACTGGCGAGAATTCGAGCGGTGCTCCCGCAACGGGTCGCGGTCTCGTTCCCTTACAGCGTCGAAGAAGTCGTCGAGATGGGTCGTGGCCCGCGCGTCGGCGAAGGCGACGAAAGTCTGGTCGAATCGGCGATGCGACGCCTCGAGATCATCGACATGCGCAAGCGCCTGTATCGAACCCTGTCTGTCGGCGAGCAAGCCAGAGTTTCAATGGCG
>VGAB01000131.1 GCA_016870935.1 Actinomycetota bacterium | reverse complement strand
CCGCGCTGCAACCAACCTGCATCACTATCAGCCCACATCGGCCCGGCGATATCGATGTGCGCCCACGGCGTGCCCGCGGTGAACTCGTCCAAGAACAACGCCGCCGTAATCGCGCCGGCGTCGGGCCCGCCAACATTTTTCATGTCGGCGATATACGAATCGATCATCGTCCGATATTTGCGCTCGAGCGGCAACTGCCAAATCTGCTCGTCCGTCGCCTCAGCTGCGCCCACGACCTGATCGACAAATTTCTGGTCGTTGCCCATCACGCCCGACATCTGCGGGCCGAGCGCACGTGCGCACGCGCCCGTCAGCGTCGCAATATCGACTATCGCATCGGGCTTCAACTCGGCCGCCAACGACAAACCGTCGGCAAGAATCAATCGACCCTCGGCATCCGTGTTGTGAATCTCGACGGTCTTGCCGTTGCGCATCGTCAACACATCACCCATCGCCATCGCGCTTCCCGACGGAAGATTGTCGGTGCACATCATGTATGCCGTCACCTGATTTTTGCATCCCAGCGACTTGAGCGTGCTCATCGTCGCCAACACCGCGGCCGCACCGCTCATGTCGGCCTTCATCATCGCGTGACTCGGGTCTGACGGCTTCAAACTGATGCCGCCCGAGTCATACATCACGCCTTTGCCCACCAAAATCAAGTGAGGCAGTTTCGCTCCAGCAGATTTTTTCGCCGAGGATTTCTCCGCCGCCGAACGCGCCCCGCCCGGACGATACGAAATCTTCACCATGCGCGGGGGGTTCACGCTGCCACGGTTCACGCCGATGATTCCGCCGCATCCCATCGCCAGAAGTTGGTCTTTGTTGAACACTTCGACGCTCACGCCCGTCTCGGCACCGATCTTCTGGGCGCGTTCGGCGATCATTTTTGCCGTCAGGTGCGCGGGCGGCATGTTCGCCAAGTCGCGCGCCAAACAAACCGCGTCGGCGATCGTCTCGCCGCGCTTTGATCCCTTGACGACGGCCGCATTCGACGCACCCGGCGCCACGAGAGTCACCGATTCGAGTTTCGACGTGGCCTTCTTGTCGCTCTTCAACGCGTCGTAACGGTGTGTCGCCAAAATCAAACCTTCGGTCACCGCCTGGGCGTTGGCGACGCGGTCACCTCGTCCCGAAACGGCGAGATTCGTCGAGAGACTCGCAACTTTCGCGCTCGCTCGGGCCAGCGCCGCCGCCGCGGTGCGCAAAACATCGGCTGTCGCTTTTGCCGACTCGCCGATGCCGACGACGATGGTCAACTGCTTTTTGCTATTCGGCAGAATCAGCGCTTGGCCGACCTTGCCCTCGAACCCGAGAGCAGCGAGTTGCTCA
Organism: Actinomycetota bacterium; assembly: GCA_016870935.1. Lineage (GTDB taxonomy): Bacteria > Actinomycetota > Acidimicrobiia > Acidimicrobiales > Ilumatobacteraceae > BACL27. The sequence continues at coordinate 1,091 of VGAB01000131.1, read as the reverse complement.
CGCGACATGCCGATCTCGCGGGCGACAGCGCCGTTGCTCGCCACGGCGATGCCCACACTTTTTGCCGACGAGTCGTTGGTCTTCGAAACCCTGACTGACAATTGATTGTTTTTCATGATCTGCTCCTTGTCGAACTTGTTTACGAGTGAAATCTTCGGATGTCTCGCCTACTGATCGACGCTCTTCACCGGCAACGACTCGCCCTCTTGCCACCGGGCGATCGTCCACAACAAATCTGAAAGTCGATTCAAATACGGGCAAGCCTGCGACGGCGCGGGGGCGGCGGCCAACGAGTGACGCTCGGCGCGACGCGCAACCGTTCGACCGACATCGAGCAACGCCGAAATTTTGTTCTGCCCCGGCACCACGAATTCTGACGGCGGATCAAACTTCTCGTCGAGCGAGTCGATCAATTTCTCGAGTTTCGTCACCATCTCGGCCGTCACGCGAGACTTTCCGTCGACCAACTTGCCGCGATTCTCGGGCAAAGTCGCGAGTTCGGCCATCAACACCCACAAATCGCGCATGATATGCACGAGCAAGTCGTCGAGTTCGGTGCCTTTGCCCGCCTCGGCCCGTACCAAACCCAAAATCGCCTGCGCCTCGTCGACCGCGCCATATGCTCGCGGCAGCGCGCTGTCTTTGTTTACTCGCCCGCCGAAAAGCAGGCCGGTCGTGCCGTCGTCACCAGCCCGTGTATAAATTTTTTGCCGCGCCATAGCGGTTCATACGCTACTTGCCCTTGCTCATCTGCGCCTCACCCCACAACTACTCTCGGGTGGTGGCGCTCAACAAACCTCGCACGCTTCAAGGTGAAATCGCCGCGCTTGCGCGCGAGGTCGATCAACACCGGCGCGACATGGCCGAAATCGAAGCCATCGACGGCGTCGCCCACGGCAACGTCTCAGACTGGTTGATCACCAGCGGTCGCACGCTCATCGACAAGGGCGACGAACTGCTCTCGCTGCTCACGCTCGACCCCGATTTCGCCAAACATCGCGACGCGTTCATGCGCGAACTCAAAACTTTTCGAAAATATTACAAAAAGTGGGCCGACAAAAACGCCGCCGGCTGACCCGCAAGAACAACTA
>VGAB01000130.1 GCA_016870935.1 Actinomycetota bacterium | reverse complement strand
GCGACTCTTGACGCATCGTCGAGAGCACGAGCACGAAGAACATCGTCGCGACGCACGAGATCCACGCCAGTCGCATGTATCTGATCGTCACGCCGTAGGTCGGCCCCTCGGGCCATGCCGTGAGCATTAGTGCCAGGCCGCCGAAGATCGCCGAGATCAACAGGTATTCGAAGATTCGCAACAAACCTAGAATCCCGCCGACCCGCGGACCAGACTTTTGCTGCTCGATAGTTTCGCCGATGATCGTCGGCGTGCCCGTCGTACCGCCGCCATCGACCGATGTCGCCCCTGTCGCACCGTCGTCGACGGGCTGAATCTCGACAGCCGAAGTGAAATTGAAAGCCCCGATGCTTCGGTCGGGCAGGGCCCAACTTACGGTGCACAAGCCGGCGGGCGGTATTTGCGTGAGCGCCGCCGAAACAGTCTTGAAGTCTGTTCCCAGTTGGGGAACACCCAACCCGACCAGGGTGCCGTTGCAGGCGAGTGAAAGTCCCATTGCGGCGACGACATCGTTGTTGGCCAACGGGTCGCGGAAGACGAGTTGCAGTTGCGTCGGCGGCATCGAGACGACCTGGTTGGCGGCCGGGTTCGATGAACTCAGTTGGTTGGTGCCCGAGGCCGTCGCGCCCACCGACCCCACCTGAAAGTTGCCGAGTATCGCTATATATATGAATCCGAGAAACCCGACCAGGGTTGAAATCTTGATTGAACGCGCGTTTCTCGAGACTGCCATGGGCGTATATAAAGATTAGTTAATCAAAGGCTTAACTCGGGGTGAACCACCCCATAGGTAGGCTCGCTACGAAATGGCAACCCAATCTCTTTATCGCCGATATCGACCGCGTCGCTTCGACGAACTCAAGGGTCAAGATCATGTCGTGCGTGCGTTGCGCAACGCCGTTATCAACAATCGTGAGGGTCAGGCATATTTATTTTCAGGACCGCGGGGCACCGGCAAGACGAGCACCGCGAGAATTTTGGCCAAGGTTCTCAACTGTGAAAAATTGAAAGACGGCGAGCCTTGCGGCAAGTGCGGTTCGTGCGTTTCGATCGATGCGGGCTCGAGTTACGACGTTCTTGAACTTGACGCCGCGAGCAACAACGGCGTCGACAACATGCGCGACCTGATCGAGCGCGCGGCGCTGGGCAACCCCGGTCGGCATCGGGTTTTCATCCTCGACGAAGTCCACATGCTGTCCAAACCGGCCGAGGCCGCGTTGCTCAAGACGCTCGAAGAGCCGCCTGATCATGTCGTTTTCGTCTTGGCGACCACCGATCCGCAAAAAGTCAGCGAGACGATTCGCAGTCGAACCCAGCACCTGCAATTTCATCTTCTGCCGTTGCAACAACTGAAAGAACATGTGCGTTGGGTCGTGGCCGACGCGAAACTCGTGGTCAGCGAAGAGGCCATCGAACGCGTCGTTCAACTGGGTGCTGGTTCCGTGCGCGACACGCTCTCGGCGCTCGAACTCGTCGTCGCTTCCGGTGGCGATGTCGAACAACAGATCTCGCTCGACGAATTCATCGAGTCGTTCATCGACCACGATCCAGGTCGCGCATTGGCCGCGGTCAGTTCGGCCGTGCAATTCGGCGCCGACCCGCGCGCCTTGACCGAAGACATCGTTCGGCATTTGCGCGACGCTTTTCTCTCGTTGATGGCGCCCGATCTGGTTCAGTTGCCCAAAGAACGCGCCGAAGTCGTCGGCGATCAGGCGCGACGCATGGGCGCCACGAGCGTCGTGCGGGCGATCGAAATCCTGGGCGATGTGCTGATCGAGATTCGTCACGCGCCCGACGCGCGGTTGCTGGTCGAGGTGGCGTTGGTCAAATTGACGCGCCAAAATTCGAGCACAGATGTGGCGGCGCTGATGACCCGAATCGAAAAACTCGAATCCGGTCTCACCGCAGTGCGCGACTCGACGGGGCCGATCGTGCGACCCCCGCTTGTCGACCCGAACACGGGGCGGGCCAAGTTGGGTGGGCGGGCGGCCGCCGTCATGCCGACAAAAACCGAGACAAAACCTGTCGCGCAAAAATCCAACGACCCCGCGCCGAATCTCGAGGCAAAAACCGTGGCGATCAATGACGACGAAATCAAATCGCTGTGGCCCGAAGTGGTCGCGGGGCAAAAGCCGATCGTGCGCGCCCTCTACAGTGCCGTCTCGGTCGTCGATTGCCAAGACGGCATGCTCACGCTCGCCGCACCCAGTGAAATGCACATCTCCAAGTCGAACGAACACCTGCAGATCTTGCTCGATTCGTTGAAGCGCGTCTCCGGTAAACAAGTCTCGATCAAATTCGTCGTCGCCGAGTCGAAGCGCGGCAGAACGGTCAAACAACCCGCGCCGATTGACGACGAAAGCGAACTCGTCGAAGATCTCTCCGAGACGGTGAGCACCGCGGGTCTGGCCGACACGACACAAT
>VGAB01000129.1 GCA_016870935.1 Actinomycetota bacterium | reverse complement strand
GTCGGGTGCGATTTTTGTTCAACGGCGGGGCGATGTCTGACGGCACACCCGACAGGTTGATGCATACATGGGTTGTGCGTGCGACTCGCGGCACTGAGATCTCACTGACGGTGCGACACCCGCGCTGTGGCGAGGTCGCGACCAAACTCACGCTCGGCTAAACGACGGCGGCCTCGACGGGTCGTGTGAATTTGCGGTGCGACGCCCTGGCGCGCAACCAGATGTAGAAACCTCCCACCGTGCCGACGATGTTGGGAATCGAGACGAAAAGGTCGCCGAGCATCAAACCGTAAACGATCCAGATCGAGCAACAGATGCTCAGCAAGGCATACATCGATTCTGAGACGCCGTACAGATGTTCGGTGCGGTAAACCCGCACGATCTGCGGAATGATCGCCGGCGTGCCGATAGCGATCGTGCACCAACCCATCAGAGTCATCGAATAATCCGCGATTATCGTGCCGACGACAGCCAGGGATACAAGAGTGAAAATAGGTATCCACCCGGCGATTTTTTTGTGTTTTACGCAAACGAAGAGAATCAGGGAAATCGCGACGACGATGGAAAAATTGGAGAACACGATGTAGAAACTCGACTTCTTCAGACCATAAATAGTCCACATCAAAGATCCGCTGCAGCCCTGCAAAAACGACAATGGCACGAGACCTTCGGTCGATTTTTTGACGAACACCCTGAACACCTGTGGCCAGATGAAAAGCAACGATGAAGTCGCGGCGATCAAACCGACAAGCGACGCTGCAGACACTTTTTCACACTAGTTCGCACGAATCTTGCGACTGCGGCCATTGGTAGCGTTCAGTGCGTGATCACGACCTACGGTTTTTCGATCGCCACGACGAACAAAGGCCTTCGTCAGCCGGCGATCGACGCGGTGCTCAAGTGGTTGAGCGATGTTCACCCCGAAGAGAAGCGAACGAACACGACGCCGATCAAGCTAAGAAACTCTTCGAACGACCCGATTTTTCGGCTGGAGGTGCTCGAGCAAGACCCCAACCAGGCCGCCGCGCGAGGCACGACCATCACCTTGATGGTGCAAAAGAGGGCTCTCGATTTCGACCTGCGTCGAACACTGCAGCCGACCAAGGCGATGGTGCTTCCGCGCCGCACGATCGACCGACCCGAGAAGCGGCTCGCACAACTTGCCGCTGAAATCGTGGGTCTGTTCAAGAATCAAGACGCAAACGAGTTGGTCAGGCCAGAAATTTGGATCGCCAAAGACGAGAACGACGGTCAACGCCTCGCCGCTTTTGCCGAAGCACCAAGCCGACGCTTGCCGATCGTCGTCGAAACAACCATCGGCAAGCCGCAAGAAATTGTCAATGCGACCCTGGCCAACGAATTGGCAGGCATCGCCCATGTGGTGCAGGTCAGATCAAACGCGGCCGAGATCGCCTTCAACGAGTTTTATGGGGCACGAAAGATTTCGGCGAGTTGGATCACGGTTTTTTGGCCGGGTGGCATCAAAGCCGAAAACTTCTTTCAGCAAGACGCCGACGAGTTGGTCAAACAATTGATCGCCGCGTCCGTCGGCGCACTGGCGAACTTGATCCTGGCTCCTCCGAAAAAAACCGTCGCCCAAGCGCAGGTTTCAAGCAACGAACAAGGCGACGAGATCATCGAACTCAAACGCATAAATCTCGAGTTGCTCCAAGAAAACGCCGCTCTCGAAGAAAACGCGACGTTGACCGACATGTTGAGCGCGCAAAAAGCCGAGGAGCGCGACCGCGCCTACGACCAGCTCGCGACTTTTCTGATGATGGACCAGGACAAGAGTTATCTCGACAAAGTCTCAGATGCCGCCGCCTACGCGCAAAAGAACCTCGCGAACCTTGTCTTCCACGCCAAGGCGATCGAGTCAGCGAACAACTCTCACTTGATGAACGGGCGTAGGGTCTACTCGAACCTGGTCGAGCTCAACAATTTGGCGGCGCGCCTGCAGCGCGGCGATATCGACCCCAATGTCTTCAACATCTACTGCAACCAACATCTCAGCAACTTCGCCGCGTCGATCAGTGACCAGGCAGAACATCGATACGCGCTCGACTATGCGATCGCATGGAAGGGCGAGAATGTCCTGGCCAAGCCGCACATCCGCTGCGGCGACGCGAGGATTCACTTTTATCACGACAAAGCGACCAACGAAATCGTCGTCGCCTACATCGGCCGTCACCTGCGCGACAAAACGACCAATTGACTCATTTTCGGCGGGTGGTTCGCCGCCAGATCTTCTGGGCCAAACCCGAACCGAGAAGCGGTCGGGAGATTCGATAGATCAACCCCGGAACCACGACTGACTTGTTGCCGGCCAAGCCTCGCTCGGCGGTTTTAACCACTTCGATTGGCTCGATCCACAGGAACTTCGGCACGCGTTGTCGCAAGTGTTCGAGACCGGCATTGGTGTGCAACTCGGTTCGCACATAACCGGGGCAAACCACGCAGACTCGAACGCCCGAAC
>VGAB01000128.1 GCA_016870935.1 Actinomycetota bacterium | reverse complement strand
CAAGTCGGAAGTAAAGCAAAGCCAGCGCTACCACGCTTGACAATGCAGTCACAACAGTTTGAACATTGAAAACAATTGTCGTTGGTTTGAACTCAAAGGCAATAATTGCTACGAAAATAATTGCTAGGGTCTGTTTTCCCTCAGATCTTGATGCATTTGTGAGCCAAATTGAAACAAGAGCCAAAAAAGTGGCTGGCAACCAGATTTTTACTGTCGAACGATTCTTCAGTGCGGTAAGAGTTGCGATCGTGAAGCAAGTTGTGCCGATAAGTGTCCAACTTGATGCGTTCACTGATGCGATGAAGTAAATCGTTACCGGCGCGGCAACGACTAACCACGCGATGAATGAGTCGGCCGAGCGTCGCCAATCTAAAGAAACGGCGACAGTAATCAGCACTGCTGCCAAGAACGAGTTGAATATCCTCATCTTGACCACGCTCGCCTCAACATCAGAACCAACAAAAACACGAAGCGTGTCGAGATAGGTGTTTGGATATAGGCCTTGATTAAAGAGATCGGTCGAGATTTCTTGGCCGTAAATCTCTTGCTGGCATGCGGCGCTGTAGTCCTGGCCAAGTTGTCGCAAACAAAGGCTTGGTTCGGCAGCCATAATCGGCAAAATCATCGCGTTTGGGCGGTTGGGGTCTTTGCGGCAGTGGGGTGGGTTGCCTTCGGTGCCGCACCAGATGGAGGTCAAAACATAGTCTTCGTCGGGGCTGCCGCCGACAGCCGAGGCGAATGACCAAGCGGCAAAAGTGAGAAAGAGGAGCAGTGCCATCAGTGCCCGCACGGCAACGAAACGAACGAACTCGCCGGACAACTTCACAGAATTAAAACGCTAGCAGGGGCGTTATTTTAGAAACCGATGTCGGCGAGAACTGTGCGCGGCGTGACCTGTGCGGGCGATACAACCCGTGCGAGCTGCGCGACCCGTGCGGCCGCAACACATATCAACGATCAGTCTTTTTGGGTGCCGACCTTGAGGTCGCGAAACGGCGACTTTGAGTCGATGCCGACATCTTTGGGCAGGCCGAGCACGCGCTCACCGACGATGTTGCGCATCACTTCGTCTGAACCACCGGCGATTCGCATGCCGGGCGCGCCGAGCAACAACTGGCTCCAGGCAAACGTGCCCCACTCGCCGGTGTCGGCCTGAAGTTTGCTGCCGAGCACGAGGCACAGAAAATCGTTCATACGTTTTTGGTTGTCGACGAGCGCCATCTTGGCGATCGACATCTCGGGGCCGGGGGTTTGACCGGCGCGAATTTTGTCCATCGCGCGTTGGTTGTTGTAGCCCGCGACTTTTGTGCGAATAAACAGATCGGCCATTTTTTCGCGCACGATCGGGTCGTCGGTCAACCCGAAGTGCTGCACCATCGCCTGCATTCTGGTGAACATCGAGGTTTCGCCGCCACCCATCGTGCCGATCGCCGCGCGTTCGTTCATGAGGGTCGTCAGCGCGACGCCCCAACCGTTGTTGACCTCGCCGAGCCGATAACTGTCGGGCACTCGCACCTCGTTGAAGAACACCTCGTTGAAACTCGCGCCACCGGTCATCTGACGCAACGGACGAATCTCGACGCCGGGCGCGTGCATGTCGACGATGAAACCGGTGAGGCCTTTGTGCTTCGGCAGACTCGGGTCGGTGCGGCAAATAATCTCGCCGATGTCGCTGAATTGCGCGCCCGATGTCCAGACCTTTTGGCCCGTGATTACCCACTCGCCGCCGTCGCGCTCGGCTTTGGTTTGAAGCGAGGCGAGATCGCTGCCCGCACCAGGCTCTGAAAACAGCTGGCACGCCACGATGTCGGCGCGCCACATCGCCCGCAAAAACTTTTCGCGCGCCGCGTCGCTGGCATGGGCCAGAATCGTCGGGGCGACCATGCCCAAACCGATCTGGAAAATCGATTGGTTGGCGGTTTTGTATTGCGCCTCGGCGCGACCGTAGGCCTTTTCATATTCATTGGACAAACCGCGGCCGCCATATTGTTCGGGCCCCGAAATCCACCCGAAGCCTGCATCGAACTTTTGCTGACGCCACTGCTTGGCGCGGCTCACCACTTCATGCTCGGCCTCTTTTGATCGCTCCTCGAACATCGAAACATTGTCGGAGCCCTCGCCCCAGACGAATGCTTTTTTCGCCTCGCGCGGTTCGGCGTTGGCCGCCAAGAATTCGTGGGCCTCGGACGTGAATTGTTCGATCGTGATTTTGGTGTCGCTAGCCATGACGGTCAACGGTATCCAAAAACGTGCGGGTCGGCCGAGTTTTGACTAGCCTGCCTCGGGTGGGTCAGCCCGTAGATGTCAAGCAAAGTCAAGCCGGGGTGGCGGGACGAATTCGTTTCGAACTGAACCGCACGCTCACCGGTCAGGGTCACGAAAAGTTCACCAGCGCCAGTCAGGCCGTGGGGCCCCGACCTGCGGCCGAATTGGCGCGTCGATTGTTCGACAGCGGGGCGGTGCTGGGTGTGCACGTGTTCGCCAACATCGTCACGATCGATCTCGTGCCGGGTTCGCGCGACGGTGATCT
>VGAB01000127.1 GCA_016870935.1 Actinomycetota bacterium | reverse complement strand
TTATAGATCGTGGTGGAGCGGGGGGAAATCGTTTGGCGACCGAGTGAGAGCCGAGCGGCGGGCACCAGACTCGCCGAGTTTGCGCAAGGTCAAACCTACGAGCAACTGCACAAGTGGTCGGTCGAATCACCCGAACTTTTCTGGGCGAAGGTCTGGCAGTTTTGCGGAGTAGTCGGCGAGCGCGGCGAGAGAATCCTCGCCCGAACCGAGTCGGCGGTCGACCCGGCACACGGGTTCATCGGCACGCGGTTTTTCCCCGATGCGAGACTGAGCGTCGTCGAGAACTTTCTGAATCGATCGGGCGGCGACGAGGCGCTTGTCGCCATCGCCGAAGACGGTCGACGCGATTCGCGCTCGTGGGACGAACTGCGAACCCGCGTGGCCAGCCTCGCGACGGCCTTTTTGAACACGAGCGTCGGCGAGGGGGATCGTGTGGTGGCTTGGTTGCCGAATTCGATCGAAGTGATCGAGACGATGCTGGCTGCCGCCTCAATCGGCGCGGTGTTCTCGTCGTGCTCCCCAGACTTCGGTGCGCAGGGCGTGCTCGACAGATTCAGCCAAATCGAGCCCAAAGTTCTGGTTGCGACCGATTCATATATATATGGCGGGAAACAGTTCGATTGTCTCGAGCGACTCAGGGTGATTCAAAAAGGTTTGCCGAGTCTCAAAAAGACCCTCGTCGTCTCGCACCCGCGCGACCCGGCTTCGAGCGAGTTCGAAAACTACGAGAAGTTTCTCGCCACCGGCTCAAACAACCCGACGGCGCCTCGCCGTTTCAAGTTCGATCATCCGTGGTACGTGCTCTATTCGTCGGGCACGACCGGCGTGCCGAAGTGCATCGTGCACCGAACCGGCGGGGTGTTGTTGCAGCATTTGAAAGAGCATCAGTTGCACTGCGATATTCGACGCGACGACCGCGTCTTATATTTCACGACGACGGGCTGGATGATGTGGAACTGGCTCGTCTCGGTTCTCGCCAGCGGGGCGACGGCGATTCTCTACGACGGCTCGCCAAGTTATCCGACGATCAATCGCCTGTTCGACATCGTCGACGCCGAGCGGGTGACGCTGCTCGGAACTTCGGCCAAGTTCATCGACTCGGCCCGAAAGTCTGACGCCAGACCCGTCGCCACGAATCGACTTGATTCGCTGCGCACGATCTGTTCGACCGGTTCGCCGCTCGCCCCCGATGGTTTCGGTTGGATCTACGAGAATGTCGGCGAATCGTTGCATTTGGCATCGATCTCCGGGGGCACCGACCTTTGCGCGTGTTTCGTCGGGGGCGACCCGACCAGTGCCGTCTACGCCGGCGAGATTCAACGCCCGTGTCTCGGCATGGACACCGATGTCGTCGACGCCAGCGCTGCTTCGCTGAAGGAGAGTTTCAATACTGCCGGTGAGTTGGTTTGTCGCAATCCGTTTCCGTCGATGCCGTTGGGTTTCTGGGGCGACGGAACGAGTGGGTTGCCGAGTCCCGACACACCGGGGCCGAAGTTCCGCGCGGCATATTTCGAAAAGTTCGCGGGGATGTGGAGCCACGGCGACTTCGCCTCGTGGTCGGCACGAGGCGGCATGACGATTCATGGACGAAGCGACACGACCCTGAATCCTGGCGGGGTGCGCATCGGCACGGCCGAGATCTATCGGGTGGTCGAGCAGCACCCGGATGTTCTGGAGAGCATCGTCTTCGGGCAAGATTTCGAGAACGACGTGCGAATCGTGTTGGCATTGAAACTTCGAGAGAGAGTCGCGCTGACCGAAACTCTGATCGGCGACCTGAAACAGCGAATTCGCCTGGCTTGCACACCGCGCCATGTGCCCGCCGTCGTGGTCGGTGTGCCCGATTTGCCGCGCACGCGAAGCAACAAACTCGTCGAGTTGGCCGTGGCAGACGCAGTCAACGGTCGTGAGGTGCGAAACATCGAGGCGATCGCAAACCCCGAGGCGATCGGTGCGATTGTCGCGGCGCTGAAACGCGTTTGATCACGTGTTCGGTGTCAGATTGCGAAGCGACAAATAATCCTCTAAATCAAGCGGGTCGAACCCCGAGATAAACAGTGCCGAAGTGGCGCGGTCGAGCGCTCTGTCGCGCGACGCAAAAGCGAGGGCATCGCGCAACGACGCAAGTTCGGTATCGCTCACCGATTTGTGCGCGATGATCGGCAAGCAAGGCACCAGAGGTCCGTTGCAGATGACAAAGAGCGACGAAATAATTTCGGGATACAGGCGCTTGAGGTGGGCGAACGTGACGCTGTCGATCGAGGCGATGTCGGCCTCGCCTCGACCAAGCATTCGAACGCTCTCGGCGTGGCTGCCCGTGACTCGAAACGGGCCACGCCAAGTTTCCTGCGGGCCGAAAACGGCGGCGATCAGGCTGATCCAGCCCGAGAGACTCGTCGTATCGTTGACCGCGCCAACGGCGCCTTGAAAGTCGAACGGGGTGCCGTCGACTCGAGCAACGACCACGCTGCGATAAAAATGACTCGCAGATTCGGGTGTCGTGTGGCGAAAGGCTCCGACGACACGAACATCGTCGCCAAGTTCGGTGACCAGCGGCCAGCCGCAGGTTTGACTGACGAATTTTTGCGTACTACTCCAAATTTTCGT
>VGAB01000126.1 GCA_016870935.1 Actinomycetota bacterium | reverse complement strand
GCCGTTCGCAGTCGTGGATGGTGCGGTGAACTTCTCGAGTTCACCCACCACTCGGGCAATCGTCGACTCGCCCCGATAAACGGGCACGACAACCGAAATCGTCGCCAGGTTTTCACCTGCGTTTTGATTTTCAGCCACGCTTAAACCCTACCCATAAACGACGAATAGTAGAGTTTTTGCCAGTGGACTCGGTGAAATCTGAAACGACTATCCGCATTGTCTTCGGATATTCGGTTTTGATTTTTTCGCTTCTGATGATTTGCGAGGTTTCGCCGACGACCGCAGCCATATCGACGGCTGTTTTGGCTCTGCAGATGTTGGTGGGTGGCGTTGTGTTCACACGGCTGACCAATCGAGATTCGGTGAGTTGGCAAGAGTTTTGTGGAGTTGGCCTGGTGATCGGCTCGCTGTCGATGATCGCCTTGGATCAAATTTTTCGCCGAACCCCGATCGCCGACTACGCCTGGCTTTTGCCAATTTCCATTTTGATTTTGTTGATCAAGAATCCAAATCTGATCAAAAATTCGGAGACGGCCGAACAAAACAATTACTGGGTCGAGGTTACGGTCATCGGGCTTGCCGGTTTGCTGTTCATCTCGACCGATTGGTTTTGGGCGTTACCCGTCGTCGCCGTTCTTGCGGCTGTCGTCTGTTGGCAACAACTTCCCGGGGCACGCGGTTTGTGCGTCGCGATTGGTGGTCTTAGTTTGCCCGTCGCCATCTACGCATTTCTGACTCGACCGCAAGGCTGGTGGGTGGAAGACTCGGATCTCGCATTGAACGAGGCCCTGACTCAAACGCTCAAGGTTTGGGGGGTACGCGACAACATCAACGGTTTTGGTACGCCGACTTATTATCACTGGTTGGCCTACGGATGGTCGGCATTGCTGGAGAGGGTCACCGGAGCACCCGATTGGGTGATGAACTCGCGGGTTGTCCCGCTGATCGTGAGTTTGAGCACCGCGTTGATCATCTGGGCGATACTCTCCCGACTCGGCAACTCGCAAAGAACGATTTTTGTCTCGCTTGCCTTGATCGGTCTTTATGACACAGTGCCGACATGGGGACGAGGATTCGGAATCGGTTACACGCCAAGCCCGAGCCAGATGTTTGGTCTGCTGTTGTTGCTCACAACCATCTATCTGGTTATCGAGGGTTTCGACAATTCGTCGCCAAGACTCTTGCCGCTGCTGTTTGTAATGGGGATGGCGACCGTCGGTGCAAAAGTTTCGCATGGTGCGATTCTCGCCGCGGCAGTCGGTCTGCTCTTTGTTTATGAACTCTTCACGCAACGCCGACTCAAGACACAAAAAATTATTCAATCTGCGGTGGTGATTCTTGGCGTAATCGTGGGTTTCGTGGTGATAGTCGGCGGACTGAGCGGCAGTTCGCGCGGAATGATCGTCGATCAGGTGGCATTCGTCAACGGCGTCACGGGAGATTTTCGTCCGTTTTCGCTTCGCATCCGCTGGATCGCGGCGATCGTCCTGATCTTCGGGTTTTATGCGGTTCCAACACTTGGCTTGATTAGTCTGTTTCAAAATCGCGACAAGAACAGAATGCATCTCTTGGTGTTGCTGTTTGGGGTCTGGATCTCAGGACTTGGCTTCACGATGTTTCTCTCGGCAGAATTCGCGGTCGAAATGTTCTTTGCTCACGCGTCGTCGAGCGTGGTCGTAGTTTTCGTCGCGCCGCTGGTCGCCAAACAACTTGCCGGCTCTTCCGCCCCAAGAAAAGTGCTTGCCCTCATGGTTGTCGCCGGATTTCTTGCAACTTTGATCGCGACCTTCTCACCCAATCTCAACAGTGGATCGACGACGGCGATAGTTTTGCGGCTTGTGCCCTCGCTGGTCGGCTTGATTCCGCTCGCGGTGGTGATAAGCGGCGCGCTCATGTTCAACAGAAGCGACACCGACGGTCGTGGATTGATTCGTCTGTCTTTGGTCGGGTTGTTTGCGATGTCTATCGGCTTCTTCGCCAGCAACTTCACCAAGAACTCGGCCTCCGAATATCCCGAATTCTCGCGAAACTACGAATCACGAGTCGGCCTCGACAAGCCAGATCTTCTATCGGCATCAGAGTGGATAAGCCAGAACACTCGATTGTCGGCCGTATTCGCGACTAACGACTTCTGCGAAGAGATCTCGGAGAACTGCAACTCTGATACTGATTGGCAGTCTCGGGTGGATTTCAGCATGAACTGCACCCGCGACCAGGTTATCCGATGGGTCGGCACGGATGACTGTAACCCGGGCGGTTACAAGTTGCTGACCGCGCTCGTCGACCGAAGATTTCTCGCCGGCAACTTCTGGGTGGGCATCAGCGACGGTGATGCCCTGCAACCGTGGGTCGCGAAACGGGTGATCGACTCGGTGAGTTTCGCCAACGCCGCTTCACAATCATCACTGGATGCGCTGAAAAAGTCGAACGTCGAGTGGTTTTTGCTGCGGAAAGACCTGACCAATTCCGAAGATTGGAAAAATTTCGGCACGATCGAGTTCTCGAACGAAACATACGCAGTCATCAAACTGAACTGAACATCGAAGCGCGCGTTGGTGCTCATCCGATAGTTTTAAACGAAGGTGAACATGGCGAAAAACCTGGGGATTGACCTGGATGCGATTCGTGCGGCGCGCGAAGTCGGGCGTGGCGTCGTCGAACACACGCCGGTGACACCGTCGGCGTATTTGTCGCA
>VGAB01000125.1 GCA_016870935.1 Actinomycetota bacterium | reverse complement strand
GCGGTTCGATGACCGTTCGCCGAAAGTTTGGCGAAATGCGTCGGCATGTCGTAGAAAGTTTCGTTCGGGATATCGGCCAACCCGTCGGCGCTGATCACGTAGATTCCCGCGTTGACGAGGTGTCGTTGCGTCGGTTTTTCCTCGACCCCGATGATCTGGGTGCCGTCGATCTGAACGACGCCGTACGGAATCTGATAATGGTCTTCGCGCACGACCATGGTGGCGACGGCGTTTTCGCGCTCGTGGAAGTCGAGCAGGGCGTCGACCGAGATTCGGGTCAAAAGGTCCCCGTTCATCACCACGATCGGGGCGACGACGCCTTTGGGCAAGAGCGAGAGTCCGCCGGCGGTGCCGAGCCTCGACTTTTCATTCAGATACGTGATGTTCGCGCCAAGCTGCGAGCCGTCCCCGAAGTAGTCGGTGATGATTTCAGCCTTGTAGTTGATCGAGATGAAAAAGTTGACATAACCCTGGTCGATGAACGACTGGATGATCGTTTCAAGAATCGGCTTTCCACCGACCTTGAGCATCGGCTTTGGCATGTCTTGGGTGAGAGGCTGAAGCCTCGTGCCGAGGCCGCCCGCCATGATCACTATCGCGTTGGGTTTTTGGTGCGCACCGATCAGATCGTCGACCGTCAGCACATCGACCACCTTGCCGTTCTGATCGAGCAACGGCATCTGATGGATGCGTTTCTCGCGCATCAATCTCAGCACCGCCGCTCGCGGGGTCGAGGCCGCGCTGGTGATCGGTTCTTTGCGCATCGCTTCGGCGGCAGTGATGCTCAGGTCTTTGCCCGCCAAGATCGCCTTGCGAATGTCGCCGTCGGTCACCGTGCCGAGCAGTTTGTCTTTGTCGTCGACGACGAGGGCGATCTGCAGGTTGCCCTTGGTTATGGCTTCGATGGTCTGACGCAAAGACGTCGAACCAGAAACGAGCGCGTCTCGCCAACTGGACATCGTCGTTATTCTAATTGTGCAGCGGGGTTGCCGACGACGGTGCTATCGCCCTTTACGTCGTGTCGCACCACGGCGCCCGCACCGACGACGCAATTTTCGCCGACTTCGATGCCTTGGATAATCACCGCGCCGGCACCGACAAAAGTTCCGCGACCGAGTTTCACGCCGCCCGAAATGATCGCACCGGGCGAGACGGTCACATGATCGGCGAGCGACACATCGTGATCCACCGAGGCCCGCGTGTTGACGACCACGTTTCTGCCGACGCTCACCCGATTTTGCAACACCGCACCCGCCATGATCTGCGCGCTCGGATCAACCGAGCATTCTTTGCCGACAGAGGCGGCCGCGTGCACAACGCCGACAAATTTGAAGCCGCGTTTCGAGAATCGTTCGAAGATCTCGATTCGTCGTGCGCTGTTGCCGGTCGAGCCGACGCCGTTGATCAGTCGCGTCGTCTTCGGATCGACAGATTCAAGAAATTCGTCGCCACCGACAACTTCGACGCCGAAAATTCGCGAGCCCTGCTCGAGTTGGGCGTCGAGAATTCCGTCGATCGAGTTTCCTGAAGCCAGAATCGCGTCGAGCACGACTCGGCCGTGTCCGCCACCACCGACCAAAAAAGTTTTAGATGGTTTCATTTTTTGAGATATCCCGCGGTGATTTCGTGCCAAGCAGCGACCAGTATTCGAACGGTGACTTTCCGTTGCCGGGTCGTTTCACCGTGAGGTTTTCGACGGTGAACAGCTCGCCCGCCTTGATCGCGCGCGCGGCGACGAGACTTCGTCGGGCGACGCCGATATTTTTGGTCTCCGATGTCGTCGGCTTTTTGACCGAGTCTCCGAGGGCTTGTTCTAGTTCGCGAATGTCTGCGACGAGGCGCTTGAACTCGAGTGGTTCAAGTGACGCCATGTGGTCGGGTCCGGGTAGTTCGCGACTCGTCGTCAGATGTTTTTCGATCACCGTGGCACCGAGCGCCACCGCCGCCACGGCGAGGTGGGTGCCCGCCGAGTGGTCTGAGAAGCCGACTCGACAATCGAATCGCTCGGCCAGGGTGCGCATCGCCCGAAGGTTGATCTCTTCGGGTGCCGCGGGGTATTCGGTGGTGCAGTGCAGCAATGTCACCCGCGAAGAGATTGCCCGCTTGCCGGCCTCGCTATCAAACGACTTTTTAAATTGTTCGCCCGAAGGCGGTTGTTTCGAGACGAACGCATGGGCGACCACGCCGAGCGCCGAGCGAACCTCGCTTTCGGTGCTCATTCCGGTGGAGAGGATCAGGTGCTTTGCAAGCGACGCGACCTGGTGCAAAAACGGGGCGTTGGTGAGTTCGCCCGAACCGATTTTTATCGTCGCTAAACCCAGATCTTGAACCAAGAATTTCAAACTCGCGTAGTCGAAGGGGGTCGAGAGAAATTGAATCTTTTTTCCAACGCAATACTCAAAAAGTTCGCGTTGTTGGTCAGTCGAAAGTTCGAGGCGTTTGAGCATTTCATATTGCGACTCGCTCTTGCCCGTGTTGGCGATCTGATACTCGGCCATCTCGGCATCGGTGGTGACGAGACTTTCGGCGTTGAACGATTGAAACTTCACCGCATCGGCACCGGCGGCGACCGCCGAGTCGATCAACTCTTTTGCCAGGCTCATCGAACCGTTGTGGTTGACGCCCGCTTCGGCGATCACAAAAGTGGGTTGGTAACTCATTGTTTGCTCATCGCAGGTCGAAAAAAGTTTTTTGGACACCGAGATTCGCGGTTTTCAGCGTATCGGCGATGGTTTTGGCGCAGTTGCCCGCGCCGTAGACGCCCGAAGTTTTTGCCGCTCGTTCGCGCCAAGAGGGTGAAAGCGCGGTTTCGATAGCCGTCTGAATCTGTGCGCTGTGCGTCGGCACGTCGATGATCGAATC
>VGAB01000124.1 GCA_016870935.1 Actinomycetota bacterium | reverse complement strand
TCGGTATGCCACGAGTCATTGTCGGGCGGGTTGTCGACCCCCGTGTCGAGCACGATTATCTCCTCGGCTTCGGGGTCGTGCGGATACACCGGGTGCACGTGCAACTTGCCGAAGTTCGCCGCGAGGTCGCGATGTTGGCGCGGGGTCACCGGTTGATCCTCGAAGAACAGCACATGGTGCTCGACCAGCAACGACTCGATCTCAGACCGTTGCTCGGGGGTCAGCGGCGCGCAGAGATCGATCCCCGAAACTTTTGCGCCGATTGCTGGCGTTAATTGCTCTGCCTGCATGTTCCAAAACTACCCGCACTAGCCTGAGCCTGGTTCGCATCAACCACGACAGCAAAGGCGCGATATGCAGGCTAAAAAATACGAAAAGATTTACGTAAACGGCAAGTGGGTCGCCCCGAAGGGTGCCGACAAGCCGATCGAAGTTTTCGACTCGACCAACGAACAAGTCATGGCGACGATCCCGTCGTGCAACGCCCAAGATGTCGACGCCGCCGCCAAAGCCGCGCGTGCTGCGTTCATCGGCTGGTCGGGCCTCGATGTGCAAGAGCGCGCCAAATATATGAACCGCATCGGCGACGGCATCGCCGCCCGAATGGATGAACTCGCGACCGCGATCTCGCGCGAGACCGGCATGACCAAGTTTCTCAGCCAGATGATTCAAGTCGGTCTTCCGATCAATTCGTTCAAGCAGGCCGCGATCGTCGCCGAAGGTTTCGAATATTCGCACGAACTCGGCAACTCGCTCGTCGTTCGCGAACCGATCGGCGTCGTCGGTTGCATCACCCCCTGGAACTACCCCCTGCACCAGATCGTCGCCAAAGTCGCGTTCGCCATGGTGGCAGGTTGCACGATCGTGCTCAAGCCGAGCGAGATCGCCCCGATCGACGCGTTCATCCTCGCCGAGATCATCGACGAGATCGGTCTGCCCGCCGGCGTGTTCAACCTCGTCACCGGCACCGGCCCGATCGTCGGCGAAGCGATGGCGGCGCACAAAGAAGTCGACATGATTTCGTTCACCGGCTCGACTCGCGCGGGTCGTCGCGTAAGTCAGGTCGCCGCCGACACGGTCAAAAAAGTTCACCTCGAACTCGGCGGAAAATCGGCCAACATCATCTGCGCCGATCTCGACGCTGAAACATTCGCCAAGGCGGTCAAGCGCGGCGTCGGCGACGCATTCTTGAACAGCGGACAAACCTGCCTCGCCATGACGCGCATGCTCGTGCCGAAGTCGCGTCTCGCCGAAGCCGAAACTTTGGCCGCCGACGCGGCAGCCGCGATGAAGGTCGGCGATCCGTTCGAGCAGACCACCGCGCTCGGGCCCCTGGCTTCTGCCGCGCAGCGTGATCGCGTCAACGGTTACATCCAAAAAGGCATCGACGAGGGCGCGAAACTTCTCGTTGGTGGCGTCGGGGTGCCCGAAGGTTGCGGCAAGGGTTACTACGTCAAGCCGACCGTGTTCTCAAACGTCAAGAACTCGATGACCATCGCCCAAGAAGAAATTTTTGGTCCGGTGCTGAGCATCATCGCCTACGAAGACGAGGCCGACGCCGTGCGCATCGCCAACGACACCGTCTACGGTTTGTCGGGCGGCGTGTGGGCTTCGACCAAAGAGAAGGGCGTCGCCATCGCCCGGCAACTTCGCACGGGTCAGGTCGCGGTCAACGGCGGCGCGTTCAACGTCAACGCCCCGCTCGGCGGCTACAAGCAGTCAGGCATCGGCCGCGAATACAGCGAATACGGTTTCGACGAATTCCTCGAAATCAAGAGCATGCAGCTCTAAAAATTATTTGCGCGTCAGTTTTGCGCTCCAGGCGATCAACGCGGCACCCAGCACCGCGGCAACTATCAGCGGTGCGATCGAGCCGTCGGTCAACGCGGTCGTCAAAACGACCGCCCAGATACCTGTCGAGACGGCGGTCGCGGCCGACATGATCGCTTCGCTGCGTCGGTAAGAAAGCAAGAACAAACCCGCCGACAACACCAATCCGACAACGGCGATCACATCGACGCCGAAAGAGTTTTGTGCGGCACAACCCCAGCCGATCACGATCAACGATGCCACGAGGGGCGGCAGGCTCGGCTTCAAGCGTCCGAGAATCGCGAAAACGGCGACGGCGACGCCCAGCACGCACAGTGCGACCCCCGTGGTTTCGTTCGAAACTTTGCCCATTTCACCGATCGCGATTATCGACCCACCGAGTTCGAGCACCACGGCGCTGATCGCCAGCCCGCTCTTGGTGCGCCTGAACCAATAGCCCGACCACAGCGCGGCGACGAAGAACCCGAGCGCCAAAGCACCTGAGTTCGGTTCACCCGGCAGCAAAATCGCCAGACTGAAGCCCAAAGGAAGTCCGGCGAATGTGCCGATGATCCCCGCCAAAAATGTCAGAACTTTCGCGCGCTGCACGAGTCGCGCGATCGTCTCGGCGATGATCGCCACGATTATCAAAATCGCCGACACGAGAAACTCAGACGGATCTTCGCCCAAGACACGAACCAAAACTGCGAAGCCGGCCGACACCAACAAGATCGCGCCGAGCACGAACAACGCGATGCGCATCGGAAACTTGCCGACGGGCGCCTCGCGCTCGAACTCGAGCGACGACAGTCGGTCGCGAAGATTCTCGTCGATCAGTCCGCGCTCACGGGCGACTTCGAGGCCCTTTTCCCACTCACCCATCAGATTCCTCCATCACGAAGGTCACTTCGTCGTCGACCGACGCCACCCCAACCTTACGCCACCGCTCGAATCAAGCGGCGCTTGCCGGATCTTCAACGGTTGATGCGGCGCGGGTGTGGCGGGCGATGCAAAGAATTTCGTCGATCACATCGGCGTTCACGGGCAAGGTCGCCGCGCCAAGCGTCGGCGGGCTGAGCAATTCGTCGAAGTCAA
>VGAB01000123.1 GCA_016870935.1 Actinomycetota bacterium | reverse complement strand
TCGAGCAAGCCACCGGCGAGAGCGTGCGTCAGATCGTGACGATCAAAGTTGGCGTTCCCGCCGACAAGGCGCGCGAAATCAACAAGTTGATCAAGGACAAGGGTCCGAAAGGCGTGAGCAGCCAAACACAGGCGAATCAATTGCGCGTTTCGGGCAAAAAACGCGACGATCTGCAGCAAACGATCGCCATGCTTCGTGCGGCGAACCTTGATCTGCCGCTTCAGTTCATCAACTTTCGCGACTAACGGCGCGACACATCTCAGTCTTCGGTCGGTGTTTCGCTCGCCCTGCGTTGAAGTTCGCTGACCACCGAGGCGTCGGCGAGCGTGGTCGTGTCGCCGATATTGCGGCCCTCGGCGACATCGCGCAACAGCCGGCGCATGATTTTTCCACTTCTGGTCTTGGGCAGATCGGGCGTGAAGTAGATCATTTTGGGTTTGGCGATGGGGCCGATTTCTTTCGCCACGTGCTCGCGCAAAACTTTTTCGTCGACTTCGAGCCCGCCCCGCAAGGTGACATAGGCGATTATCGCCTGGCCGGTCATCGAATCGTTGGCGCCGACTACCGCGGCTTCGGCGACGCTGGGATGAGAAACCAGCGCCGACTCGACTTCAGTGGTCGATATTCGATGACCGGAAACATTCATCACATCGTCGACCCGACCCAACAGCCAGAGATATCCCTCGTCGTCCAACTTCGCGCCGTCTCCCGCAAAATATCGTCCAGGAAAACGACTCCAGTAGGTTTCGCGATATCGCTTTTGGTCGCCCCAGATGCCGCGCAGCATGCCCGGCCATGGTGTCGTCAAAGTTAGATAACCACCGCCTGCCACGACCGGGTTGCCCTGCTCGTCGACCAATTCAGCACCGATACCCGGCAACGGAAAAGTCGCCGAACCCGGCTTGGTCACCGTCGTGCCGGGAAGCGGGGTGATCATCATCCCGCCAGTTTCGGTCTGCCACCACGTGTCGACAATCGGACAACGCGACCCGCCAACGTTCTCGTGATACCAAATCCATGCCTCGGGGTTGATCGGTTCACCGACGGTGCCGATCAGGCGCAACGAACTCAAGTCGTGCTTCGCCGGCTCTTGCGCACCCCACTTCATGTAGGTGCGAATCGCCGTCGGTGCCGTGTAAAAAATCGTGGCTTTGTACTTCTCGATGATCTGCCAGATTCGATCGTTGGCGGGAAAATTCGGCACGCCTTCATACATGATCTGCGTCGCGCAATTCGCCAGCGGCCCGTAGACGATGTAACTGTGCCCCGTGACCCAGCCGACATCGGCAGTGCACCAAAAAATATCGGTCTCTGGTTTGTGGTCGAAGACGTATTTGAAGGTCGTTGTAACGTGGGTCAAATATCCCGCCGTCGTGTGCATGATGCCCTTCGGTTTTCCGGTCGTGCCCGATGTGTACAGCAAAAACAAGAGGTGTTCGGCCTCCATCGGTTCGGCGTCGCACACCGCGTCTGCGCCGGCCATCGCCTCGTGATACCAAACATCGCGCCCTGGGGTCATTGGCACGGGATTGTTTCCGCGCTTGACCACGACGACATGTTCGATGGTCGTCGTCGACTTGAGCGCCTCATCGGCCTGCGACTTGAGCGCGAAAACTTCGCCGCGTCGCCAACCACCGTCGGCGGTGATCAATAATTTTGCCCCGGCGTCATTGATGCGATCCGAAAGCGACTGAGAAGAAAAGCCGCCGAAGACGACGCTGTGCGCGGCACCGATGCGGGCGCATGCGAGCATCGCCACGGCCGCTTCGGGAATCATCGGCAGATAGATATTGACGCGATCACCTTTTCGGATACCCAAACTCTTCAAGACGTTGGCGAACTTTTGCACTTCGGCGAGCAGTTCGGCATATGTAACGACGCGAGAATCACCCGGCTCGCCCTCCCAATAAAAAGCGACTCTTTCTCCGCGCCCCGCCAAGACGTGACGATCCAGGCAGTTATACGAGACATTGAGCATGCCGTCGCTGAACCACTCGGCATAGGGAAGGTCCCACTCGAGAGTCTTCGAGAATGGCTTGACCCACGAGATCAACTCGCGTGCGTGGCGCGACCAGTACGAAACAAAGTCGCGGCGCCCCTCCTCGTAGAGACTCTGGTCGTGCACTATCGCATGTGCCTTGAATTCGGGCGACGGCGGAAACTTTCGTTGCTCGAAAGCAAGCGCATCAATCGCGTGAACTTCGCCCATCATCGCCTCACTTTGAAACCATCAAATTGTTTGCCCATCGGCGAGAATAGTAAACCGCGATGAAAACCCCACATTCGGCTGCTGGTTCTGGTGCGTTGACAGCTGACACGAATCTGCAATTTGGCGCATTTGAATGGTCGCTCGCACTCGGCATGGCACTGACATGGGGATCGAGTTTCTTGCTGATCGACATCATTATCCGCGATGCTCCGGCTCTTTTTGTGCCCTTTGGCAGAAGTTTTTTCGGCATGGTCGCGCTGTTTTTCATACCGGGAGCACGAGCAAAAATCGACAAAAGACATCGAGCCCGACTCTGGGTACTCGGTCTGATCTGGATGGCGCTGCCGTTTCTGCTGTTTCCGCTCGCCGAGAAAACAGTTGCCAGCAGTATCGCGGGAATGATGAACGGTGCGCTACCGGTCGTGGTTGCGGTCGTAACGGCGGTTTGGGTGCGACGAGCGCCAAGTTTGCAGAGGTCGCTCAGCGTGCTGGTCGGCTTCGTGGGCATCGTGTTGATCGCGGCACCTTCGATCAGCGAGGGAAGTTCGGCTGACCTTCGTGGAATCATTTATCTGATTTTGGCCTTGCTTTGTTACGCGGTCGGCCTCAACATCGCCCGACCGCTTCAGGCTGTTTATTCGCCGGCCTGCCTGATGTTGCGGGTCGTTTCGATCTCGACCCTGATTTCGGCGCCGATTG
>VGAB01000122.1 GCA_016870935.1 Actinomycetota bacterium | reverse complement strand
GACGAGCGTTTTCTTCAACCACTTAATTCACACGACGCGAATCGCGGAATTGCCAGACGCACTCGCCAGCGGATGCTTGACTGAATAAGTGAAGATCTTCCCCAAACTCAACGCGAATCGCCGCACGATTCTGTTGGCGACATGGGGCCTGTTCGCCGGCCTGACTCTGTTGATGATTTCTGCTGGCAGTTTCAGCACCCTGCTCGGTATTCGCGCCGAACTCGAAAATTTGCCGACTCTGATCAGCGGAGGAATCACCACCGCCTACTACGCCGGTTTTTTGATCGGGTCTTGGTATTCGCTTCGAGCACTTCGAAGCGTCGGCCATATTCGCGTGTACGCGGCACTCACCTCGTTGCTCAGCGCGTCGATAATCGTCACCGGATTGTTCGACTCGCCGATCGTCTGGCTGATAATGCGGGTGAGCACGGGGCTTTGTTTGGCCGGGTTATATGTGATCGCCGAATCATGGCTCAATGGCATGGCAGAAAACCACTATCGCGGGCGATTGCTCGCCATCTACAACGTCGTCACGATCGGCGCGTGGGGGCTGGGTCAACTATTGGTTTTCAATTTCGACGCCCGCAATATCGGCGGGTATGCGTTCGCGGCGATCATCGCCTCGCTCGCCGTGATTCCCGTGGCGATTTCAGAGCAGGCCACGACGCCCGAGATCGAAAACCATCTGCACCTCAGCATGCGCGAACTCGCAAAAATCGTGCCGACGGGTGCGGGCACGATATTGCTCGTCGGTCTGGCCCACGGCGGCATTCTCGGCATGGCGGTGATTCATGCAACGCGCGAGGGCCTCAGCGTTGGGCGCATCGGAGTTCTTGTCGCGGTGCTCCAACTCGGCGGCATGGCTCTCACCTGGCCGATCTCTTCGGCATCAGACGACATAGATCGTCGTATCATCGGACTTTTGTGCTGCATCGGGGTGATCACCCTCGCCGGCGTAATGATCTCACAGCCCACAGCCAGCAATTGGACGATCTTGTTGATGTTCTTGATCGGCGGATTCAGCTTTCCGCTGTATGCGATCGGCGGCGCCTACACCAACGACTGGGTTTCACCAGAACAAATGGGGGCCGCGGCGTCGCAACTCGTCACGCTTTATGGCGTCGGTGCGATGATCGGTCCGCTTGTGGCCGCACCATTTCTCGACATCGCCGGCGAGCAGGGTTTCGCCTGGTCGATCATTTCTCTGCACGCGGTGGTCTTGCTGTTCTTGGTCTACCGCATTCGCGCATGGCATGCACCGATGACTACGAAACATTGGGACGATGTTTCGTTCCACGGTCGCGCGTTTTTTATTCCCGCGACGATCGTTTCGCTCGGCGTCAACCGACGCGGGCAATCAACACGCCAACGCCGGCAAACTGAAGAGCAACAGCCACAACAGTGAGCACATGCCAGACCTCGTGGTATCCGAACACGAGCGGCTTGAGTCGCGGACGCTGAAGATAAAACAAAATCGCCCCGACGGTGTAGACGACGCCGCCCGCAAAGAACAACGACAGACTGGTGAAACCTGCCAGATGATGCGCCCACGGCAAAATCACCAGCGCCGCCCAACCGATGACCAGATACATCGCACCCGATGTCTTGTGCGCACGCCACATGATCTTCAACACGATGCCAAAAAGCGCCGCGCACCAAATGGCGACAAGAAATGTGATGCCTATGCTTCGGGGCAACGCCAGCAAACAGACGGGCGTGTATGTGCCGGCGATAAAGACATAGACCATTGCATGATCAAGTTGTCGCATCAGGCGTTGCGCGCGCTGTGACCTGGTCAAAAGGTGGTAGGCGGCAGAGGTCGAGAACAACGCCAACAACGAAAGGCAATAGATCAGTACGGCAACTTTGGGCAATCCGCTTGGTGTGACCCATGTAAGGATCACGCCGGCAGGAATGGTGACGGCTGCCGCCCCGCCGTGTATGCGGCCGCGCCATCGAGGTCGCCATTTTCCGATCGCGTGTTGGAACACCGGAACATATGGCACTTCGCGCACCTCCCGACGAAATCGTAGCGAGGCCGTGCGGCGTCTAACCGTCTTTAGCGAGAACCTCACTGCACGGTTTGACCTCGAAATAAAGATCTAAGTCACGCGTCGCGAGCGCTTCCAAATATGACCTGTTCGACTTCAACGTCAGCGCCGAACCAGTGGGGAGTGCCTCGCAACCTGGACGATCGGTCGAAATCCCCGCGAGCGTCATGAAACCGCTCCATTCGTATCCACGAAACGACGACCCACGCCCGTTGAACTGCATTGCCAAGTCTTCGACCGATGCAATCGTTGACTCACCCGCAGTCGTCTTGAACAGTTCGACGAGTTGCTCCTGCTTGTGCGACATCAAAAAGTATTGCGAACCCCAAAACATGTTCAGACCGACAGAGAGCGCAAGAACAACGCCGAAAAACTTGTTTTTGAATCTCTGTTTCAGCAACTCGTTAAGGCCGACGACACCTAGTGCCAGCCCAAGCGGCATCAAAAGTTGGTGGCGACTGCGCCAATCAGCGCGAAACTCAAAAACCGTGACGATGGCAGGTCGCCCGGCAAAACCGACATAAAGCTCCCCGGCAAAATAAGGAAACAAGGCCAAAGCGGTAATGGCAAAACCTGCACCCAGAACTACAACGCCGTGATGGGTCTTTCGTTTCGTTTTGTATCGATAACCGATAACTCCGAGAAACAGCAGTGCCAAAACTACAAGCCATAGACCGTTGACGACCCCGGCCCAAGTCGGCTGCTGATAGTCCTGCCAACTATCGATCGGCGGCCAAAGTAGTTGACGGGCAATCACATAAAGCACGGGCAACGAGGCCAGCAGCAGTAATTGCAGATGAACCCGATTGACTTGCCTTAGATTCTTCAGACCCTGGCGATGCAGCCACGCGAAATGCA
>VGAB01000121.1 GCA_016870935.1 Actinomycetota bacterium | reverse complement strand
CCCGGCGACCACATCGTGGCGCAACGCAACTGTTATGCGGGCACACTCGCGTTCTTGAACGGGCCGTGCGCCCGACTCGGCATCGATGTAACCCTCGTCGACGGACGCAACGCCGAAGGGTTCGCGGCCGCCGTTCGCCCCGGCAAGACAATGCTCGTGATGGCCGAGACACCGAGCAACCCGCATTTAGATTTGGTCGACCTCGACGCTCTCGGCGCAATCAAAGGACCAATCACCCTCGTCGATTCGACGCTCGCCACCCCACTTGGGCAACGACCGCACGACCACGGCGTGTCAATCGTTCTGCACTCGGCGACCAAGGGCATCGCCGGGCACAACGACGCGACGCTCGGCGTCATCGCCGCCGACCAAAACCTGATCGGCGACATCTGGGGCTATTCGATCTTGCACGGTGCGACCGCGTCACCATTCGACGCGATGAACGCGCTGCGCGGCATTCGCACGCTCGATGCACGACTCGCTCGGCAGAGTGCTTCGGCCCAAGAACTTGCCGAGTGGCTGGGCGAGCATGAAAGTGTCACCGCGGTGCACTACCCCGGGCTTAAGTCGCATCCGCAATACGAATTGGCGAACAAACAGATGGCCTACAAAGGCTCGGTGCTGTCGTTCGAGGTCGAGGGCGGGCGCGCAAATGCCGCGAAACTGCTCGACGCCTTGAAACTCGTGCAAACGGCCGTGACGCTGGGCGGGCCCGAGACGCTAATTTCGCATTCTGCGACGAGCACCCACAACAGCGTCGACGCCAAGACGAAAGCCGAGACGGGGGTGACAGACTCGCTGCTTCGTTTGTCGGTGGGGCTAGAGGCCTGCGTCGATATCAAAACCGACTTGGCTAACGCGCTAAAGAGTTTTTAACGCTCTTCTTTGAAGATCACGTGCTTGCGCACGATCGGGTCGTATTTCTTGAGTTCGAGGCGCTCGCGCGAGTTGACTTTGTTTTTTCGCGTCACATAGGTGAAGCCGGTGTCGGCGGTGCTGCGCAACTTGATGATCGGACGTTTGTCTTTGCTTTTTGCGGCCATGAACGATCAGACTTTCTTGCCTGCGCGGCGCATTTCGGCGACGACCGACTCGATGCCACGCTTGTCGATTGTGCGAACACCTTTGGTGCTGACGTTGAGCGTCACCCAGCGACGCTCGGAGGGCAACCAGAAGCGACGCTTCTGGGTGTTGACCCGCCACCAGCGCTTCGTGCGGATATGCGAGTGCGAAATTGTATGACCCTTGCCCGGGGTCTTCGAGAGCACATCACAGCGATTTGGCATTTGAACAGTATAGAGGGCGGTTTTGCCCCGCTACACTTTGAAGCCGTGAAACCCGAGATTCATCCCGATTATCAGTTCGTCGTCTTCGAAGACAGTTCGGCCAACTACCGATTTTTGACGCGCTCGACGCTGAAAACCGACCCGAGCAAGACGGTCGTGTGGGATGACGGCAACACATATCCGTTGGTGCAACTTGAAATCTCGAACGCCAGCCACCCATTTTTCACGGGTCAGATGAAGATCATCGACTCTGCGGGTCGAGTCGACCGCTTCAACAAGCGTTACGGTGCGCGAAAAAAGACCGTCGTCAAAAAGACCCCCGCGGCCAAAAAATAACTACCGCGCGACTACCGATTCGCGTCGCAAACCCTTGATCGAAGTCTCGCCGATCAAAGCCATCGTGCGCGTAACGCCGCTGGTGATGTGGTCTAGGGCCCACTGCACGCCCAACTCGCCCGCCGCACCCAGGCCATATAAATAGGGTCGACCAAACATCACCGCCCGCGCGCCGAGCGCACACGCCTTGACAACATCTGAGCCACGGCGAACGCCGCCGTCGACGAGAACCTCGATCGAGTCGCCAACTTCGTCGATCACGCTCGGCAACAGTTCGATTGGTGCAGGAGACCCGTCGAGTTGTCGACCACCATGGTTCGACAGTGCAATCGCCTCGACGCCCAGCGACACGGCCTGCTTGGCGTCGGCCACACACTGAATGCCCTTGAGCATGATCGGCAAACCAGATTCTTGGCGAATCCAATCGAGGTCGCGCCAACTCAAAGTCGGGTCGAATTGCGAATTTACATAATCAGACAACGTGATCGCTTTTGAGCCGTCGACATCTGACCGACCCGCCACCGCCGAAAAAGTGATCGGTTCGTTTGTCACGAACTTAAACGTCCAACGCGGATGCCGAATGCCGTCGATGAAAGTCTCGAGTCCGATTTTGGGCGGAAGCGTGAAACCGCGACGAACATCGCGCTCGCGACGACCGAAAACCGCGGTGTCGACGGTGATCATGATCGCCTTGTAACCCGCCGCTTTCGCCCGCTGCACAAGTTCGCGCGAGAGCCCGCGATCGCGCCAAACATAGAGCTGATACCAGAGCGGGCCGGTGGCGACGCTGGCGACTTCTTCGATGCTGCGCGTGCCGAGCGTCGACAAAGTGAACGGCAACGCGTTTTTGCCCGCAACACGGGCCACGGCAAGTTCACCCTGCGGATGGGCGATGCGCGTGAAACCTGTCGGCGAGAGAGCGATCGGAAACGGCACGTCCTGACCCATGATCGTCGTCGTCGTGTCGATTTTAGAAACGTCGCGGAGGACCTTCGGTACGAGACCGAACTTCGAAAAGGCGTTGCTGTTGTTGGCCAACGACCACTCGTCTTCGGCGGCGCCGTCGAAATAATCGAACACACCGCCCGGAAGATTTCGTTTGGCAAGTTTGCGCAGATCTTTCAAGTCGCCGCACGCTGCGAGCCTGCGTTTGTCGCCGTTGAACTCGAATTTTCTCAGCCGAACTACGGATCGAACGGCTTTCAGCACGAAATTACTCTAGCGACTTGAGAATATCGGCGACCTCGTCGATGGTGGTGCGGGGATTGATGATGCAAAAGCGCAGAATTGTTTCGCCGTTCAGCGTCGTCGGCACGACGAACGCCCGACCTTCGTTGAGCATGCGATCGCTCCA
>VGAB01000120.1 GCA_016870935.1 Actinomycetota bacterium | reverse complement strand
AACACCACGAACAACAACGCGAAAATGTAATAGCGAACCTGGCTCTGCGACCAACCATGACCGACGGGGTCGACACCGCTTTCGTAGGTCAAAAGTTTTTCTCGGTTCGGTCGATTGGGTCGAACGATCGAGGCCACCCACAGCAACAATCCGGCTACCCCGACCGCGGCGACTCCGAACCAAACAACGGTCAGATACGACCGCAAAAACATAGACATACCCCTGTAAAACTAGTCTGCGAAGGCGACGACGGTTTAACCGCCCCGACTTTGGGCGTTTGTGAAACTCGTCGCGCGAACGCGATTTATCTGGCTGTTGTCTCCATGAACCAGTCGACCAACCTCGCCGCCGCGGGTGCGCTTCGGGTGACTTCTTTTTTGGTTTGGGCGATCAATTCGGAGGCGTTCAAACCGATCCTCGCCAATTCTTCCGCGCCCGATTCGCTCGCCCATCGCTGCACGATCTGCTCGGTAACTTCGGGATGAAACTGCGTCGCAAAACATCTCCCCGCGCGAATCGCCTGGGGTCCGGCTGGGCTCGTGGCAAGAATCTCGCATGATTCGGGCGGCGTGAACGAGTCGTAGTGCCATTGCAACCAAGTGCCGCCGATCACTTCATTGGGCGCCGCGGCGAAAACTTCGTGCCAGCCGACCTCATGATGTTGCGCGCGTTGCGCCGAACCACCAAGGGCGGTCGCCATGATCTGCGCGCCGTAGCAGATGCCAAAAAGCGGGATGCCGCGACGATGCGTCTCGACGATCAGATCACATTCGGCACGAACATTTTTTTGAATGTTCGGCCAATACGCCGACCACCAACTGCCGAGCAAGATCACCAGGTCGGCTCCGTCGAGCGTCGGCCAAGTCGCGGGGTTCTCGCGCTCGCAATGCTCGAATTTGCCGCCGTGTTGCCTGAAGCGCTCGCCGATGAAACCGTGATCGACAAATCGCTGACCGATATAGCCCGGATCGGCGTCGTCGGCGTTGGCCACCAGCAAGGTTCGCATTTATCCGCTATGTTCGATCTTTTTTTGCCAACCAACATCTACGAACGCCCTCTGCAGGTCGAGCATCACTCTTTTCATGCCGTCACTGAAGCCGGTGTTTGCCGAGTCGTCAAGCCCCGTGTCGACAATCGATTTGAAAACTAGATTCTGGGCTTGGTACGGCGAGTTCGGCGGAGTCGAAAAAGTAACCAGTGGTTTGACTCGCAGCACCGATCGAGCGACATTCAAAATGCCTCCGACCGTCACATTTTCAGGTGCGACGAAGAGTTTCACGACAAAACGCGACCCGGCTTGATGTTGCGATAGCGACATCGTATGGCGAACAATTTTTCGTGCCGCATCCTCGACATAAATGTAATTTCGCGAGGTCTCCAAGGGCACGAAAAGATTTATGGGTTGACGTCGCAGAACCGAGTAACAAATCGTCGCGATCAAACCCTGGTTCTTGCCCAAGTCTTGGCGCGCCCCGTAAAGATTCGAGATTCGTCCAATCAAAACACGGGTATTTGTCCGCACCGAAAACTCGCGCAACAGCGACTCTTGGCGAAGCTTCGCGTCGCCGTACGGTGTCACCGAAATCGTCGGCGTCAATTCGGTGAATGGCGGGTTTTTGCTTCCTGCGTAGACCGCACCCGCCGACGAAGCAAAGAAAAGCGTGCCGCTGACCGACGAATCAAAAGCACCATGCTCTCCGGCCGCTCGCTGGACTGTTTTCAAGAAATTTTCGAAAATTAACGTCTCGTCCTGCATTTGCAGAGATGGACTGTTAAGCGTTCCCCGACCCGCGCACCAAAAAATCGCCCAATTTTCACCGCGCCGATCGGCAAAAAACTCGGCAGAACAATTCGCCAGTTGGGCACTGGCCCGATCTCGATCGTGCCAATCAATCGACTTGTCCGGCTTGTAGACGGTGGCGATTCTGTCGACAACTTGTTCGACGCTTCGCCCGAGCAGGCCGCCCCTACCTACCACCCAAATTTTCATGCACGCGTATTTTTGCTGTTTCGTGCACGCGTCAACGCGTCGCTGTTCGGGTTCGACCGAATCAAATACAACGGACGACCGATCGCGTTTCTCACCACGACGCCGAGATACTCGGCGAGAATTCCCAAAGAGAGCAATATCGCCCCGCTGGTGGTCGAGACGATGATCACCACGGTCGTCCAACCTGCCACCGTCTCGCCGTCGACAAATCGGCCATAAAGCACATAGATCGCATAGGCGACGCCGAAAACAAACGACGAAAAGCCGATGAGACTGACCAGTCGCAACGGACGAGTGCCCGAACTCAGAACCAGTCGCAAAAAGTGGCTCAGTAAACGCTTGAAGGTGAAACCGGTTCGACGGGGATACTCGGTGCGTTGTGGAATTTCACAGGAGACCGACTTGTCGACGACCCAGGTCAAGGCAACATCGAGATAGACCCCCGAGCCCGCATAGGCGCCGACGCTTCGACCAATCTCACCCGAAACAAGACGAAAACTGCTGAAGAAATCTCCGTCTTGCGGCGACAAAAACTTCGAGTAAAACCACTTCGCCGCAGCCGAAAAAAAGTTGCGCCACTTCGAGTGCGGGGCACCTCCCTCGAACTTCGCATAAACAAGTTGAGTGTTGGTCTCGACCGCGGTGTCGAGAAGTTTGGCGATTTGCGCGGGGTCGTGCTGACCGTCCTCGTCGATCGTGACGATCCAATCACTAGTGCTCGAGGACATGCCAGCCAACGTCGCGGCGTGTTGACCAAAATTTCGTGACAACCAAACGGGTCGAACCCAATCGCGAGTCTCGGCCAACTGGTTGATGACTTTCGCCGAACCATCAGGGCCTGCGTCGTTGACCAACAACACCTCGGCGACCACATACCGGACGCCGTTCGCAGTCGTGGATGGTGCGGTGAACTTCTCGAGTTCACCCACCACTCGGGCAATCGTCGACTCGCCCCGATAAACGGGCACGACAACCGAAATCGTCGCCAGGTTTTCACCTGCGTTTTGA
>VGAB01000119.1 GCA_016870935.1 Actinomycetota bacterium | reverse complement strand
GTCGAGTGATCGGTGATGTCGCGCACTCGCGCAATCGCCGGCACGCGCTCGACCAACATCGCCTGCACACCCTCGAGCATCGTTTGCCGCGACATCGAGCAGCCGTGGCATCCCCCGCCCATCGTGAAGTAAGCGGTGCCCTCGTTGTCGTGGCCCGCAAACGTGACGAAGCCGCCATGCGCCGCAAGCGCCGGGTTGACATCGTTGAGCACGATCGCCTCGACCTGCGCAGAAGTTTCGTCGTCGGCGACGAGCCCTTCAAAACTCGCTTTCAACGGCTTGTTCGGGTTGCGAATCAAAAGACCTTTGACCTCGTCATGATCCAACTCGGCGCCGCGCAACAGATCTAAATCTTTGGCGCCGACAATTATCTTCAGGCCGTTGATCGTGCGCACCTCGTCGCTGAACGCCGCCTTGACGAACTCGTCGAAGACCAGGTCGTATCGAAAGTCCTCGCCAGGCCCCGACAAGATTTCAACCCGCAGACCGAGCCGATCGCGCTCAGATTCGGCGTCGCGCAACTCGATCAACTTGGCGTGGGCGTTCGGCGTGATCGTGATGATCGTGTCGGTCGAACCTGGAACGCTGCCCACACCGGCACTCGGCGCGCCGCCAACACCAGAACTCGCTCCATTGTTTGCCGCCGGCATCGCGCCAGCGAGGGGGCTCGCCTTGTTCATCGGCTGAAACGCTACCTGCGACCGCGCGCTCGAGACTGTTATCGTTAACACATCACGCACGGGGAGTCCACTGGTTCGGTGGGCTGAGAGGGTGGTCGCCACCACCGACCCGCACACCTGATCTGGGTAATGCCAGCGGAGGAAGCGATAATGACCGACACATCTTTGATTTTCAGCGGCGGTCCAAAACCTACGACCGCGACGCTGGCCGCCGCTCGCGCGATCGACAAAGTCGATCTGATCATCGCCGCCGACTCGGGTCTGCACTCCGCCGACCAACTCGGTCTGAAAGTCGATTTGGTGATCGGCGATTTCGACTCAGTGGATGAAACCGCCCTCGCCCGCGCCACCACCCGCGGTGCGCAAACGATTCGCCACAGCCACGACAAAGACTTCACAGATCTGCACTCGGCGGTGCAATACGCCGCCGACCGCGGCTCGAAAAGAATCGTCGTGGTCACCGGCGGAGGCGGTCGACTTGATCACCAACTGGGCGTCGTCGCCACGTTGTTCGATCCCCGATTGCGAACCATAAAAGTCGAGGCGCTTTGGAACGACTCGCATCTCTTCGCATTGCAAGGCCCGACCGAGGTTTCGTTCAACACCAAAATCGGTGCGTCAATCGGTCTGCAGAGTTTCAGCGACAAATCAGAAGGCATTTCAACCAAAGGTTTGCGCTGGCCGTTGAAAGACGAGTCGCTCACAAATCACGAAACCCGCGGCGTCAGCAACGAAGCGGTGAGCGAGGAAGTCTCGGTTTCGATTCAAACGGGTCGACTACTGATCATTAACCAATACGGAGCCACATCATGAAAAAAACCAGACAACAATTCTTTTTGCTGCTCGTCGCCGGCGCACTTTTGGCAGGTGCATGCACGAGCAACCAGACGACCAAAACAGACGGTGCGACCGATGATTCGGCCGATCAGGGCCAACCAGCCAACCCGAACGAACCCGTCACGCTCAAGTTGCTGGCGTACGACTCGTTCACTCCCTCACCAGAGATTTTCGACGACTTCACCGCCGCGACGAAAATCAAAGTTGAAATCGTTCTGGGCGGTGACGCAGGTGAACTCGTCACTAAAGCGACTCTCACCGCGGGCAACCCCGAAGCCGACATTCTCTGGGGAGTCGACAACACACTGCTCTCGCGCGCACTCTCCGCCGAGATCTTTCTGCCTTACGCGACACGAAACATCGCGAACCTCGACGAATACGCGCGAACGCTCGTGCCGAACAACGAAGCGACGCCGGTCGACACGGGTGATGTCTGCATCAACTACGACGTCAACTGGTTCAAATCACGAAACATCGCCCCACCCCTGACTTTGCGGGCCTTGACTTCATCGAACTACGCCAACCTGCTGGTCGTGCCGAGCCCCGTCGCCTCGTCGCCAGGTCTCGCGTTCTTGCTGGCCACGATCGCCGAATTTGGCGAGGACGGTTGGGATGAATATTGGAAATCGCTCAAACAAAACGGCGCGCTGATTGTGGGCGACTGGACGACCGCCTACTACACGGAGTTCTCCGGTTCCTCCGGCAAAGGCGACCGGCCGATCGTCGTGAGTTACGGATCAAGCCCGCCCGCCGAGATGATCTTCGCCAACCCTCGACCAGCGACGGCACCGACGGCCGTGGCCGCGCTGACCTGTTTTCGCCAGGTCGAATTCGCCGGCATCTTGCGCGGCACGAAACACGAAAGCGAGGCCCGACAGTTGATCGACTATCTGAGCGACGTCAAGTTTCAAGAAGACCTGCCACTGACGCTTTTCGTCTACCCCGCGAACAAACTGGCGAAACTGCCCGACGATTTCGTCAAATACTCGCTTCGACCCGAGTCGCCGTTGCGACTCGACCCAGATCTGATCGCGCGCAGCCTTTTAATTTGGCTTGATCAATTCACGAACATTGTCTTGCGCTGACCCGAAAGCCCAGGCGATGCGACAGACACGAACGAGGCGTTCGAAGTTCGCCAAATCGCTGCTTGCCGTGCCCACGCTTTTCGTGCTTGCGTTCGTAGTCGTACCCGTGGCGAATATTCTCGGCAGAACCTTCGAAGACATCTCGCTTTCACTCCTGCGGTCGAGCGCGATTCAACAGGTCATTTGGTTCACGACTTGGCAGGCCGTCGCCAGCACGATGGTCGCGCTCGCCTTGGCCGCCCCGATCGCGTTTTGTGTCGCAAATTTCAAGTTCAAGGGCCAACGACTGCTCACAAGTTTGACCAGCATTCCGTTCATCTTGCCGAGCATCGTCGTGGGCATCGCATTTCTCGGCATCTTGCCCGGCAGCATGCATCGCACGGCGTTCGCCTTGAT
>VGAB01000118.1 GCA_016870935.1 Actinomycetota bacterium | reverse complement strand
CGACCTTCAAAAATTCGAGCGAGTTTTTTCGCCGCGTCATCGGCTTGCTTTCGGCCGAGATCATCCAGGTCTGGGTCGACGGCCGTGTCCCATCCTGCCGATGCGCGACCATGGCGCACCAACGCAACTCTCATCGGCATTGTTCGCCCCGCGCTATTCGAACAGCCATCTATTGCGAGCGGGCCCCGACTCACCGACTTTGATGAACCACTCGGTGCCAAAGACCTCGGCAAAAACTTCCTCGCTCATGTTCAGACGAAATGACGTGTCGCTGGTCTGACTGGCGTGACATCCGATCGCGTCGCGTTTTTGCCGGCAATATTTCTTCACGTCGACGCTGTGGGTGATCACGCTGTCGGGCTCACCGATCGGGTTGCCGTCATCGGCCGGCGCATCGGGATCAAAATCTTCCATCGCTTTTCGATGCTGCATTTCGGGATTCGCCATCACCGCGTTGCGCAGGTTCCGAAAAAAATCCCTGTTCATAGTCATCTGAAAAATATTCGGCGTACCGGCGATCTCCGCGGCGCGCATGCCGACTTTGTGCACGGCGATGTGGTCGGGGTGACCGTAGTTGCCGTGCCAGTCGTAGATCGTCACGGCGTCGGCGCGTTCCTCGAGCAGGATCGCCGCAAGTTTTTGCGCCGCCGTTTCGACATCGGCGCGCATGAAAGATTGCGGGTCGGCGTTTTGCGGCCAGCCCGTCATCCCCGAGTCTTTGTAGCCCAACATTTCAACCCTGGCGATGCCCAAAACTTTCGCCGACGACGACAACTCTTTGAATCGCCGATCGACGAGCGATTCGCCCGGCGCCAAATCTCCCGGCGCCTCGCCGTAGGCGCCGTCGGTTGCGACGACCAACACGACTCGATGGCCTTCGGCGCTTGCCCGGGCGATGGTGCCGCCCGAACCCAGACATTCGTCGTCGGGGTGCGCGTGAAAACAAACCAGTGTCGACATCAGATTATTTTTTCGCCGCGCCCTGCTTGACGATTCCGCGCTCGATCAAACTGTCGACATCTTTTACGCCCCACGCGCGCAAAACCTCGACGGTGTTGGCCCCGGCAGACTCGGGCCCGCTCGGCGTGCCGGGTCTTGTGCGTGAAAATCGGGGCGCCGGTGCGGGCTGCGTCGTGCCGTCGATTTCGACAAATGTCTTGCGCGCCACATTGTGCGGATGCCGACTCGCCTCGGTCATCGTTAGCACGGGCGCAAAACAAACATCGGTGTGCTCCATGATCTTGCACCACTCGGCCTGGGATTTCGTCGCAAAAACCTCGGTCAGTCTCTGCTTCAGCGCCGGCCATCTCGAGCGATCGTTTTGGTTGGCGAATTCTGCGTCGCCCGCCAAACCTGTCAGCGTCAGCAACTGTTGGTAAAACTGCGGCTCGATCGAACCAATCGAAACATATTTTCCGTCGCTGCACTCGTAGGCGTCGTAATAGTGCGCACCGGTGTCGAGCATGTTCGTGCCGCGCGAATTTTCATCGTGCATGCCGATCTTGGCGAAACCCCAAAACATCGACATCAAAGTCGCCGCACCGTCGACCATCGCCGCATCCACGATCTGGCCGACGCCACTGCGCTGCGCCTCGAGCAACGCGCAAACCACACCATAGGCGAGAAACATTCCGCCGCCGCCGAAATCGCCGACCATGTTCAGGGGCGGCACCGGTGCCTCGCCCGCGCGCCCGAAGTGGGCCAATGCTCCGGCCAAAGCGATGTAGTTGATGTCGTGACCCGCCGCCGACGAATACGGCCCGTCCTGACCCCAGCCAGTCATCCGCCCGAACACCAACTTTTTGTTTCGCGCCAGGCAAACATCTGGTCCGACACCCAAGCGCTCCATCACTCCGGGACGAAAACCTTCGATCAAAGCGTCGGCATGCTCGACAAGTTGCAACAAAGTTTCGACACCGTCGGCATGCTTGAGATCGATCGCGATATTTTTCCTGCCGCGCTGCATCACATCCCAATTCGCCGTCGCGTTCTCGCGCACGGCCTGAACCCGTTCGACGCGCACGACTTCGGCGCCCATGTCGCTGAGCATCATCGCCGCGAACGGGCCGGGGCCGATGCCCGCGATCTCGAGAATCTTGTAACCGGCGAGCGGCCCTGTGCCCGACTGCGCCACTGTGGTCAATTCTTCGAGATGAAACCGACTACCAAGTCGACGAGCTTGCCCCACAGCGGCTCGGGCAGATCGTGACCCATGTCGTCGACCAATTCGAATTTTGCATTGGGGATCAGATCCGCGGTGCGCTCGCCACCCGAGGGCGTGATCAAAGTGTCGTCTTTGCCGTGCACCACCAGCGTGGGCGTTTTCACCGCCCGCAGTTGCTCGGTACGGCGACCAGATGCGTAGATCGCGGCGAGTTGACGCGGCGCGCCCTCGGGATAATAACCACGGTCATAGTCGCGGGCCGCGGCGCGCTTCGAGTTTTCATCGCTGCGATATTTCATCGAGTGAAACGCCTGGTAAATCGGCGAATGCGCGATGTAACCCTCGCGGTCCGCCGGCGGAATCGACAACAACGCGCCCATCGCCTCAGGCGCCGACTGACCGTATTCGGGTTCGCCCGACATCGACATCACCGAGGTCAACGTTCGCACCCGCTGCGGATATTCGATCGTCAACACTTGGGCGATCATTCCACCCATCGAGGCACCCAGAACATGGGCGCGGTCGATCTTCAGATAATCCAGCAAGCCGATCGCGTCGGCAGCCATGTCGCGCAGCGTGTACGGCACGGGCGGAATCGTCTCCTCCATCAACGCCGCGCCGATGACCGCGTTCACGTCGACTTTCACGCCGTCAAGTTTCGTCGACAGTCCGCAGTCGCGATTGTCGAAACGAACCACGAACAAGTTCTTGGCCGCGAACATCTTGCAAAATTCTTCTTCCCACGCCACCATCTGCGCGGTGTATCCCATGATCAGCAACAACGCCGGGTTCTTCGGGTCGCCAAAAGTGTCGTATTCAAGTTCGATCGCCGCCGAAATTTTCGC
>VGAB01000117.1 GCA_016870935.1 Actinomycetota bacterium | reverse complement strand
CGGGCCTTACAAAGATCGGCCGGGCTTTGCGTCGATCGCCGAATCGATGTCGGGTTTGGCCGCGATCAGCGGAGAACCCGATGGTCCACCGATGCTTCCGCCCGTCGCGCTGACCGACGAATTGACGGGCGTAGTCGCCGCTTTCGCCTCGATGGTCGCCCTGCACAGCGGGGTCGGGCAGGTAGTCGATGTGAATCTGCTCGAGACGATGTTTCAAATCATGGGACCGTTGATTTCGCTTTACTTGCTGACCGGCGAGGAACAACCGCGATTGGGTTCGCAACTTCCTTACACCGTGCCTCGGGGCGTTTACCAATGTCGTGACGGCAAATGGGTCGGGGTTTCGGCCAGTTCAGATTCGGTCGCCGCTCGAGTCAACGAAGTTTTGGGTGTCGCCGACGACGAAAGATTCTCTACTTTTGCGGGAAGGGTGAAGCATCGAGCGATTTTGCACGAGTTGATGACAAATTATTGCGCGAGTCGCGACAGCGAGACGGTGCTGAAAACTTTTACCGACGCGCAGGCGGCGATCGGTCCCGTGCTCGCGATGTCGGACATTGCGAAAGATCCGCACTTCGCCGCGCGACAGGCGATCAAGATGGTTGGTGCGACACCGATGCAAGGACTCTTCGCCTCGTTGTCGGCGACACCCGGCGAACTACGGTGGGAAGGGCGATCGATCGATGCTGACGGCGAAGAAATAAGAAACAATCTCTGGAACCATCGACGCGACGACGACAGAGAAGGATGATGCAGATTTGAAGAATTGGTCTCGTGGGGCGAAAGTACTCGCGCTCACGGCAATCGGCGTGATGCTTGTTTCGCTCGACATCAGCATCGTCAATGTCGCATTCGGCTCGTTCGTCGCCGAGTGGCCAGATAGTCGGCGCACCCTGACCTGGATCTTCTCGGCCTACAACATCGCCTACGCCGCCGGTTTGCTGACGGCCGGTCGACTGGCCGACGCCTTCGGGCGCAAGCGTGCGTTCTTGACGGGTCTGATGATCTTCATGGTCGGTTCGATTCTCTGCGCCGTCTCGCCGACCGCGATCTTCATGGTGATCGCCCGAGTGGTTCAGGCCGTGGGCGGCGCGATTCTCACCCCCGCCTCGCTCGCCCTGGTCTTGCCCGAGTTTCCCGTCGAGCGACGCTCGGCGGCGATCGGCATCTGGGGCGCGGTCGGCGGCGTCTCCGCAGCCAGCGGGCCGACCATCGGCGGGTTTTTGGTCGACAACTTCGGCTGGCACTCGGTGTTTTTGATCAATGTGCCGTTCTGTGTCTTGGCATTCGCGATCGGCGTCAAGTTGCTGCACGAGTCACGCGATGAAACCGCGCCGCGCACCGTCGATTATCTCGGCGCGACCTTGGTCGTGTCGGGTGTCGGATTGCTCACCTTGATGATCGTGCAAAGCGACGAGTGGGGCTGGGTTTCGAATCGCTCGCTGTCGATCTTGGTCGTCGCGCTTGTTTTGTTGACGATGTTCGTTTGGCGATGCAACAAAACAAACCACCCCGTGCTCGACCTGCGATTGTTTCGACTCCCGTTCGTCACCGCCGCGGCGATCAGCGGATTCGTTTTCACGATGGGTTTTTTCTCGATGATCTTTGTCAACACACAGTGGCTGCAAATAGTTTGGGGGTACAGCCCTTCGCTCTCGGGGTTGGCCGGCTCGCCAGGCCCGCTTGCGGCCGCGATCGTGGCGGCCCCCGCGGGAAAACTCGCCAATCGAATCGGGCACGGCAAAGTCGTCGGGGCAGGGGCGCTGATCATGGCGGTCGGCATCGGCTGGATGAACCATCAAATACAAGTCGAGGCCCACTACTGGGATTTCTACTTTCCGACGATGGTCTTCATCGGCGTCGGCGTGGGTCTTTGCATCTCGACGATCTCGAGTTCCGCCACGGCGTTCTTGCCGCAACCGCGGTTCGCGATGGGTTCGGCTCTGAACAACACTTCCCGACAAATCGGCGCCGCTCTCGGCGTGGCGCTCGTCAGTTCGATGCTCGTTTCCGCCGCCAAGACCGACGACCCGACCCGCGGCTATCACAACGCCTGGACGCTGATGAGCGCCGTGATTCTTGTTTCAGGTGTGGCGATGCTGACTTTGTTTCGTCGTCCGACCGCCGAGCAACTCGCCGCGGCGAGTTAGTGCGCGACGCCCACAGGGCAGGTGACGCCGGTGCCGCCGATGCCGCAGTAACCACTCGGGTTCTTGGCCAGATATTGCTGGTGATATTCCTCTGCGTAGTAAAACTCGGCCGACTTTTTGATCTCGGTAGTTATCTTGCCAAAGCCGGCCTCGGTGAGTCGAGACTGGAACACATCGCGGGTGGCGAGTGCGGCGGATCTCTGATCATCCGTAGAAAAATAAATTGCGCTGCGATATTGGGTGCCGATGTCGTTGCCCTGGCGCATTCCCTGCGTCGGGTCGTGCGACTCCCAGAAGACCTGCAGCAATTTTTCGTAGGAGATTTTCGCCGGGTCGAACACGACCAACACGACTTCGGCGTGCATCGTGTCGCCGTTGCAAACCTCTCGATAGGTCGGGTCAAGTTTTGTGCCGCCGCTGTAGCCGACCGCCGTCGAATAAACGCCCTGGAGTTGCCAGAACTTTCGTTCGGCGCCCCAAAAACAACCCATGCCGAACACCGCAACCTCGGCGAAATCGGGCCACGGTTCGACGAACGAGTTGCCGAGGACGAAGTGCGAAGTGTTCATTGTGTCAGGCTATTAGATGAATATGCAGTCTGGTGATCTCGAGCCCCGTCAATTTGTGGCCGATGACATCGACGCGGCCCTCGAATTGAACAACGCCAACGCGCCCAGTGTCGGCGAACTCGACCGGGCGGCGCTCGAATATCTGGTCGAACACTCGTTGTATTCGTTCGCCATCGGCTCGACGGCCCTGCACGGTTTTTGCATCACATTCGCGCCGGGTGCGCCGTACACCAGCGTCAACTACCAATGGTTTTCGCGCAAATATTCGGACTTCGTGTATCTCGACCGCATCGTCGTCAGCGAAGCGATGCGCAACAAGTCACTCGGGGCAAAACTCTA
>VGAB01000116.1 GCA_016870935.1 Actinomycetota bacterium | reverse complement strand
TCGATCGTGTCGGCGATCTCAAAGTCGCCAATGACCGTCTGCACCCCGGCGTGCAGAAGCGAGACATTGCGGCGCAACAGCGCGTCGCGTGCGCCGTCGTCGACGACCACCGAGCCGTTGGCTTGGGCGGCGAAAGCAATCCAAAGTTTGCGGGCGGTGAGTTCGCGTTTGCGCGGCATGAATTGCGTGCCCGCACCCGCGACCGCGTTCACCGCGTCAACCACTACGTTCGCCCGTTTTGCCGATCCGATCACGGTTCTCACGCCCGACCACGACGCGATTCGCGCCGCTGCAAGTTTTGAAGCCATTCCCCCGCTGCCCTTGGCGTTGATCGAACTTCCCGCGCGCACCGAGAGCAACTCGTCGTCGGCGTTGACGGTTTCGATGAACACCGCGTCGCTGTCGACGTTCGGGTCGGCCGAGTAGAGACCCTTCAAGTCGGTCAACAACACCAAGACGTCGGCCGAGATGCTGTGAGCGACCAGCGCGGCGATTCGATCGTTGTCGCCGAAACGGATTTCGTCGCTGGCGATGGCGTCGTTTTCGTTGATCACCGGAATGCAACCGAGTTCGAGCAGACGCAACAGCGTTTGACGCGCATGCAGATATTGGTGACGGTCGATGAAATCATTCGGCACCAGCAAGACTTGCGCGCCCACCAGCTGGTGACGGTCGAGTTGTTGGTTGTACTCCTGCATCAGTCGACTTTGGCCCGCGGCGGCGAGCGCCTGCAGTGTCGGCATGTCGGTTGGTCGCTTGCCCAGTTTGAGCGCCGCCACGCCACCTGCGACCGCTCCAGACGACACGACCAAGACTTCGTGCCCCGATTGTCGAAGCGACGCGACCTCATCGCACAACTGGCGCACCGCGTCAGAGTTGATGCTGCCGTCGACCTTGGTTATCGACGAGGTTCCGATTTTTACGACGATACGCATGGCTATTGCTCGGGGGTGTAGTCGAACGAGAACTCGCCTATCCAAACAATCGCGCCTTCGGACGCGCCGGCTTTGGCCAGAAGTCGCGGTATGCCCAAACGCGACATGCGGTCGTCGATGTAGTTCAGTGCGTCGGCGTTGGTCACGTCGTTGAGCGCGACCGAGCGTTCGATATCGCGACCCGACAACCTGAACTCGTTGGCCCCGATGCGCTCGACTTTCGTGCCCTGCGGCTCGGGACGAAACGTCACCGGACCAATCGGCGCGGGCTCGGTGGTGCGCGCCTCGGCGACCAACTCGGCGAGCCTCGCCAACACTTCGCGCA
The DNA here is from genome assembly GCA_016870935.1 of Actinomycetota bacterium. Taxonomy (GTDB): domain Bacteria; phylum Actinomycetota; class Acidimicrobiia; order Acidimicrobiales; family Ilumatobacteraceae; genus BACL27. Next base: position 1,806 of record VGAB01000116.1, on the reverse strand, counting down.
CGCCGTCGCCCGTGACCGCCGAAATCTTCATGCCGTGCCACGCGGCGATCGACTCGGGTGTCGCAGCGTCGGTTTTGGTGGCGACGACCAAACGTGGTCGATCCAACAACTCGGGCTGGTATGCCTTCAGTTCGCGCAACAAGATTTGTTCTTGTTCGAGCGGCGGGATTTCTTCCATCGAGATCAAATCGACCAGCACGCAAAGCACGCGGGCCCGCTCGATATGACGCAAAAACTGGTCGCCTAATCCTTTGCCCTGGCTCGCGCCTTCGATGATGCCAGGAATATCGGCGATCACGAACTCGGTCGTGTTGTTGATTCTGACCACGCCCAGGTGGGGCTCGAGCGTCGTGAACGGATAATTCGCGATCTTGGGCTTGGCCGCCGAGACCGAACTGATGAACGTGCTCTTGCCCGCGTTCGGAAACCCGACCAGCGCCACATCGGCCATCAACTTCATCTCAAGTTTCAACCAACGCTCGGCACCATGCTCGCCCTGCTCGGCGAATTTCGGCGCACGGCGGCGGTTGGACAAAAAGCGAGCGTTGCCACGACCGCCCTCGCCGCCTTGGGCGGCGAGCCAACGAGTGCCGTGCGAGGCGAGATCACACAAAGTGTCGCCGGTATAAAGGTCTTTGACCACCGTGCCTTCGGGAACTTTGACGATCAGTTCTTCCCCGCGACGACCGTGCAGATCTTTGCCCATGCCCGACACGCCGTCTTGCCCGCGACGATGCGGGTGGTCGCGAAACGCGAGCAAACTCGCCACATTGCGGTCGGCTTCGAGCCAAACCGAGCCGCCGTTTCCGCCGTCGCCACCGTTCGGCCCGCCGTGCACGACCGGGCCCTCACGACGAAAACTGACGCAGCCACTACCGCCGTCACCGCCGCGAACATTCAGTTGTGCTTCGTCGACAAAAACGCTCATCGGTCTCCTGGGGTCTGCGCGGCTCTGCGTAACCGAAACTCTTTACGCACTGCAATTGCAGGCTTTATAAGGCTACAAGCGACAATCTGGGGTCACCCGTTGCCTAGGGTTGTGGCAATGGATAGTCAGACTGCGAAGTCGAAGCCCGAGCAAAGCGTGCAGTCCGCGCAGCACGAGTCGGTGTCGTCGCGCGCCGAGGCTTGGGCAGAGACCATGCACGGTCACGAGGTCGATGCGGGGGTGACGATTCGTCTGGCGCACGCCGACTCGTGGGCAGGCAGCGGCTCGCGCGATCTGGTCGATCGTCTTCGTCGCGAAGAACTCGAAGACGCCAACCTCACCGTGCTCGCGACGCGCAGTTTCGGCGCGGGAAATCGAGCGAACCAAGAAGAGCCCGACAAATTTCGAACTTGTTTCGAACGCGACCGTGATCGCATTCTGCATGCCTCGTCGTTTCGTCGTTTGGCGGGCAAAACACAGGTGTTCGTTTTTCCGCAAGATCATCAGCGAACCCGACTGACCCATGCGCTCGAGGTGGCGCAGGTTGCGACCTCGGTGGCGCGTGCCATCGGCGTCAATGTGCCGCTGACCGAGGCGATCGCCTTGGGTCACGACTGCGGGCACGGGCCTGGTGGGCACGCCAGCGAAGACGCCCTATCGCCCTATGTAGACGGTGGCTATGACCACGCCGTCTGGGGTGCCGATGTAGCGCTCGTGCCGCTCAACCTCTGCGTCGAGACGCTCGACGGCATTCGCAATCACTCTTGGTCTCGGCCCGCGCCGAAAACCCCCGAAGGCGAGGTCGTCTCGTGGGCCGACCGTATCGCCTATGTTTGCCACGACTTTGAAGACGCAGTGGCCGCCGGTGTAGTCACGCC
>VGAB01000115.1 GCA_016870935.1 Actinomycetota bacterium | reverse complement strand
GGGTGCCCCACTTGATGTATTTTCATCCGCGCAATGCCCGTTTGAAATCGGTGTCGACCGACGAATTCGGTTTTCGCAACACCACGGGCGCAAAGCCCGACGCGCCGACGGCCCTGCTGATCGGCGGAAGCAGCGTGTTCGGCATCGGCGCGACCAGCGACGCCACGACGATCCCGAGTTTGCTCAACGCGCAGACGAAATATAACTGGCGAAACCTTGGTGGTCGGGCTTTCAATTCAACCCAAGAGGCGATCTTGTTGTATCTGGCCAACATCAAAAAGATCGACGGGCCGATCGTGGTGATGTCGGGCATCAACAACCTGACGCGCAGCCTGATGAGCGGAAACTTTTCGCCCGTGTTCGGCGCCTTTTTTCATCAGGGTCTGTTCGAGTCGCAGATGCGCGGCGCGGCGGTCGGCAACAGGGCATTGGGCAAAATGCTGCTCAGCGGCTTGCGCCAAAAGTTCGGCTTGAACAAAGGCTCGAGTCGGCCGGTTGTGCCGTCGGCAGTTTCCAAGGCCGAGTCGTACAAGGCGATGCTCGCCGTGTTCGAGCGCGATTGTCGTTATATCAAGATGTTGGCCAAACAGAATTCGACCGAGGCGTCGTTCGTGTTGCAACCGTTCGCCCCTTACGTCGAAAAATCGCCCTCGGCGCAAGAGTTGAAATTGTTCGACCTGCTCGACCAAGAGGCCGAGGGTTTTTCGCGGGTGCTCGGCGAGTTGGCAGAACTTAGGCGTCAATACACGCAAGATCTGCGGTCAATCTGCGAGGTCGTCGGTTTGAGGTTCGTCGACATGAACGACGCCGCAGAACTGAAAGGTTCAGACTGGTTGTTCGTCGATCGGGTTCATCTCACCGACGAGGGTTACTCAAGAGTCGCCAAGTTGCTTGTGCGAGACTTGGCGCTGTGAGTTTCTTGCAAAAACTGTTCAGCGTTCTCGGCAGGTTGTTCAAGCGTCGTTCAGGTCGCCAGGGTGGCGACGTTTCCGACGACAACTACCCGATGTTCTAGAACTAGCTGTTGCGGCGGGCGAGCGGGTTGGCCGTCAAGACTTCGGGTCGGATCGGTGCGCCGGTCACTTCATCCTTGAAGTAGTTGCCGTCGGCCAGTCGAGCAAGGGCCTGGTCGACATCGTTCAAATCTTTTTCAATCGCCTCGATCAGCGAATCATTTGAACCGTTTGCCGTCGTATCGGTCATGCCAAAAGTGTAGGGTTCATGCCTATGTCAAATGAACAATCCGCGAAGTTTCCGGCCCTTGACGGCTCGGCACCAGTCACAAAAAGATTCGCCAGCATGCCCCCGATGGGCATCGACCCGAGCAAGCGCTACAGCGCGACCATGGAGACTTCGCTCGGCACGATGGTCATCTCGCTCGACGCCGCGGCCGCGCCGCTCACCGTAAATAATTTCGTTTATCTTGCGGCACACCATTATTACGACGGCGTTATTTTTCACCGCATCATCAAAGGTTTCATGTGTCAGGGTGGCGACCCTGAGGGCAGTGGTCGCGGCGGCCCTGGCTACAAATTTGGTGACGAGTTGCCAAAACCCGGCAAATATCAAATCGGCAGCGTGGCGATGGCCAATGCCGGACCGAACACAAACGGTTCGCAGTTTTTCATCGTCAGTGGCCCGAGTGGCGTGAGTTTGCCCCCGCTCTATTCGTTGTTCGGCCAGGTCGTCAAAGGTCTCGATGTCGTCGAGAAAATGCAGAGCGTCGCAACGCGCCCGGGTGACAGACCCGTGAACGACGTAGTCATCAAATCGGTGACGATCACAGTCGCTGACTAATCGCACAAGTTTCGCGATGCCAGCGCGAATCGAAAAACTCTCTGTTCACGAAGCCAGAAAGTTGGCGCTCGCCGCACAAGGCTTCGATTCGCCGCGAACAAAAACCAAATCGACCACAGCCGACGTGGTCGCGCTGATCAAGAAACTCGGCGTTATCCAGATCGACTCGGTCAATGTGCTCGTTCGAAGCCAAGAATTGCCGCTGTTTTCGAGGCTCGGCGACCACGACCGCGATGCAATCCCCAAGGCCACCGCGCAAGGAAAGATTTTTGAATACTGGGGCCACGAGGCGGCGCATTTGCCGGTCGAGTTACATCCGATGTTTCGGTTCAAGATGCACGCCGCACGTTCGGGCAAGTTGAAACACTGGGGCTTGACAAGTTTCTACACCGAGAACAGGGCGTTCGTCCAGCGAACGCTGAAACACGTCGTGAATCACGGACCAACCACGGCGCGAGAATTGTCGACCCGCACGTCGAAGAAATCTTCGTGGTGGGACTGGGACGAGGCGAAGACCGCGCTCGAGTATCTGTTTTTGACCGGTGAGTTGATGGCGCGTGGTCGCGGCACCGATTTTGCGCGCATTTACGACACACCCGAACGCGTGTTACCTAAAAAGATTTTGCAAATGCCGACCCCGAGTGAGACCGAGGCGCGCAAAGAACTGCTCGCGCGTTCGGCGCGCGCACAAGGCGTGGCGACATTGCGTGATTTGGCCGACTATTACCGTCAAAAGCCAGCAGTGGTTAAGCCTTTAGTTGGCGAATTAGTCGAGCAGGGCGTGTTGCAAGAGGTGAGCGTCGAGGGTTGGAGAGAAAGGGCGTTCGTACATCGCTCGGCAAAGCCGCCGAAACGCCTGCACGCCACCGCGCTGCTATCACCATTCGACTCGTTGGTTTGGTGCCGCCCACGCAACGAGCGATTGTTCGATTTTCACTATCGCATCGAGATCTACACGCCGAAAGAAAAACGAAAATTCGGTTATTACGTTTTACCGTTTCTGCTCGATGGTCGTTTTGTCGCCAGGGTCGACCTGAAGGCCGATCGAACCAGTTCACGGCTGCTGGTGCAGAATGTCGCAACCGAACGCGGCATCAAACGGTCGGCGATCGACGATGCACTCAAAGTTGAGTTGCGAAGAATGGCCACATGGCTGGGGTTGAGCGATGTGGCGAATGTCGGGCGACGCGATGCTCGGTAGAGTTTTCTAGATGTCGCCTCTAATCGCGCTCGCTGGTCGCTATGGTGCGCCGAGTCGGGTGTCGCGCGACGCGGTTGCATTCGCCGGTCGGCGATATCTCGACGCGATCTTGCGAGCCGG
>VGAB01000114.1 GCA_016870935.1 Actinomycetota bacterium | reverse complement strand
CCGAAACGCTCGACGGCGACACCGACCACCACCTGACCGATCGGTGGGGCGGCGTATAGCGCCGACATCTGCACGCCGTAGACCCGTCCTTGCATTTCCGTCGGCACGCGACTCTGAATCAGCGTGTTCCAGAGGGGGTTGAACGGCCCCCAGATGATCCCCATGAAAAAACCCGCGACTACGAACACGATCGTCGCCGGCAGCAACACCATCGGTGCGACGGCGAATGCGACCCCGATCATCACCCCGCGCAAAATCGCGTAGCGCGAAAATTTGCGACTGATCGCCCCATAACTGAACGCGCCGAGCACCATGCCCGAGGCCAGCGCCGTCATCGTCGCCCCGAGACCGCCCGCGTCGCCGAGTCGCTCGAAGTGAACGGGCAAAATCACCATCTCGATCGGCATGTAAACCGCGGAGGTGAACATAAAAATGATCGTCATCGCGAACAACGCCCGATCGGCGTGCAGCGCGTGAAAGCCCGAAACCGTGGCTTGCCAAAAACTCTCGTGCGGCGTGTCGTCGCGCCGCGCTTCGCCCGTTGTTTCGACCACGCGCATCAGCAAAATGCTCAGCGACGCGACGAAAAACAACGAACTGGTCGCGAGCAACGCGTCGACCGCGCCGACGACTTTGATCAACGCCGCACCGATCGCCGGGCCGATCGCCCAGCCGACGGCGAACAGTCCCTCGTGGCGACTGTTGGCAGTCTCGAGTCGCAGACCCGAGGCCGCCGCCGCGTTGGGGATCAACGCCTTGCGCGCCGTGTGCCCCGCGGGGTCGAATACGGCGCCGAGCACCGCGAGCAGAACTATCCATGCATATGTCAGCGTCGCGAGCCGATCGACCAGCACGAACAACAACACCGAAACGGCAGAAAGCAGATCCGAGTAGACCGAAACTTTGCGTCGCCCGATGCGATCGATCAGCGTTCCGACGAAAGGCGAGACGACCACGCCCGGCAGCATCACCAGCGCCCCGAGCAAACCGGCCGCCGCGGGCGACCCCGTGAGATTCAACACGAGCCAAGGAACCGAAATCATCACGATGCCGTTGCCGATGCCCGACGCGATGTTCGAGATCTGCAACGCCGCGAACGGCATCGAGCGCTTTAACGCCAACTCAGCAACTTCTCGAGATCGCCGAAGTCAAACGGGCCGGCGCAGGTCAAGATCACATGTTCAGCACCAACCTGCTTGTATTGCTCGAAAATCTCGGGCGTCACTTCTTTCGGATAAATCGCCACCGTGCGCTCGATCTCGCGCGGGTTGCGTCCGACTTTCGCACACCATTCGTCGAGAATTTGAATTTTCTTACCATAACTTTCGGGCGGCCCGAAATAGTTGTATTGGTCGGCGTATTGTGCGACAAGTCGCAGCGTCACTTTTTCGCCGCCGCCACCGATCATGATCGGCATCTTCCCGCGCATCGGCTGCGGGTTCAACTTCGCCAACCGCGCTTGAATCACTGGCAACCCGGCCTCGAGCAGTTTCAATCGCTCGATCGCCGTGCCGAAGTGGTATCCGTATTCTTTGTAGTCGCGCTCGAACCAACCCGAACCAATGCCGAGCACGAAACGACCGTCGCTGATGTGGTCGATGGTGCGCGCCATGTCGGCCAGCAACTGCGGGTTGCGATATGTGAAACACGAGACCAGCGCGCCAATCTGCGCGTGGCAGGTGTCGGCCGCCATCGCCGCGAGCAACGAATAACACTCGAAGTGCGTCGCCTCGGGGTCGCCCGACAGCGGGTAGAAGTGATCCCATGTCCAGATGCTGTCGACGCCCATCGCATCGGCCGTGCGCCATGCCGCACGCATTTCTTTGATATTTGTGGCCTGAGGCCAAAGTTGAACGCCTATTTTCATGGTTTCACGATACAACTAGGCTTGTCGTCGCAGATTTCAAGAGACATTTGCAAAGGATAAACATGCGCCGCAAAAAATCAGTTCTCGCAGTAGCACTCGGTTTCTCACTTGTCGCCGGTATTGCGCCTGTCGGTCATATCGGTTCTGCGGGCGCAGTCGTCGAGTGGACGCTCACTGAAGACGCCGTGTCTCTGGGTCTCACAGGTGTGTCGCCACATGTTGAGCGCACTGGCAATGCTGATCGAGTTTTTCGCAGCGACATGGTGCCGTCAGGCACTGCGGTGAGCCTCTGCAGCGATGCTGGCTCGTGCACAAGCGAGACACTCAATACAGGCGGAGGACCGGTCAGTGATTTCACCGTTGCCCAAACCGCCACCGGGCTTCGTGCATATTTCAAAAAAATTGATTTGGCAAGCAACACTCAAGCGGTTTACTCGGCGGCATGTAGCGATGCGAACTGTTTGTCATTTGGTGCTGCAACTTTGGCTTCAACAGGTATGCAGGTTTCGAAAGACACGAAAGCATGGGGCGTTCCAGACCCTGTGAGGCTTCCGGATGGTCGCATTCGCATTTATATTGTTGAGTCACCATCACTCAGCAGCAGTTGCCCAGAAAAAGTTGCGAGTTATATTTCGAGTGACGGCATTTCGTTCACGAAAGAATCCGGCTGGCGTCTTGAAGGTGGCTTTGTCGACACAGAGGTTCTGCGCGCCAAAGACGGCGAGTGGGTGATGGTCATGGCTGATGGCCCTGGCTGTGGCGATCGTGTGCAGAAACTTTATATGTCAACTTCAAACGACGGTTTGACGTGGGCAAAGCCACAAAGGATTTCAGGGTCAGACCTCAGTCGTCTCGACCCGACGGGTTATGAAGTCTCAGCAAATGTGTTTCGTATCTATTACGCAACTTCATCATCGCCAAACTCAAACAACTACACAATCAAGCGCGGCACGATTGCAATTAAACAGTCATCATCTGGTGTAGCCGTCACCGGTGGAAAAAATAAATCAGCCAAGACGACCATCACCTGCGTCAAGGGCAAGACCACCAAGAAGGTGACAGGCGTAAACCCGAAGTGCCCGAGCGGCTTCAAAAAGAAATAACCCGCGCACGCCCGCAGAAGTCTTGTAATACAAATAGAAACGGCGGGCCCGAAGGCCCGCCGTTTCTATTTAACAACTAACTAACTTTTATTTGAACCACTCAGACCAAGTTGCTTCGTTTGCTGCGATCCATTCTGCGGCAATTTCTGATGCT
>VGAB01000113.1 GCA_016870935.1 Actinomycetota bacterium | reverse complement strand
GGCAGAACGACATCTGGCTGTGCGACAACGACAGCACCTACCCGCCGATGGTCGAATTTCTCAACACCACCAAACACCGCGTCAAGTTCAACAAGTTCAACCTCGGGCATCGAGCGCCATGGTTGAGCGGTCTCGTGCCGCAGTTGGGCAACGAGAGATATTTCATCGTCACCGATCCTGATGTCGTGCCGATCGAGAACACGCCCGCCGATGTTTTCGAGGCTTTCGAGCACATGCTTCGATCAAATCCGAAAATCGACAAGGTGGGTTTTTCGCTGAAGATCGACGACTTGCCTGATCACTTCCTGCACAAAGCCGACGTGATCACGTGGGAGAAACAATTTTGGCAGGAGGTCTACTGGCCGGGATATTACAAGGCCCCGATCGACACGACATTTGCCATGTATCGACCCGGCGGCGGACACCAGAACGGCAACTCGTTGCGCAGTGCCCCGCCATATGTTGCCCGCCACCTGCCCTGGTATCAGGACCTATCGAACCTCTCGCCAGAAGACGCCTATTACATCGAGCACAGCGATCGCTTGATCACAAACTGGAACTCGGAGAAACTGCCCGCAACCGTTCGTGCCCAGTTGACCAGGTTGCGGGCCAAACAAGAAGCGGCCGAATAGAGATATCGATGTCGAACCACGCGATTTCGGTCAACGCGCTCTCGAAAAACTTTCGCCTATATCACGAACGCAACCGTTATATAAAGGCGGCGATGCTGCGCGGTCGTCGCGCCAAGTACGAGGAATTCTGGGCGTTGAGCGAAGTCTCGTTCGATGTCGCTCACGGCGCGACGCTTGGCATCATCGGCTCGAACGGTTCAGGAAAAACGACGATGCTGAAATGTTTGACGGGAATCTATTCGCCCGACAAGGGCAGCATCAGCATCGACGGAAAACTCGCCGCGCTGCTCGAACTCGGCGCGGGTTTTCACCCTGAATTGACGGGTTCAGAAAACATTTTTTTGAACGGCGCGATCTTGGGGATGTCGAAACGCGACATTCAAACCAAGTTCTCGAGCATCGTCGAATTCGCCGGTCTCGAAAAATTCATCGACACCCCCGTGAAGAATTTTTCGTCGGGAATGGTCGTTCGACTGGGTTTTTCGATCGCCTCGCACGTCGAACCCGAGATCCTATTGATCGACGAGATTCTGTCTGTCGGCGATCAAGAGTTCCAGCAGAAAAGCAGCCAAAAAATCGAGCAGTTCAGGCGCGAAGGCAGAACGATCGTGGTCGTCAGCCATAGTTTGGGCCTGGTCCAGCAACTCTGCAAAGAGGTCATCTGGCTGGACAAAGGTCGAATCAAACAGCGTGGCTCGGCCGCGGAAGTGATCGCCGCATACACGGGAGGTAACACCGCTCAAACGACGCATCGAAACGAGGCGCCCGCCAACCGCAGGGGCACGGGTGACGCGCGCATCAATTCGATCGAGTTGTTGAACCGCGACGGCACGGCGATTCAGACGGTCGAGTCAATGCAGGAGATCGCGATTCGAATCGAATTGTCGGCCCACGCCCGCATCGAGTCACCGATATTGCAGGTGCAGATCTCTCGTTTGAACGGTGACGTGATCTGGTCGACATCGACGCGACGCGCGACGAACACGATCAAAGCGTTGGAAGGCGCGGCGACCGCGACGCTCAAAATTGACTCGCTCAGACTGTTGGAGGGAAATTATTTTCTCTCCGCCACCGTCACCGACTCGACGGGCTCGACCGAGTTCGACCACTGCCAGAATTGGTTGCAGTTCAACGTTCGAAAGACAAACCTGTCCGACGACGGCGTGCTTGCACTCGAATCGACCTGGCATCTCGAACGACACCATCGATAGGCCGGACTACAACTCTTCGGCCAAACGCCTTTCAAGTCTCTTGAAAGTGGCGAATCCAATCAATATCGAAACCACCGAGGCCAACAACAGCGCGAGCATGTCGGCGGAATGTGGGGCTCGCCCGTGATAAGTGGTCGCCCTGAACGCGCGAATAAAAACCGCGGTTGGGTTCCAATGGATGATGCTCCCGATTAAATCGGGGACTTTTCCTTCGACGATCTTGGGGTCATAGATCACGGGTGTCGCAAAAAACCAGAGTTGGTTGATTATCGTCCACAGATACGGAAGGTCGCGGAAGAAGACAGCGCCCACGCTCAAGATCAGCGCAATACCACCAGCGAACAACGCCAGGAGCACCATCAACAAGACGGTGACGGGTAGCCACGGGAAAATCGCGCTTCCGGCGATGAGCAGAACTACGCAAACCAAACTCATCTCGATCGAAAACTGGACGAAACAAAACAAAACCTGCGATATCACCAGGCTCTCACGGGCAAACGCCACTTTGCGCACCAGGTTCGTGTTGCTGAGAATCGCCTGCAATCCGACACCGCAAATCAGCGCGAAAAAACCCCATGGGATGATTCCGGTCAGCAAATAGAGACCATATGTGGTGATGCCCGACGGGTCTCCGGCAGGCGCCTTGGCCCCGAACAAAACGCCAAAGACGAATGTATAAATCGCCATTTGCGCGAGCGGATTGAGCATCGACCACGACCAACCCAACACGGAGCGACGATATTTGCTGCGGAGTTCGCGCAAGGTCAGGTTCCACAACAGATTTTTCGAGGCAATGATCTCTTTCAACTGTTGCACCGTTTCCAATTTACCATTCGAACATCAAGGTAGAGTTGTAACAAGGCTTTTATGAGCGACACTTCCGCCGCGACAACGCCGGCGCCCGACAAAAACTCAAGCGACGAACTCTCTCGTCTCAACGACGAACTGCAAGCCGCCGAGGGCAGAATCATGCAACTCGAGCTGGCGCTGTTGCAGTCCAGAGACTTTGCGATTGGCGCCGCCGCCGAGGCGAATGAAACGCCGATTCTTCGCGCAAAATTTGCCGAATCACAGAGATTGCTTGCCGACGCCAACGAACACATCAGAAGTCACCTCGCCCACATTGCACGGCTCGAAGAACTAGTCGCCGACTTGTTGAAGTTGGAGGCGACCAACAAAGCGCTTCGTGCACAGATTGAAGGTCTTCGATCATCGGCGTCATGGCGCATTGGTCGGGCGGTGCTTTTGCCGTTAAGAATCATCAAGCGCATTTTGAGATAGCGGTGGT
>VGAB01000112.1 GCA_016870935.1 Actinomycetota bacterium | reverse complement strand
CGCCGCCGAACAAGACTGACTTTTCTGGCGGTAGTAATCTGCCTGAAGTGAAACCGAACGTTCTGCTGATCACGCTCGATCAGTTTCGCGGCGATTGCCTTTCGGGTGCCGGGCACCCGGTCGTACGCACGCCGCACCTCGACGAACTCGCCAGATGCGGCGTGCGACTTGCGAATCATTACAGCCAGGCGGCTCCTTGTTCGCCGGGTCGCGCCAGCCTCTATACGGGCATGTACCAAATGAACCATCGGGTTTGCGCCAATGGCACGCCGCTTGATGACCGCTTCGACAATGTCGCCCGCCTCGCGTTGCGGGCAGGCTACAAACCGACAATCTTCGGATACACCGACCAGGGCGTCGACCCTCGCGTCACGAAAGATCGCGACGATTCACGGCTGTCGACATATCAAGAGGTTTTGCCCGGATTCGAACGCGTCTTGAATCTCTCCGAGCCTTATCCACCTTGGTTGGCGAATCTGAAGAAGCACGGATTCGATATGCGCGACGACTACAACCAGGCGCTGATCACCGAACCCGACCGTCACGAAAACTTGAGCATCTCGACATTTTTGACCGACGAGTTTTTCAAGTGGCTGGAAACTCGCGACCACGATGAGCCGTGGTTCACCCACCTCAGTTATCTGCGACCACATCCGCCCTACGCGGCGGCAGGCAAATGGGCGCGCGAATATTCGCCTGAAAGTGTCGACCTGCCGATCACACCCGCCGACGACCGACATCCACTGCACGAGGCGGCGATGCAAATCGCGGGCTCGGCGGCGCCGAAGTCAGAAACCGGTCTGCGCGAAATGCGTGCACAGTACTACGGCATGATCGGCGAGGTTGATTTTCATATGGGTCGAATCTGGGCGAAACTTCGTGAACGCGACGAGTGGAACAACACGGTGATCATCATCACCGCGGATCACGGCGACCAATTGGGCGACCACGGCCTCAAAGAGAAGCTCGGTTTTTTCGAGAGCAGTTACCACATCGTCGGCATCATTCGCGACCCGAAATTTCCGCAAACTCACGGCACGATCGTCGATGCGTTCACCGAGAATGTCGACATCATGCCTACCGTCGCCGAGGCGATCGGTCAGCCGGTGCCGTTGCAATGCGACGGACTCCCCCTCGCAGATTTTTTGAAAGGCGAGAAACCCGCACGATGGCGCACGGGTGCGAGCTATGAATACGACTGGCGACACATATATATAGACGACGATCTCGGTGGCGCGGCGCTCAATTGGCCGCGCGATGGTCGGCTTGAACGACAGCACCTGGCGGTGCGTCGCACCCGCGACTCGGCCTACGTGCAGTTCGGCGACGGCAGTTGGTTGGCCTTCGATCTCGCCGCAGATCCGACATGGCGAACGACATTCACCGAACCGCGAAGGGTTTTGCCGTTGGCCCAAGAGATGCTCCTTTGGCGTTCACACCACACCGAGCGCACGCTCACGGGCATGCTGTTGCAAGACGGCGGCATCGGGCGCTGGCCGCACGGGGTCGAGTGGCGCGACGAAAAATGAACCGAGTCGTGTTGGCGACTTTGCCGACACCGTTAGAAAACGGTGGCAAACTGCCTGGTGGCTCGAATCTTTGGGTCAAACGCGACGACTTGACCGGCCTCGGTGTCGGTGGCAACAAGGCGCGCAAACTCGAGTTTCTCTGCGCCGATGCCCTCGGCGCCGGCGCCAAATCTCTCGTCACCGTCGGCGCCGCACAGTCCAACCACTGCCGAATGACCGCGGCGGCCGGTGCGCGTCTGGGTCTGCCGACGCATCTCGTCTTGTCGGGCGACGAACCACGGCAACTCACAGGCAATCAACTCTTGTCGGCGATGTTCGGCGCGACCCTGCATCACACCGGCCTGAAAGACACTGATTGGTCGGGTCTCGAGAAGTTTCGCCAACAACTCACCGACCAACTCTCACGAGGCGGCTCCGAACCTTATTCGATACCGATCGGTGGAAGCACAGCGATCGGTGCGGTGGGTTACGCGCTCGCCTTCGATGAAATCAACGAACAGTGCGCGACAAAAGGTTTCAGTCCCGAATCGATCGTGTTCACGACCTCGAGCGGCGGCACGCACGCCGGGCTCATCGCGGGTCTGGTGCGGGCGCGCGCCGAAAATCCGAATAAAGATTGGCCAAGGATCATCGGCATCGCCGTGGCCAAAGGTGCGGCGATGAGCGTCGAGCGAATCTCAGAATTGACCTCACAAACTTTGCGGTTGCTCGACTGCACCGCGACGGTCGAAACCACCGACGTGATCATCGAGACCGAATACATGGGTGCGCAATATGCGGTGCCAACAAAGGAAGCGAGCGAGGCGGCGACCTGGGCAGCACGGCGCGGTGCTTGGGCGCTCGACCCCGTTTACAGCGCCAAAGGTTTCTCGGGTTTGCTCGGTCTCGACGCCAAAAACTGTTTCAGCGCCGATTCAAACACCGTCTTCATCCACACTGGCGGACTTCCCTCGCTTTTTGTCGCCCACTAGTTTGGCGAGGTGGCAGTTCAGCGATTCGCCGAGCATCTGCAGGCACCTTGGCCGAACGGTCGCGGCACAAGTTACGAGATCGCCAGCCAAACACCCGGTCAGCCGGGGTGGACATGGCGGGTCGCGATCGCTCCCGTGATCGAAGACTGCGATTTTTCGCATTTCGAAAATGTGCACCGCCAGTTGTTGATCATCTCGGGCGGTGAAATGATCCTGGATGTCGGCGGCCAAGCCGTGATTTGCCGACCCGGCGAGGTCGCGCAATTCGCCGGCGATGTGCCGACCACGGCGAAACTCGTCGACGGCCCGATCGTCGACCTCAACTTGATGACCGTGCGCGGTGAGGCTTCAGGACAAATGACGCACATCACGAAACCTGGTCGGTTGGCGCCATGCGCGATGCTGGTCGCGGTTTCCGCGGATGCCGAAATCACGGTCGACAACGAGTCGGTTTCACTTCGGCACCAAGATGCGTTTCTCGACGCGCACGACCGCGCGATTCACCTCGTCAGCGGCACCGTCGCCCACATCACCCTCAACCCGTGAATTGATCGCGCGTAGTTGTCGGTGGCGGTTGGTTTTTGCGAGACTAGATAAATGAGTAGCCCCCGAGTCGTGAGGTCGCCGCGCGGCACGCAACTTCACTGTGCGAACTGGCAAATTGAGGCGCCCTATCGCATG
>VGAB01000111.1 GCA_016870935.1 Actinomycetota bacterium | reverse complement strand
GAAAGCACATGAAGCAGCGCGGCAAAGGCGGCTCGATCATCCAGACGTCTTCGATCTACGGATTGGTCGCACCCGACCAACGCATCTACGAGAACTCCGAATACGAGGGCAGACCGATCAATACGCCGGCCGTCTATTCGACCTCAAAGGCGGCGGTGAACGGCCTGACGAGTTTTCTTGCCTCTTACTGGGCGAAAGAAAACATTCGAGTCAACTCGTTGACACCGGGCGGCATCGCATCTGGCCAAAACGAAGAGTTCAATCGTAGATATTCGAATCGTGTGCCGCTCGGCCGCATGGGTGAAGCCGAAGAACTAGTGGGGGCGCTGATCTATCTGGCCTCGGATGCCTCGAGTTATGTGACGGGGCAAAACCTGGTAGTCGACGGCGGACTCTCGGTCTGGTGACGAGGTAGGTTGACCGACCGTGGCGGAGGTTTTCTGGTGCACGAATTGTTTGAACATGTCGACGCGCCCGCGCATCAGTTTCGATGCGAGAGGTTGGTGCAACGCATGTCAGTGGGCGGAAGAAAAAAAGACCCTTGACTGGTCGGTGCGCCAAGGCGAATTGGCCCAGATTCTCGACCACCACCGCTCAAAAGACGGACAATTCGACTGCGTGGTGCCCGTCAGCGGCGGCAAAGACGGCTCGTACGTCTCATACCAGTTGAAACACATTCACGGCATGCATCCGCTGGCCGTGACGGTGACCCCCGCACTCAGTCTCGAGTTGGGCAACCAAAATTTGAAGAATTACATCGCCAGCGGATTCGACCATATCCAAGTGAGCTGCGCGGGCGACGTGCTTCAGGCGCTCAACAAGTTTGGTTTCATCCATAAAGGCTTCCCCTACTTCGGCTGGTTGATCGCGATCGAGACCGTTCCACTCAAGATGGCGGCCAAGTTCAATCTCTCATTGATTTTTTATGGCGAGGAAGGCGAGACAGAATATGGCGGATCAACGGCGCTGAAGAACGTGCCGTTTCACGGCATCGACTTCATGCGCGAGGTCTACCTCGAGGGTGGGCAAGACCTGGTGTTCAAAGAGGCGAAACTCACTGACGAGGCCCTGACATTTTTCAGGTTTCCGACCGAAGAAGAAATCGGCGACAACGAACTCAAGATCACTCACTGGTCGTATTTTGAGAACTGGGATCCGTACCGCAACTATTTGGTGGCCAAAGAAAAATGCGGTCTGATCGAGGCCGTCGACACGAACACGGGAACATTCACCAACTTCGCCCAAAACGACCAGGCTCTCTATGCGTTGCACGCCTACATGATGTATCTCAAGTTCGGTTTTGGAAGGGCGACGCAGGACGCGGGCATCGAGATTCGCCGTGGCGCGATGGATCGCGAGCAGGCAATCAACCTGGTCAAATTTTTCGACGGCAAATACCCCGAGCAGTTCATCGACCAATACCTCGACTATTACGAGATGACCCAAGGCGAATTCGACGCCGTTTTGGACAAGTGGGTCAACAGAGACTTGTTCGAAAAACAAAACGGAAGATGGCGGCCAAACTTCACCATTAAATAAATAGGCTGAACTAATGGCAGACCGCGCCGTTGTGATCGTCGACTACGGGATGGGCAACCTATGGTCTGTGGCAAGTGCGGTGAAGCACTTGGGGTTTGAGCCGATTGTTTCTTCGGACCTCGAATCAATCAGCACGGCCGATACCCTGATTCTTCCCGGCGTCGGCTCGTTCAACCGGGCGATGCAAACCATCCGCTCGTCTGAAATCGACAAGGCAATCGGCGAAGCCCTGCACGCGAACGAGGCGAAACTTCTGGGTATTTGTCTTGGCATGCAACTCTTGGGCAGGTCCAGCATGGAAGACGGATTCAGTGACGGTCTCGGTTTGGTCGACAACGAGGTCAAAAAAATCACGAGCGTTTCTGATCAACAGGTGAAGATCCCGAACATCGGTTTTCGGGAAGTTCAGGCCGACGAAGAAATGAAGATATTCGGTGGACTGGAAACCCGGAGTCAGTTTTACTTCGTCCACTCGTTCTGCATGCAGATTCTGGACGACCGATCGAAATACGCCATCGCACACCATGGACAGACTTTCGTCGCGGCGATCGAATCTGGAAGAGTCTTTGGCACCCAGTTTCATCCCGAAAAGAGCCAGAAAAATGGTTTGAAAGTTTTGCAGAATTTCCTGAATTTATGACGACCAAGCGACTGATTTTCACCCTGCTTTACGACAGTGGTTCCTTCATGCTGTCGAGAAATTTTCGCCTGCAACGAGTCGGCAACCTGAAGTGGCTCGAGGAGAATTACGGCTTTGGCAAAGTGGGTTCGGCGATCGACGAACTGATCGTCTTGGATGTAAGTCGCCAGCCCA
Organism: Actinomycetota bacterium; assembly: GCA_016870935.1. Lineage (GTDB taxonomy): Bacteria > Actinomycetota > Acidimicrobiia > Acidimicrobiales > Ilumatobacteraceae > BACL27. The sequence continues at coordinate 830 of VGAB01000111.1, read as the reverse complement.
GAAATATCGAGCGTTTCTGCGAGGACCTCAAGCTACTAACCCTCGACTGTTTTGCACCGATTGCCGCCGGAGGCGGAGTTCGGTCGGTCGACCATGCGCGATTGTTGCTCAGGTCGGGGGCGGACAAAGTCGTCGTGAACACCGCGATTTATGATCAACCCGAGTTGGTCGAAAATCTCGGTAAAGAGTTCGGGGCGCAGTGCCTCGTGGCATCAATTGATTGTGAGCACAACAACGGCATGTTTGTCGCGACGAAGAAAAACAGTTTTGAACTTACCAACCATACGCTGGCCGATTCGATAAAGATTTGTGCCCGTCTGCCGATCGGCGAGATTTATCTGAATTCGATCGCACGAGATGGCACGGGCAACGGTCTGCATCTCGAGATCCTCGATCATCTGCCCGCAAACCTCACAACGCCGCTGATTCTGATGGGTGGAGTCGGAAACTCAAAACATATTGTCGAAGGTTTGCGTGACTCGCGGGTCGATGCCGTCGCAACCGCGAACCTGCTCAACTTTATGGGTGACGGATTGAGTCGTGCCCGAAGAAATGCGATCAATGAAGGCATCGACCTCGCCAATTTCGACTGAGATAGCCTAGAAAAATGCCGTCATTTCCCAAGCGTCGAAAGATCGACTTCGCAAAATTCGATAGTTCGCGGGCTGATCGCGAGACAAAGTACGGTCTGCCGAACTCGGTGACTTTCTGTCGCCGTTGCGTGACTTCCAATCAAAAACCGATTTCAGCCGTCGAGTTCCAGCACAAGTCCGACTCAAAAAAACAGGCGATTCATCTCGACGATCTGGAGATTTGCGACGCCTGTCGAA
>VGAB01000110.1 GCA_016870935.1 Actinomycetota bacterium | reverse complement strand
ATACAAATAGAAACGGCGGGCCCGAAGGCCCGCCGTTTCTATTTAACAACTAACTAACTTTTATTTGAACCACTCAGACCAAGTTGCTTCGTTTGCTGCGATCCATTCTGCGGCAATTTCTGATGCTGGTCGACCGTCAATTTCTACAGGTCCCAAGGTTGACAACTGATCTTCAGTTGTGAACTTGAACTTCTTGAAGAAATTGAAAACTTTGGCATCTTTCGCCTCGAGTTTCGACGAAGCAACTTTGAACAACACGTCTTCTAGGTAGTCGCCATCGCACTTGTCAGTCTCTATGGCGCAGTCAACTGTTGGCTTTGGCAACGCGATGTTCTTCAGACCGTATTTGCCTACGGCTGCCGATGGCATCCAGTAGTACATCAACACTGGCTTGCCGGCTTCTGTTGCAGCAATAATTTCGGCCTGAGTTGCGGCCTCAGAGCCTGAGTATTGAACTTTGAAGTCAAGCTTCAAGTTCTTAACAATTGGCTCTTCGTATTGCGAGAACGATGGGTCCATGCCCAAGACTCGACCTTGTGCGCCAGTTGCTGCAGTTGCGAATGCTTTGACAACTTCTGGGTCTTTCAAACCTTCCCACGATGAGAGTTGTGGAAACTGCTCAAGTGCGTTTGGTGTGACGAACCAACCAATTTTGCCGATTGCGCCAAGTTCGCCCATGTTGACAACCGAACCTTCGTCGACGAATGCTTGCTCGTCTGCAGAGAAACCTGATGGCCAGACTTCAACGTTGGCGTCGATTTCGCCAGTTGACATTCCGGTGAACATCGCGTTTTCGTCGATGTCAACGATTTCAACCGGGTTGCCCAAGTTGGTCTCAATCAATTGTTTGACAATCTCAACCTCGATCGCCGAAGCGGTCCAGTTGTTGCGTGCGATTCTGATCGTCTCAGTGCCGCCTGCGCTGTCACCGTCGCTGCCGCCACAGGCCGCGAGCAACAGTGCGCCGACCGACACTAGGCCGATGGCAAACTTCTTGTTTCGTAATCCCATTTTCTCCCCTTAAGTTCTATTTGATCGTGGTTTCAAACCCCAGACGGGGCTGTAATCACGATAGCAAGCCTTGGCTTATTGGCGAATAGCGGCACTATTGTTTCGGCAATGGGTGCGGGGGATACACCAGCGATTGATCTGCGCCATATCTGGAAAGTTTTCGGCTCAGGTGACAGTGCTCGCACCGTAGAACTAGCCAAGGGTGGCTCAAGTCGCGCTGAAATTTTGCAGCAAACTCAGCAAACCGTCGCAGTTCGAGATGTTTCTTTCGGCGTGGCACAAGGCGAGACGTTCGTGGTGATGGGTTTATCGGGCTCGGGTAAATCGACTTTGATTCGCTGTTTGTCGCGCTTGATCGAGCCGACGCAGGGTGAAATCTCGCTCGGTGGCGACGATCTTTTGGCGATGGATGAAGATCAACTTCGTCAATTGCGCCGCGGGCGAATATCAATGGTTTTTCAACACTTTGGTTTGTTCCCGCATCGCAAAGTGATCGACAACATTGCTTATGGTCTTGAAGTGCAAAAAATCGACAGGTCGACTCGTCTTGCCCGTGCAACTGAAATTTTGCACACGGTTGGTTTAGATGGTTGGGGCGATCACTATCCGCAACAGTTGTCAGGCGGCATGCAACAGCGCGTTGGCCTAGCACGCGCGCTCGCAGTTGATCCACAAATTTTGCTGTTTGACGAGCCATTTTCGGCACTCGACCCTTTGATTCGCAAAGAAATGCAAGACGAGTTGATCAGATTGCAAAAAACAATGCAGCGCACGATCGTCTTCATCACGCATGATTTCGCCGAAGCACTTCGACTTGGCGATCGCATAGCGATCATGAAAGACGGTTCGTTCGATCAAATCGGCACGCCCGAAGAGATCGTCTCAGCACCAGCAACACCATATGTGCGCGAATTCGTCAACGACGTTCCACGAGCAAAAGTGCTGAGTGTCAGGTCGGTGACCGTTGCTGGCCAGGCAACCGCGAAAAGTCGCACGGTTGGGGCGTCGGCGAAAATTGAGACGATCATTCCGATGTTGCTTGAGCATGATGAGCCAATCACCGTGCTTGACACCAATAATCAGGCAATCGGAATAGTCAATCGCGCAAGTGTCGCAAACATTCTGCAAGCCGAACAAAAATGAAACGCCGAATCAGCGGCCTGCTCGTCTTGATAATTATCGCTCAGGCTTTGGGCACACGTGGGTTTCCTGATTCGCTGAACATCGGCCTTGCCGAACCGATCACAAACCTTCAGTCATGGGTTCGCAAAAATCGCAGCGATCACTGGATGTTCGAATTCATTTTGAACCCTTTCATTTCAGTCGTTGAATTCGGTATCGAGTTCGTTGAATCAGTTTTCACTTGGCTGCCGTGGTTCGTGCCCGCAATCATCGTGTTCGCACTTGTCGCGCGCACCCGACGTTGGGGTTTGGCAACATTCACCGCCTTCGCTGTCATTTATCCAGGAGTAGTGGGGGTGTGGTCGCAAAGTATCGTCACAATTTCGCTGATGGCGGTCGCGGTCTTCATCTGCGTGTTAATCGGCGTACCTCTTGGCGTGTTGGCGGCGTTGAAGCCACGCGTCGAAGTCGCGCTGCGCCCGATTTTGGATGGCATGCAGACCGTGCCGGCGACCGTTTATCTCATCCCGATCGTTTTGTTGTTTGGCATCGGCCCGGCACCAGCGGCGATAGCAACGGTGATTTACGCCCTGCCGCCGATGGTGCGACTCACCGCACTCGGCATTCAACAAGTGCCGAAATCGGCGGTCGAGGCGGCGCAAATGTTTGGCGCAACCAAACGTCAGATCTTGGCAAAAGTTCAGTTGCCGCTTGCCGTGCCGTCAATAATCACGGGCATCAATCAAACCGTGATGATGGCGCTCGGCATCGTCGTTATCGCAACATTGGTCGGCGCAGGCGGGCTCGGTCAAGAAATTAATCAGACAGTTCGTCGTCTTGAACCTGGTCGTGGGCTGGTCGTCAGCCTTGCCGTTGTCGCAGTCGCGCTCGTGCTTGACCGTGTCAGCATGTCGCTCGTTTCAACGCCCGGGGCCCGACGGGTCAGGGTTAAACGCAACACGTTATATATGTCGCTAATTGGTCTGGCGCTTGTCGCCGTTGCTGGCAGGTTGTTGGGGTGGGTCAAGTTTCCGTTTTCGTGGGGCACATCGTTTGCCGACCCGATCGACACAGGCTTCAAATGGTTTCGCACGACTTTCAA
>VGAB01000109.1 GCA_016870935.1 Actinomycetota bacterium | reverse complement strand
AGCCAGATGTCGTTCTGCCCCGAGTTTTCGAGCCATTGCAGAAGTTGGCGAAGACACGAGAGCCGATCGCGCACGGTGATTATCACCGGGTATTGCCGAACGGCCATTAAATCAGTTGCCTCGCAAGAAGCCGGGCAACACTCGGCGCAGTCTTCGTGCGATTTTGTACGACCTGGCCGACTCGAGCGCTTTCACGCGTGAGCGGGCGTTGTCGCGTTGGGCGGTCAACTTGTCGATTTTCGAGGTGAGCTCGACCAGATCGGCGTGGATCTGCGCGCGCTGGGCGTTGACCACGGCCAAATCGCGCGTCAACTGCTCTAGTTTCGTCGCCGTCGGCTTGCGCTCGAGTTCATACTCGGCGATTTTTGCCTCGGTGTATTGGCTGAATGCCTCGTATTTCATCCGCAGACCATGCGCCTCGGCGAACAGTTCCGCGACTAGAAGGTCGTACTCTTCTTGGTTCAAAGTCGACACGATCACACTCTACCTTCAGCGATTGTCGGCGTAGTGTCGCTCTCTTCGGGTGAATTGGGCTCGGGTAGATTTGAATCCGGTGCGTCTGCCAAATTTGCGAACAACTCAGATTTCGAAGTGGGCAGAGTATTTGTATGTCGTCGCCTTGCTCGGTTTTTTGACCCAAGGACCGGTGCTAAAAATTTGGGAAGCCAGCGGGGCGATCGATTCGTCGATCATCGGCAACACGAAATTCGCCACCTATTTAGTCGTCCAAATTCCTGCGATTGTCATGCTCTTTAGTCGGGGAATCCCGCGACGCATGCTTGTTGGTCCGGTGGGTGTCGTGCTGGCGTTCTGTGGGTGGATGTCGATATCGACGCTCTGGTCGACCTTCAGCAGCTACACCTTGGTCGAGTCGTTCACACTGACGGTCACGTGTCTGGCTGGTCTGTACATCGCGACGAGTTTCACCCTGCTTCAGCAACTAACGCTTTTTCTCGTGGCGATGCAACCGGGGCTTTTGGTCTCGTGGTTCGCAGTGCGAAACAACTGGTCGGGCGCGACGAACTTCGAGGAGAACTATTGGATCGGCATCTACTTCAATCGCAACTCTTTTGCACCGCCCGCCGCCCTGGGGTTGCTTGCCGCGGTTTCGTTGCTGTGGATTTTCATCGTGCGCCGACCAAAGCACTGGATTCTTGTGGTTTTCGTGCTTCTCGATGTGGTGCTGCTGGATGCGGCGCTGTTGCTGCGGAGCAAGTCTTCCACCTCGCTCGGCGCGATCGGCGTCTTCGCTTTCGTCTGGGCATTCTGGACGGCGATGCGCTGGCTGAATCGACGCCGAAAATTCTCCGCCGACCAATTGGCGCAACTCGTTTACCCCGGGTTTTTGTTGGCTCTGATCCTTTTGACCTGGCTCAGTTTCAATTTTGGTGAGGTGCTCTCGAGATTTTTCAAGAACGATCTCGACTTCAACGGCCGACGACTCTTGTGGAGATTCAGTTGGGATGGCTTCTTGGACAAACCATTGTTCGGCTGGGGTTGGTTTTCAGCCTGGAATACGCCGAGTTTCTTTCATGAACGCGAATACTGGTGGGCCTTGACGAGTACCAATTGGTCGCACAGCGGAATCATGGACATTTTGCTGGGCGGGGGGATCATCGGCGGGGCATTGTTCGTCGCCGCAGTCGTCTGGAGCGGCGCCCGACAACTCTCGCGAGTCTTCACCCAGACAGCGGGGCAGTGGTCTTTTGCCGCCGTTTGGTTCGTGATCGCCGCTTCGACCCAAGAAAGTTTCATCGTCGGCAACCACTTTTTGTGGTTGCTGCTCGTGTCGGCGTTGGCCGGAAGCAGAAGCGAGTCGCGAAGGGTCTGATAAATAGTTCGACTATTGCTCTTCGAGCAGTCGAATCATGAATTCGCGCGAGTCACCCGGGTGCCGATCGAGGCTCGTTTGGTCGATCGCTTTCGCCGGCACATGAGAAATCAGCGGGTGGCGCGGTCGCTCGTCTGATTCTCCGGTGCCGAAGAGTTCTTCGTGAACTTTTTCGCCGACTCGCAAACCGACCACTTCGATTTTGATCTGCTTGCCGCTGTTGCGAACGAGTTGTTCGGCGACCTCGTGAATGTTCACGGGTTTGCCCATGTCGAGCACCAGAATTTCACCTGTCGAACCGATCGCACCGGCTTGAATCACGAGTTGCACCGCCTCGGAGATCGTCATGAAATACCGGGTCACGCCGCGGTGGGTGACGGTCACGGGGCCGCCTTTCAAGATTTGATCGCGGAACGCCGTCAGCACGCTGCCGCGCGAACCCAGAACGTTGCCGAATCGAACCGAGATGTATTTGCCCGAACCCGAGTTGAACGCGAAGTCGGCCGTCACCCTCTCGGCGATTCGTTTCGAATATCCGAGCACGCTGATCGGATTGGCCGCCTTGTCGGTGGAAATATTCACGAACACCTCGACCTGCGCGCGTTGCGCGGCCTTCAACATCGTCAACGTGCCGAGCACGTTGGTTTGATACGCCTCGTGCGGGTATCTCTCGAGCAAGGGCAGGTGCTTCAGCGCCGCAGCGTGAAAAACGACTTGTGGTTTTCGGGTTTCAAACACGTTGTTGATCGCCTGCTCATCGCGCAGGTCGGCCAAGACGGTTTGCGGAGTGTCGAGCAGGGCGCGACCATAGATCGAAAGTTGAACCTCGTGCAGCGCGCTCTCGTCGCGGTCGAGCATGATTATCTCCGCAGGGTTGAACCGCACGAGTTGCCGACAAAGTTCGCTGCCGATGCTGCCGCCGGCTCCGGTGACGAGCACCCGTCTATTCACCAGATATTGCGAAATTTCGTCCAGATTGATTTTGACCCTGCGTCGCCCGAGCAGATCTTCGTCGGTCAAGTCGCGGATGTCGCTGGTGTCGATCGGTCGCTCGTCGAGCGTCTGCACCGCGGGAAGGATCTTGACGTCCAATCTGGCGTCGCGCGCCAATTGGGCGATTTCGCTGACCACGAGCGAGTCGGCCGACGGAATCGCGATCAACATGGTGTCGGCGCCCGTGCGCTGCGCCGTCTTTTGTATCGCATCTCGTCCGCCGAAGACGGGAACCCCCGAAATGCGAAGACGCCAGGTCGATTCGTTGTCGTCCAGAAAACCCACGGGCAAATATGTCGAGTTGGGGTTGCGCAGCATCGTGTTGACGATCTGGATGCCTCCTTCGCCAGCGCCGTAGATCAAGATTTTTTTGGCGGTCAACTCGGACGGCCGGCGCAGTTGCTCGCGCACCAGACGCCACGTGTAACGACTCGCC
>VGAB01000108.1 GCA_016870935.1 Actinomycetota bacterium | reverse complement strand
ACACGCGGTCGACCACAGTCGTGTCGGCGAACATGTTGCGCATCGCCAAGATACCCGGGCCGTTCAACAACGCCCGTCCGATTTCTGCCATCACTTCTCGCCTGCCGTCACGGGTGGCGATCACCGGGGTCAATTTCGCGCAGTCGTAGACCAGGGCGTTCTGCTCGACAGCCGAGGCGAACCTGTAGTCGGCGAGTTTCGTCTCGACTTCAACATGGGTTTTCAACTCGGCGAGAAGGTCGCCTTGTTGCGAGACCCAACCCGTAGACGCGCTCATATTTTCAAATGCTAACTCGGCGGATATTCTGCCGTTCAGCGCTGACGCAGGCGCAGCGATTGCCACGAACCATCGGTCGTCCAACCGCCGTCGATCGGCAACGCCACGCCGTTGACGAAACCCGACTTCGTGTCGTCGCACAGCCACGCGATCGCCTCGGCGATGTCGTCGGGTCGGGCGAATCGCGCCATCGGCACATGATCGGTGATGTCTTGATCGGTGTACGAACCGCCCGCCTGGTCTTTGTGGTCCATCTCGGTCTTCACCCATCCCGGACACACTGCATTTACGCGCACGCCTCGCGCCCCCCACTCGACGGCCAGAGTTCTGGTCAGGCCGACAAGGCCGTGCTTGCTGGCGTTATAGGCCGAGCGGTCGGCGACACCCTGCAGCCCCGCGACCGAGGCGACATTCACGATCGCGCCCGAGCCGGCGTCGAGCATGATCTTTCCGAACTCTTTTCCCAGCATGAACGGTGCGACGAGGTTGACTTCGAGCACCTGACGATATTTTTCAGTCGTCGTGTCGAGCGCCGAAGAAATGTTCGAGATGCCGGCGTTGTTGACGAGGGCGTCGACCCGACCAAACTTTTTCATTGTCTTTGCGGCGGCTTCGGCAACGAACTTCTCGTCGGTGATATCGCCGGTTAGTGCGAGCGCGTTTTTATATTGCTGAGTCGCTACTGATTGCAGGTCGATCAGCGCCAGCGACCACCCGAGACTGTCAAGTAACTTCGCAGTTTGACGCCCGATGCCCTGCGCCGCGCCCGTGATTACGGCTGTTTTCAAAATCTCACGACTTGTTTATGGACGGAGCACCCACGTCTGCTGCGGTGAGCCGAGCAACGTGGTCTGGGCGTTGCCCGCGGTGTCGGTGATCGAAAATGTCGATGCGGCAGTCAAGATCGATGCACGTGCAACTGTGCCGCCGCGTTCCGCTGTTGATTGAGCGGAGATTGTGCAGACTGTTGTCGATGTCTGAGTGATCGTATCGATTCTCGAAATTCTGGTGAACGTGAAGTCGACGCCAGATTCAACCGAAAGTGTCGAGCAATTGATTGCCTCGTTACCGGTCACGGTAAATGAAATTGTCGACGAACTAGAACTGCCAAATGCACGAGCCAGAGTTACCGTCGGCGGTGTTCGGTCGGCGGCGACAGTTGTCGTCGTAGTTGTTGTTGTCGTAGTTGTAGTTGTTGTAGTTGTTGTCGTTGTCGCGGCGACGGTTGTCGTAGTTGGTGTGGCTACAGCGACCCATTTAAGTTTTTTTGCGACTTTTGAGCACACGAGTCTTTGACTGTTTACTGTTACGACCCGACCGGCTTTATTACATGCACCACCCTCTTGGTTGGCAGCCTGCACGGGAGATGCGATGAACCCGATTAAACCAACTGCTAAAAGCAATGCGAACGACCGCGACTTCACATAGGTAAGGCTACCTACAACCAGAGGCGACGCCGAGAATCGAACTCGGTTAAAGGGCTTTGCAGGCCCGTGCCTAAGCCAGTCGGCCACGTCGCCAAAATTAATTGACACCTGCACGCTATCTGCGAACTTGCAGATAGCCGAACGGCTATTTGAGCGTCACCGGACTCTTCTTCGCCCCGCCGTCGACCAGCACGATCATCACCTGACCGACATCAAAAGCGAACTGTGAACCAGCAAATGAAAAAATGGTGCCAGACTCTTTCGTCGGACGCGACCATGTGCCGTCAAATGATTGACCGTTACGCAAAACAATCGCGCGACCCGCACCGACAGTCTTAAGCAACGGCGTCTTGCCGCCGAACTTGTCGCCGAACTTAGTTTCTTTACGCTCGACATATTGCAACACGATTGTTTTCGGTGTTAAGAAACTCTTGTTGACTGCATCGCGGTGAATTGAACCGTCAAATGAGATTGTCCATGACTTGCCTGTCCACGAACCCGAGACGCGAGCCGACGACCACGCTGCTTGAAAATAAGTCGTCTTGGTGCCGCCAGTTGCCGGGGCTGCGTTAAAAGTCAGACCAATGTCTTTGATCGGCGCAACTTTTGTTTCTTTTTCCATCATTGCTGCCAAGCGCAACAACTGATTATGAGGAGCCTTTTTTGAAAGGTTGCGATAGTAGAACGACGAGCGGTCACTGGGTGAAAGCGAAATTGATTGCGACTTGCGAATCGCTTTCAACAACACATCATTTGCCCCGCTGTAGGCCAAACCAGGACTGGTGAATTGCTCGAGAAGTTCGAGGTCGGAGATTCTTGCACTTCGGGTTGGCCCGACGACACTCGGAAACTTGGTGTTGTACATCGCCGCAATTCGGGTCAAGCCCCACTCGACTTCCTCGACATAGATCAGATCGGCTTGGTTGAGGTTGTAATGAGGACGATCAGGTTTTGCGTTACCGAACTTGACCATCACAACTGGTTTGCCCGCGCCGCCGGGCTGGCCCGTGAGCGGGCTGACCCCGGCATCGGCGCTGACCGAGCCGCTCGACCCAGCAACACCGACCAAAATTAAACCTGCACATACAACTGCCGAGAGAAACTTGTTTTTTCGCATCGTGAAAGTTTAATTTCCAGATATCTCGGGCTGTAACTGCAGGGACCTCTGATTAGCCTTGAAACGTGCCTTCCGAGAATAAACAGCAACCCGCGACGACTGCGATCACCTCGGGGCGCGACAAATCTGGTTCGCTCGCCCCGACATTGTCGACCGCCACCACCTGGTCCAGTGAAAGCCTGGACGAAAGTCATCGTCTGGCAAAGGCGATTCACGAGACGAAGTTTTATTCGCGCTATGCCAACCCGACCGTCGAGGCTTTTGAACACGCGATCGCCGCGCTTGAAAACACGCAGACGGCCCTCGCCTTTGCGTCGGGCATGGGTGCGATCTCGACGGTGATCCTGGCGCTGTGTCGACCCGGCGACCACATCGTGGCGCAACGCAACTGTTATGCGGGCACACTCGCGTTCTTGAACGGGCCGTGCGCCCGACTCGGCATCGATGTAACCCTCGTCGACGGACGCAACGCCGAAGGGTTCGCGG
>VGAB01000107.1 GCA_016870935.1 Actinomycetota bacterium | reverse complement strand
CTCAACAAATCGCCCGCCCCCGCCGGGTGAACATACAAGTGATCGGTCGAAGTCGTGCAACCCGACATCGCCAACTCGGCCAAACCGACCCAAGCCGAGACATGGGCCGATTCTTCATCGAGTGTCCGCCACAACGGATACAAAGTCTGCAACCAGCCGAACAACGGCGCGCTGGTCATCGGCGGAAACGCGCGAGTCAAGTTTTGATACAGATGATGATGCGTGTTGACGAGCCCCGGCGTCACCAGGCAGTCTTTCGCGTCGACCGACTGTTTTGCCTGTGGCGGCGCACCTTGACCAATGGCTGACACGAATCCGTCGGTGATCGCCACCCAGCCGTCGCGAATCTCCCTGCGGTTGTCGTCCATCGTCGCGACCAGCGACGCACGAGAAATTGCGAGGTCGGCGATTTGAGTTGTCAGATGTTTAGATCGCGAAGTTCGCTCTTCGCATGTCGTTCATCGGCGTCGCGGTAGAGAAAATGACCAAGCAACGCGGCGATGCCCACGGTCGACAACCCGACGACGATCGGAAAAACCAACAACACCAAAACCAAGATCACGGCGCCCGCCATATTATTTCTCGGGCTTGAACGCCCAAGCCTCGATCTCGACTGCGCCATTGGCGGGCAGCGAAGCGACACCGATCGTGCTTCGCGCCGGACGCGAAGTGCCGAAACCCTCGACATACGCCTCGTTGAACGTGGTGAAAGTATCCATGTCGGTCAAAAAGCACATCGTCTTTTTTACGTCGTTGATCGTCGCCCCGACCGATTTGAGTTGTCCCTTCAAGTTTTCGATCGCCTGTGCCGTCTGCGCCTTCACGCCGCCGGCGACGATCGAGCCGTCTTTGAGACCAAGTTGACCCGAGACGATTATCCAGTCGCCCGCGCGAACGACCGGGGTGTATGGCCCGATGGGCGCTTGCGGTTTTGCCATGACGCAATCGTAGATGATGAGTTCGGCAATACGATAACTCGGTGCCTCGCATCAGCCGTCGCAGGTTCATTCATGGATCAGTTGCGGCGCTCGGACTTGGGTCGACGGTGAGTCTGCTCAATGCTTGCGGTGGTTCGAGTTCGACGAACAACCAACAATTGCCCGACGAGCTTCAATTAGTGCAGAGATTTCCGCAGGTGCTCGTGCCAGGAGAGGTTCGTTTGCCGATTTCGTTGGCCAAAAGTTCGGGCCTTGTCTCGTCGGCCGAAGGTTTTAAATTTCCGTCGAATTTGACGGCAAAGATCGTTGACCTGTCGATCGACAAGGTCGTGATCGAGAATGTTTCGGCAGAATTGCACGGCGCCGATTTTGCCGTGCCTTACTATCCGTTCCGCGTCGACATCGCCGAACCCGGAAATTATTTGTTGGTCGTCGATTCGGGTCCGCGCGACGGCGCGGCGTTCAGCGTGCTCGAACAATCCGAGGTTCTGGTGCCGAAGATCGGCGACGATTTACCCGGTTTTGAAAGCCCGACTTTCGCCGATTCGCGCGGCGTCACACCGGTCTGCACCCGTCTGCCCGAGCCCTGCCCGTTTCATCAGTTGACCCTGACCGAGGCGTTGACCCGCAACATGGCGGTCGCTTATCTGGTCGGCACCCCGGCACATTGTTCGACGGGCACCTGCGCGCCGGCGCTCGAAAGTTTGATTCAAGTCGCCAAAGAGTTCGGCGATCGAATCGCGGTGGTGCACGCCGAGGTCTACACGGACGACACCGCAACGGTCGTGGCCCCCGCGGTGACGGCGCTGAACATGACTTTCGAGCCGGCGCTGTTCATCGCCGATTCGGAGGCGAAAATCGTCGACCGCTTGGACGCCGTATTCGACGCCAAAGAAATTTCAGCGGCGCTGGCGCGCGCCGGTGTTTAACCCAGCGACTTGATCAGCTGAAGCTCTGACCGCAACCGCAACTGCGCGAGGCGTTCGGGTTGGTGATCTTGAAACCGGCGTCTTGCAAACCGTCGTTGTAATCGAGGTTGGCACCCTGCAGAAGTTGCAATGACGCGGGGTCGACAACGACCTTGACGTCGCCAAAAGTCTCGATCACGTCGTCGGTGGCAAATTCGCCGTCAAAAAACATCTCGTACGAATAACCCGAACAACCACCAGGACGCACGGCGACGCGAAGCGCGAGGTCGGTTGCATTTTCTGACTCGAGAAGCTGCTTTACTTTTACCGCCGCTTTGTCTGTCAGTGTGATCATTTGGTTTTCTCCAGTGTCAAATCCGATATTGGTTAAAGACTACCGTCAGCCCCAGTTCTCGGGGTGGTCAGATAGTTTTATATATATGACTGCCCGTCGCGTGCAGCCCCCGACCCCGGCCGATGTGACCAATATGTTGCGCGCCGTCATTGATCCCGAATTGGGCGACAACATCGTCGACCTGGGCATGGCGACGGGTGTCACTGTTTCAGACGCGGGATTGGTCACGATCGGCATCAAGTTGACGATCAAAGGTTGCCCGTTGCGGGCCCAGATCAAAAGTGATGTCGAGTCACGGGTTACAACCCACCCCGGGGTGACGAAGGTGAAGATTGATTGGGGCGAGATGAACGCCGACGAGCGCACCGCGGTGATGACCCGGGCGCGATGGAACGCCAAAGAGAACGCCCCGACGACCCAGGTGCCGTTGAACACCCGCGTGTTGGCGATCGCCAGCGGCAAAGGTGGTGTCGGCAAAAGTTCGGTGACGGTCAATCTCGCGGCGGCGCTGGCCAATCAAGGTTTGACCGTCGGCGTGCTCGATGCCGACATTTGGGGATTCTCCGTGCCGCGAATGCTGAAGATGTCTGATCGGCTAGAGGCCAAAGTCGTCGAAGGTGGCGAAAAACCAAAGATGATCCCCAATCAACGCGCGGTCGGCAAGGGTCTGCTCAAAGTCGTGAGCACGGGCATGCTCGTCGAAGATGAAGGCACCGCGTTGATGTGGCGGGGCTTGATGCTGACCAAGGCGGTCGAACAGTTTCTGAAAGACGTGCACTGGGGCGATCTGGATTATCTGTTGATCGACATGCCGCCCGGCACCGGCGATGTGCAGATGGGTTTGGCACGAATGCTGCCCCGAACAGATTTGATCATCGTCACGACGCCGGCGATCTCGGCACAAAAAGTCGCGATACGCGCCGCCGACATGGCGCGTCGCAGTTTCTTGCGCATCGCCGGGGTGATCGAGAACATGAGCGCGTTCACCTGCGAGCACGGCACGAGTTATCCGTTGTTCGGCGTCGGTGGCGGACAAAATCTCGCCACCGAAATTGGCGCCGAACTACTCGGACAAATACCCATCGAAAGCGACGTCGCGTCGGGCGGCGACAACGGTGAACCGGTGGCGATCAGCGGCGGTGGTCAGGCCGCCGAGGTGTTC
>VGAB01000106.1 GCA_016870935.1 Actinomycetota bacterium | reverse complement strand
AACTGCGCCCTCTCGGTCGCCCCGAGTGGGTCATTGTCGTCGGTGTCGGCGATCGTGTCGCCGACCGTCAAGTCGTCGGTGTTGTAGCCCACCGGCGCGTCGAGGCTCGTGGTCGGTATCGCCAATTGCATGATGTCGAGAAGTTTTTCGACGCTCAAACTGCTGCGTGTCGCCACCTCCTCGGGCGTCGGCAACCGACCTAGTTCGGCCGTCAAGTCGCGCTCGGCCCGCTGCACCCGATTTACGACCTCCATCATGTGGCCCGGTATGCGGATGTTTCGCCCTTGGTCGGCCAACGCCCGCGTCATCGACTGTCGAATCCACCAAGTGGCATAGGTCGAAAACTTGAAACCCTTTTCGAAGTCGTATTTGTCGGCGGCATGCATCAGACCGATGTTGCCTTCTTGAATCAAGTCTGCGAGTTGCAACTCTTTGCGGTCGTATCTTCTGGCCACCGACACGACCAGACGCAGGTTCGCCCGCACCATGTGGTCTTTGGCCTTCTCGCCCTCTTTTACGATTCGCTGCAACCGTCGTCGCTCGCTGAACCCCAGTTCGCTGTGCGTCTTGTTCAATTTTTCTTGGGCGACAAGCCCGGATTTGATCTTTTTGCCGAGATCTTTCTCTTCCTCGGCGGTCAACAGCTCGACTTGCCCGATCTCGTTCAGATAAAGGCGAACCGAGTCGCTTCCGACCGATTCTTTGGCTGCAGATGTCGTCATTCGTGTTCTCCGACCCGACTGTTCAACCAGCCGAGCAATTGCTCTGCCGATGATTCTGCCATATTTGGCACGTCAAGATTTTCGAGCAGCAACCTCGCCGCGCGATCGATCTGAATCTGCTCGGGATCCGTCACTTTCACCCGATGTGCCAACTCGCGCCGCACCGCGGCAGCCAATAGATTCCATGTTTCGCGCAACACCTGCGTGTCGTCGACGTCGGCCACGGCCGCGCGCTCCAAAACCTCGCGCGCCTCGGGGTCGGCGTTTTCCAACGCCACCGTGATGTCGCCGAGCGCCGCACCCGCGGCCAAAAAGGCGCGACGATTGACTTCGTCGACGAACAGCGCCTCAGACAACCAGTTGGCGACTTCTTCCCAGTGCGAAAACATCAACGCCAAGACGACGAGTTCCGCCGATTCGCCGCGACGACTCACCGGCGCGCTCGCCACCGAAATCGTCGGGTTGCGCGTGCGCCGCTCGGCGAGTTTCACCAGGTCGACCACGGGTATTCCGACATGGGTGGCGACTTGTCCTGCATAAAGTTTTCGCACGTTCGTATCGGGGTGCTCGTTGATTACGCTCATCGCCTGCTGGGCCGTGCGCGATCGCGCCTCGGGCGACGAAACCGAACCGGCGTCGAGCACGCGCTTCAGGCGAAAACCCAAAAAGGGCGTGGCGTTGGCGACAGCACCGGCCAACGCCGCTGGGTCTGAGTTCGCCAGGTCGCCCGGGTCTTTGCCCTGCGGAAACTGCGCCACGCCGACTTCGACTTTGTAACGCTGTTCCCATTCATAAAATCTCTCGGCCGCGCCCTGACCGGCGCTGTCGGCGTCGAACGCCAGCACGACTTTTTTCGCGAAACGCTTCAACAATCGCACGTGATCTTCGGTCAAAGCGGTGCCGCAGGTCGCGACGGCGCGTCGCACCCCGCTGCGATGAAACCCGATCACATCGGTGTAGCCCTCGCAGACGATCACCTCGTCGGCCGCAACGATCTCGGCTTTCGCCCAATTCAAACCGTAGAGGGTTTTGCTCTTCGCGTAAATCGCCGTCTCGGGCGAATTTTTGTATTTTGCGGGATCGGTGCTGCCCGGCAAAATTCTTCCGCCAAACGCCACCGCCTCGCCGCTGTCTTTGAATATCGGAAACATCACCCGCGCCCTGAACGAATCTTGCGCCTTGCCGCGTTTGTTCACGAACCCGAGACCCGTCTCGCGCAGCAGGTCGATCGACACGCCCAGGTTCTGCGCCAGCGCATCCCATTCGTCGGGGGCCCAGCCCAGTTTGAACTCGCGCGCAACATCACCCGAAAGCCCGCGATCACGCAGATAGTCGCGCGCCGCCCGCGCGTCGGGCGACTTCAACAGCCGCTCGTGATACCAATCGACGGCCTGACCCATTATCTCGCTGAGTTGTTTCGATCGCTTGCGGTCTTTGCTCTGCCCGCCCGTCGTATATGTGAGTTGATATCCGGCTTTGTTGGCGATGTGCTCTATCGCCCCGACGAAATCAAGGTGCTCGATCTCTTGAACGAATTTGAAAATATCGCCCGACGCCCCGCATCCGAAGCACTTGTAACGGCGCGTCTCTTCGCGCACGTTGAACGACCCCGTCTTCTCGGCATGAAACGGACACAGCCCGACCCAATTTCGACCCACCCGCCGCAACTGCACGTAGCCCTGGATCGTGTCGACAATCGACACCGACTCGCGCAATCTTTCAATGTCGGTATCAGCAATCGCCACGAGCGAAGGCTAGTTGATCAGTGTTTAGCGACGCCCTTTTGCCGTTTGTCTTTGGCCACCGAAGCGACGATACCGACGGTCAAAACCGAGATGATGATGCCCAACGAGATCGGCACGGGGATGTGATACCAAATCGCGATCGACATCTTGACGCCGACATAGATCAGCAACAGCGAGATCGTGTGCGGCATATAGAAAAATCTCTCGCGCATGTCGGCGAGCAAGAAGTAAAGCGCGCGCAAACCGAGAATGGCGAACGCGTTCGAGGCAAAGACGATGAACTGTTCGCGGCTGACGGCCAAAACCGCCGGCACCGAATCGACGGCAAAAATAACGTCTGAAACCTCGATCACGACCAGTACCGCCAACAGTGGCGTCGCCACGCGGTGCCCGTTCACGCGAGTGAACATTTTTTGGCCGTCATAATGGTCGACCGATGGCACGAATCGTCTGAACAATTTCATCGTCCGCATCTCGGACGGGTCGCCTTCTTTGTCTCCCGAGGTGAAGATTTTGACGCCCGTATAGACCAAGAAGATGCCGAACACCAGCAGCAGAAACTGAAAGCGGGTGATCACGGCGACGCCGACGATGATGAACACGAAACGCAAGACCAGCGCGCCGAAAATGCCCCAGAACAACGTTCGGTGCTGAAACTCGCGCGGCACTTTGAAATGGGCGAAAATCATCGCCCAGACGAACACGTTGTCGACCGAGAGGCTCTTTTCGATCAGATAACCCGAGAGATATTCGATCGCCGAAGCAGTGCCTTCACCTTGTCCGGTGAACATCCACGCGATGACGCCGGTGAAGGCGAGGCCCATGCCGATCCAGATCGCGCTCTCGATCGCCGCCTCGCGAATGCCGATCACATGGGCTTTGCGGTGAAAGACGAGCAGGTCGACGATCAAGGCGCCGGCGATCAACACGAGCAACATCGGCCAGCCCCACGACGGAATCACGACATCGACGAA
>VGAB01000105.1 GCA_016870935.1 Actinomycetota bacterium | reverse complement strand
CCGCTTCCGGGTCTTGCTCCAGGTCGATTTCGGTGAACATGATTCCGTCGGCGTTGAGCATCGCCTTGAGTCGCTTGCAATATCCGCACCATTGCGTGCTGTACATCACAAAATCTGTTTTCGCCATGGCGACAGTCTAGAAGTTTGTGGCGCTCAGCCGACCCGAGCGATCACCTTTCCCGGGTTCATGATGCAATTCGGATCAAGCGCCGCCTTGATCACCGCCATCACCTCGACGGCCGAAACGCCGAGTTCTTCGACCAGATACTGAATCTTGCCGACGCCGATGCCGTGTTCACCCGTGCAAGTGCCCTCGAAACTGAGCGATCTCTTCACCAAACGGGTGTGAAACGCCTCGAGCCTCTCGATCATCTCGTGGTCGTCAGGGTCGGCCGTCAACAACACATGGAAGTTTCCGTCGCCGACATGCCCCACCAACGGTCCATAAATCTTCGAGTCTGCGAGATCTTTCTGGGTTTGCTCGATGCAATCGGCGAGTTTCGAAATCGGCACGCACACGTCGGTGGCGAAAATTCTTCCGTTCGGCTGGTGGGCACGACAGGCCAAACCCGCGTCGTGGCGGGCCTGCCACAACTTTCGGCGCTCGGCTTCGTCGGTGGTCTGCAAAAAACCCTGGCCTCCGTGACGCTCAAGCACCTCACGGGCCGCGGCAACATCGAGCGCGGTCGATTCTTTCGTGCCGTGAAACTCGAGCAACAACAGGTCTTTGTGCGGCAAATCGGTGCCCGAATATCGGTTCACCGCGACCACCGCGTCACGATCGACCAATTCGATTCGGGCCACACCCACGCCGAGTTGAATCGTCTCGATGACCCCGTCGATCGCCTGTCGCACGCTGTCGAATTGCATCGTCGCGGCGGCGATCACCTCGGGAATTCCAAACACCCTGAGCGTCAGTTCGGTGATCACACCGAGTGTGCCCTCGGAGCCGACGAAGAGATGGGTGAGGTCGTAACCCGCGGAGGTCTTTCGCGCCCGCCGCGAGGTCTTGATAATTTCGCCGCTCGCAGTCACGACCGTCAGGCTCATCACGAGTTGTTTCATCGCCCCGTATTTCACGGTCGTCGTGCCCGATGCGCCCGTCGACGCCATGCCACCCAGTGTCGCATCGGCGCCGGGGTCGACCGGAAAAAACAAGCCGTAGCGAGAGAGATGTTCGTTTAGTTGCTTGCGCCGCACCCCCGGCTGAATCGTGCAGTCCAGATCTTCGCTACTCACGCGCAGAATTTTGTCCATCTGCGACAGATCGAGCGTGATGGCGCCACCGACGGGCGTACTGTTGCCCTCGAGCGATGTGCCGGCGCCCCAAGCCACGACCGGCGTCCGGTTCGCATTGCAAATTCGCAGTGTCGTCGCCACATCTTCTGTGCACGCGGCGAACACCACGGCCTCGGGCATCGTCGGCGTGTGAAAACTCTCGTCTTTCGAGTGGTGTTCGCGAATCGTCTCGTTGACCGACACCTTTTCGCCGAGCGCGGCCTTCAATTCGTCGATCACCATAAGGTGATCTTAAACCTTCGAACTCATAGCCGATATAACGGCGTCGATAGAACACTCTCTATCGCCAAGTGACCCAGTTTGAAGAACCATGGCGTTATCTGCAGGTTGGTCAAGCATGCCTCGCGTCGGGGCGCACCGATTAGTGTTTGAGATCGATGAGTTATTCAGATGTCAAAAAGCGCCTCGATGCCGGCGAGATCATCGTGCTCGACGGTGCGACAGGCACAGAACTTCAGCGTCGCGGCGCGCAAATGGATCCATCGGCGTGGTGCGGTCCCGCCTCGTTGAACAACAGCGAACTCTTGACCCAGGTTCACCTCGACTACATCAAAGCGGGTGCCGATGTGATCACGGCGAATACGTTCGCCTCGTCGCGATTGATGCTCGAGGCGGCGGGCTTCGGCGACCAGGTCGAAGAAATCAATCGGGTCGCCGTCGAGGCCGCGTTACGCGCCCGCGACCTCGCGCCCGCGGGTCGAAAGATCGCGGTCGCCGGCTCGCTCTCGCACATGATGCCTGTTGCCGCGGGCACGGCGAAAGTCGACGAGGCGCTTGTTCCTCAAAACGAACAACTGGTCGACAATTTCGGCGAGTTGGCGACGATACTCAAAGATTCTGGGGTCGACCACATCATGCTCGAGATGATGTATCACCCGAATCGCGCACCGATCGCGTTGAACGCGGCGCTCGCCACGGGTCTGCCCGTGTGGTTCGGCATCAGCGCGAGACGCAACGACAAAGGCGATTTGTTGAGTTTCGAACAGCACTCAGATGTGCCGATCGACGAGATCACGAAGTTGATCCCGAAATCGGGCGTCGATGTGGCGGGCGTGATGCACACCGGTTCAGAAATCGTCGGCCCGACTCTCGCGGCGATTCGCAAACACTTCGCCGGCCCGATGTCGGCGTATCCAGACTCTGGATTTTTCGAGATGCCCGATTGGCGCTTTGTCGATGTCATCTCGCCCGAACGACTCGAAAACTTTTTCGGTGAATGGATCAACCAGGGCGCACGACTGATCGGCGGTTGTTGCGGTCTGACCGTCGACCACATCCACGCCGCCTCCCGCGCCAAAGCCACCGCCAAATAATACCTGACTAAAATAGTCGGGTTTAGGGCTAGGCTGGGTCCATGTCAAAACGCTTTCCATTTCCGAATCCTGTCAACGAAACTTCGGCCCGCCTTGTCGCCGCCGGCGTGGTCGCAATCAGCGCGCTCTATCTGCTGACGGGCTCGACGCTCGTGCTGGTCGCGCTCACCTACGGCTTTGCCGCGCGCGTCGCCACCGGCCCCGCTTTCAGCCCGCTGGCCCAACTTGCGACTCGCGTGATTACTCCGCGCCTAAACGTCGCCCACAAATTCGTGCCCGGCCCGCCGAAACGATTCGCCCAAACAATCGGCCTGGCCTTCGCCTCGGCCGCCCTCGTGCTGGTGCTGCTCGACAACTCTGGCGCGGCACAATTCGTCATCACCGCGCTGATCGTTGCGGCGACACTCGAATCGGCGTTTGCGATCTGCCTCGGTTGCATCATGTTCAGTTTTCTGATGAAGATCGGCGTGATCCCGCAAAGCGTTTGCGAGGCCTGCAACGACATCACACTGCGCGCACCAGCCGAAACGTCAAATTGATTCTCGCCCCCACGGGTTTTGCCGTCTTGGCGATTTGATGCACCCAGCAGTGCTGCGAGAGCCCCGACATCACGAGCAACGATCCGTTCTCTAGATCGACTTTCACCGTCTCTTTGGTCTGGCGGTGGCGCAAATCAAAACGTCGCGTCGCCCCCAAACTCACCGAAGCAATGGTCGGTTCGCGCCCGTTGACCGCCTCGTTGTCGGCGTGCCAACCCATGCCCGCGCTGCCATCGCGATACAAGTTCACAAGCACCGAATTGAAACTCGCGCGCGCCGCCGTTTCGCACCGCCGACGAATCTCTTGCAACACCTCG
>VGAB01000104.1 GCA_016870935.1 Actinomycetota bacterium | reverse complement strand
GCGGTGAGGAGCGAGCGCACATCGAGGAGCAGGTCGGCGACTTCGCCGGTGGAGACGAGTTCGCGCTGCAGCATTTCGGCGAGGGCCTTGTCGATGACGCCAAGTGCCTCGTTGATGACCGCTGCTTCGCGTGAATCTGTCATTTGCTCTCGCCTTTCGTGACGACCGAAATTGTTAGACCGAAGGCTAGTGGGGTCGACTCACCAGACGACGGCAATGTTTCAATCATGCATGATGCGTGTGTCACGGTGCGTCGAGATCGAGTTGGGTTAGAGAGCCGGCCGACATTGTGCGTAACATCACAATGTGGAACTAACCGCAAAAGGCGCCGTTGTGACGGGCGCCGCAAACGGCATCGGAAAAGCCGCGGCGACCGAGTTTCATAAACAGGGCGCCAAAGTCGTGTTGGCTGATCGCGACGCCGAATTGCTCGAAAAGACCGTCGCGCAACTGAACAGCGTTCGCCCCAATTCGGCCTTTGGCGTCGCCTGCGACTTATCCACAGAAGCGGCCAACGCCGACCTGGTCGCCCGGTCAAAAAAAGTCTTGGGATTCGTCGATTTGTTCTTTGCCAACGCGGGAGTCGCCATGGGCACCGACCTTTCGACACCCGAAGAAACTTGGAATATTTCCTTCGATGTGAATGTGCACGCGCACCGATGGGCGGTCAAATATCTGATCGACGACTGGCTGACGGCGAAATCGGGTTACTTCGTCAGCACGGCATCGGCGGCGGGTTTGCTCACAGCGATCGGTTCGGCACCATATTCGTTGACCAAACATGCCGCACTCGCTTTCGCCGAATGGCTTTCGATCACCTACGGCAACCGCGGGCTCAAGGTCAGTTGCCTCTGCCCGCAGGGGGTGAACACGAACATGTTGCGCCGCTCCGACGAGGCGACGGCGGCCGACAATGGCAACGTGGTGCGCGCCTCGGGCGCCGTGCTCGAGCCCGAGTATGTCGCCGAATGCGTCGTTGAAGCCGTGCGCCAAGAAACATTTCTGATTTTGCCGCACCCCGAGGTCGGCCAATTCGTCAACAAGAAAGCCGCCGAACACGAGCGCTGGCTCGCCGGCATGCGCAAACTGCAACTTCGCACGCTCGGGGTGTGACGCCGATGCCACTGCTGACCGCCGCAGAGATAAACGCATACCAGAGCGACGGCGTCGTGGCGTTGCGCGCGAAACTGTCGAGCGAAACGATCGCCGAGTTGGCCCACGCCGTCGAAGAAAACATGAAGTCGCCCGGGCAATGGGCCAACGAATACGCCGCCAACTCGCAACAAGGGAGATTCTTCGACGACTACGTGAACTGGTCGCGATTCGATGAATACAAGCGAGGTGCATTGACCGGCGTTTTGCCCGAAATTGCCCTCGGCTTGATGCAAAAAAGTTCGGGCAGATTTTTTCATGAGCATGTGCTGGTCAAAGAGTCGGGCAACAATCAGGTCACGCCGTGGCACAACGACGACCCGTATTACGGCATCGACTCGCTGAACAACGTCAGTCTGTGGGTTCCGCTCGACGAGATACCCGACGAAATCGCGTTGCGGGCGATCAAGGGCAGCCACAAGTGGCAGAAGAACTTCATTCCGCGAAAATTCGTGGATCAGTCGTCGTATGTCAAAAATGCGAACGGTTTTGAGCCGCTCCCGCCCGCCGAAGATTTGGACGCGTCGTCGCGCATCGAATCATTTCCGGCCGAGCCAGGCGACATAATCGCGTTTCACTTTCGCACGCTGCACAGCGCGCCGGCGACGACGACTTACAAGGGTCGAAGACGGGTCGTGAGTTTTCGATATGTCGACACCGATGCCGTGTGGGCGACGCGACCCTGGCGAACCTCGCCGCCACTCGCGCCGAATGCGCTCGTGCCCGGTGACTTGCTCGACGACGAGCGCTTTCCGTTGATCGCGCGCTGATCGGCGCGAGCAGGCGTCAGCGAAAATCTTTGAGCGTCGTGGCCAGTTCGCGCCACTGCGCGAGCGGCAGTTCGCCGTCTTTGCCCGACAACACCTGCACGCTGACATGGTTGGCCCCCGCGTCGAGATGGGCGCGAATTCGGCCGACGAGGGTGTCGAGCGGGCCCCAGGCGACAATCGCGTCGACCATCTTGTCGCTCGGCATTTTGTCGCTTCCGGCGATGTCGTTCTGGCTGTAGCCCAACCGCAACAAATTGTTGGCGTAATTCGGCAGCCTGTTGTAAGTCAACATGTGTTTGCGCGCCGTGGCCCGCGCGCTCGATGCGTCGGTGTCGAACACGACTGCTATTTCAGGGGCGAGCAGCGCGTCTTTGCCAAGTATCTCGCGGGCCTGATGGGTGTGCTCGACGGGCACGAAATATGGATGCGCACCCAGCCCCCGTTGCGCCGAGAGTTTCAACATTTTCGGACCGAGTGCCGCAAGCACCCGTCGTGGCGCCGACGCCGGTGGTGCGGCGAAAAAAATCGCCTTGTCCATCGCGTCTAAATATTCGACCATCGCCGAAAAAGGTTTGGAGTAATCGCTTTGGTGAACTTTCTCGGCGAGGTGCTGGTGGCTGGCCCCGATGCCGAGCAGAAACCGATCGCCGAATTTTTCGGTCAACGTCTTCCAACCCGCCGCCATGGTCGTGGCGCTGCGGGCGTGCATCGAGGCGATACCCGTGGCCAACGCGATTTTTTTTGTTGCCGAGAGCAGCAACGCGCACGAGGCGAACGGTTCTCGACCGACCGCCTCGGGCACCCAGACGCATCGAAAGCCGAGTTCTTCAAGTTCGACAACGGCCTCTTGGGCTTTGGTCATCGGCTGCATGTCTAAGTCGAACGACCAGATGCCGACCCGACCCAAACCGAAATCAGAGTTGTGTTGCATCTACGGACGAATATTACAGCGACGAAACGGCGCGCCAACGCCACGCACTCGACTTCAACTACACATCGCCCCGTGCGAAAACTCGGTTCAACTTGGTTGTTGTTGACCTGTGCCGCGACGCTCATCGCGTCGTGCACGAACGTCGATGAACGAGCCACTGAGCAATTCGCTGATCGGGACACTGATCAGGACGCTGACCAAGCCGACGATGCGAGCCTGGCCCGGGTCGTGAAAGTGGTCGACGGCGACACGCTGGTGGTGAGCGTGCAGAATCAAATCGAAACGGTTCGACTTATTGGCGTCGACACGCCAGAAACCGTGCATCCGACCAAAGGCGTCGAATGCTTCGGCCCCGAGGCGTCACAGTTCACCAAATCGACACTGAAGATCGGCACGGTCGTGAGGTTGGCTCGCGACAATGAGCCCCGCGACCGCTACCAGCGCCTTTTGGTCTATCTGTTTTTGGTCGATGGCCGATTTTTCAACGAACTTCTGATCGACAGAGGCATGGCGCGAACGCTGAGCATCGAACCCAACACGGCATATGCGCAGTTGCTCGCACAGCACGAAGCCCGTGCGCGAAAAAATCGTGCGGGCCTTTGGTCGTCGTGCGAAAGATAGCGTGAACTCGTGCCGGTTTCTGAAAAGTCGCTCGTCGAAAAATTGGGTCACAAAGCCGATGCCCGGCTTGTGATTCTGAGTTGCGACGATCTCGGCGCGTTTCACGCCGCGAACATCGGCATCTACGACGCGCTGCACAAAGGTGTGGCCACTTGCGCTTCGATCATGGTGCC
>VGAB01000103.1 GCA_016870935.1 Actinomycetota bacterium | reverse complement strand
GCGAAGTGCGCGATGCCACTCGCGGGTTCGGCGTGGCGAGGTTGGTTCGGCGTGGGCGGCGAACTCACCTCGGGGGTGCCCGACCGCAAAGAAGGCCTATATATAGGTGAGCAGTTGTCGGCCACAGACCCGCGGGTGGTGGCTCGAACACCGTTGCACGGCGCCAACCTCTACCCGCAGCGACCGGCCGATTTGGGTGCGTGCGCCGATCAATGGTTCGCGGCGATGCGCAACCTCGGCGTCGCGTTGATGCGCGGCGTGGCGATGGGTCTGCAAATGCCCGCCGACTGGTTTGCGAAAACTATCGCTCGCGAGCCGACGTGTTTGTTTCGCATATTCCATTATCCGCCGATCGATGCGTCGCGAAAACCGCAAGACGGCATCAGCGAGTGGGGCGTCGCCGAGCACACCGATTACGGACTATTGACGATTCTGGCGCAAGACGATTGCGGCGGTTTGCAAGTTCGCATGCCGGGCGCCGCGACCGACAACTCGGTAGATGACGGCGAAACTTGGCTCGAAGTGCCCGCCGAGCCAGACATTTTTGTCGTCAACATCGGCGACATGCTCGATCTTTTGACCGCGGGACGCTATCGCTCGACGCCGCACCGCGTGCGCAATGTGAGCGGTCGCGAGCGCATGAGTTATCCGTTTTTTATCGACCCTTCATGGGACGCCGTAGTCGAGCCTTTGCCGCTCGCCGGCACGCCGCCAGCCGACGACGCCTCGCGCCGCTGGGACAACACAAGCGTTCAAGCATGGACGGGCACCTACGGCGACTATCTCACCGCGAAAGTTGCGAAAGTCTTTCCCGCCTTGTTCGCCACCTTGCGTTAACCATGTCGTAGGCTCGGCGGAACTACCCTGAGAGGATGATGCAGAAAATGAACCCCCAAAATAATTCTCGTCGCGCGTTTATCGCGACCACTGCCGCCTCGTTCGTGTGGCTGTTCACTGGGTCGCGCGCATCGGCGTTGCCGCAAGTTTCAGCGGGCGCACCATGCAAGGTCAAGGGCCGAGAGCGCACGGTCGACGGCGTCACCTTTGTTTGTCGAAATGCGAAGGGCAAGTTGGTGTGGCGCCGCAAACCGGGCAACGCCACCGAAAAGATCGTCTCGGTGCGCGTGCTCGAAAGTGCCGAACTCGAACTGGGCAAAACCAAAATCGTAGATGTGCCGAGAGCGGCAGGCGGCACCACGGGCGTGGTGCTGACCCGCACAGTTTCTGGCATCACCGCGCTGCGAGTGAACTGCACGCATGCCAGTTTCCCTGTTGAACGAGTTGGGGATGTTCTTCAGTGCGAATGGCACGGCTCGCAATTCGAACCCGCAACCGGCGCGGTCGTCACCGGGCCCGCCACCCGCCCGTTGGTGCGCTATGACGCATCAGAAGCGAGCGGCGGAATTTATGTGACGCTGAAAAATGCCTGATTAGGCGAATCTTCAGCGCGTGAAGCGCAGCAAAAACTCGAGCAAGCCGCGGTCGACAACGATGATTCCCGAAATACTCGGGTCTGGTATCGACCAATCGGTGAACACAATCTCAATTGATCCGTTCACTTCAATCACGTCGTCAACCAATCGCGCAACAAGCGTGAGGTCAACATCTTTCGTGACACCCCGCAGTGTGAGAGTGCCGGTTGTTTCGACAGTGAAGTCGCTGCCGGCCAGAGCCTCAGGCGTGAGTGCAATCGGCTTTGTCAACACAAAAGTCGACGTCGGAAACGTTTTTGTGTCGAGAATGCGCGTGTTCACCTGGCGATCACGGCGCGTGCTGTCGCTCACAAGCGTCGTCATATCGACCGTGAATTCGGCGGCCGTGACTTGCTCGTCGGCAATCGTCAGCGAACCAGTGATCTCTGACGTTCGACCGACACCCTCGGTTTTTTGGCCGATGATGGTTTCTTTGACGCGATAGCCAACTATCGATTCGGCAAATATTTTCCAATCGCCATCGATCGTGCTCGCTGGCGCAGTAGTTGTTGTCGACTCGACAGCGATAGTTGTCGAAGATTCTGGCGCAATAGTCGTGGTCGACGGCTCAAGTGTCAACGCCTCGGGCGCATCTTGCTTGATCAGGTTGATGTAGACCCAAGGCCCCCCAACCACACCGACGAGCAACAACACGACGCCGAGCACCAGCCTGCGAGTCCATTTCTTCATCGTCAAAACTCTATGCGGGTTTTTGCGAACAATACTGAGCCGCCGCAAACTAAACTCGGTTCGGGTCAACAAGCGAAAGTGCGGCGATGAGCAAAGAAAACGACGTTTTATTTCAGGCTGCCCGCCGTCGCACCTTCGCCATCATTTCGCACCCCGACGCGGGCAAAACGACGCTCACCGAGAAGTTTTTGCTTTATGCGGGTGCGGTGCAAGAAGCGGGCGCGGTCAAAGCCCGCGCCGGTGCGCGATCTTCAACATCAGACTGGATGGCCCTCGAACGCGAGCGCGGCATCTCGATTTCGTCGACCGTGCTGCAGTTTCCGTATCGCGACCATGTTTTCAACCTGCTCGACACGCCGGGCCACAAAGACTTTTCTGAAGACACGTATCGTGTTTTGGCCGCCGTCGATGCCGTCGTCATGGTGCTCGACATCGCCAAGGGCATCGAGTCGCAAACCCTGAAACTGTTTCAGGTTTGTCGATCGCGCAATCTGCCCGTGCTGACATTTTTCAACAAATACGACCGACCGGGGCGAGACCCGCTCGAATTGCTCGACGAGGTCGAACAACAAATCGGCCTGCGACCGACGCCCGCCACATGGCCGGTGGGAATACCCGGAGACTTTCGCGGGGTGATCGACCGACGCACGAATGAGTTCATCCGCTTTACGCGAACGGCTCGTGGCGGTTCGGCGGCACCCGAAGAAATCGTGCCCAAAGATCGGGCCGCTGCCGAAGAGGGCCCGGCATGGCAGACCGCGCTCGAAGGTTGCGCGCTGCTCGATGGAATCGGCGCGAATGTCGACCTCGAATCTTTTCTCGCGGGTGAAACGACGCCCGTGTTCGTCGGCTCGGCGCTGACGAATTTCGGCGTGCGAATGTTGCTCGACGCCGTGATCGATCTCGCCCCGTCGGCCGCGGCGCGACAAAACTTGGCGGGCGAAACCCAGGCACTCGACAACGAGTTCTCGGCATTCGTCTTCAAGATTCAGGCGAACATGAACCCGAGACACCGCGATTTGTTGGCCTTCGCCCGCGTCTGCACCGGTCGCTTCGAACGCGGCATGGATGTCACCTGTGCCCGCACCAAAAAAGTGTTGAGCACGAAATATGCGACCTCGGCGTTCGGCGCGGATCGCACGATCATTCAAGACGCATATCCCGGCGACGTGATCGGACTGATCAACGCCGCGGGTCTGAAAATCGGCGACACGCTCTATGTCTCGAAACCCGTCGAATACCCTGCGGTGCCGCGATTCGCCCCCGAGGTTTACGCCACGGCCCGACCGACCGAGAGTTCACGCGTCAAACAGTTTCGCCGCGGCCTGGCGCAACTCGACGAAGAAGGCGTGGTTCAGGTGCTGCGCGACCCCGATGTCGGCGATTCACAACCGATTTTGGCCGCGGTCGGCGCGTTGCAGTTCGAGGTTTTCTCGCACCGGCTCGAACACGAGTTCAACTCGCCGGCCGAGATCAGTTCGCTCGCCTATCAGGCGATTCGCGTCACCGACGAAGAGAGCGCGGGCCGCCTGCGTGAAATCGGCGG
>VGAB01000102.1 GCA_016870935.1 Actinomycetota bacterium | reverse complement strand
AGTTCGGGTGCGACACCGAGCCAACCGGCGACGAAACTGCGCGCCTCGTCGTGCAACTTCGGCAGTGTGGTTCGAAAGAAAAGGTTCGGGTTGCTCTCTTCGAGTTCTTGAAACTTGCGCTGGGCCGCGGCGACGACTTTTGGCACCGCGCCGAACGACCCGTGGTTCAAATATGAGATCTCGGGGTCAAGGCTGAACTGCCCGCGGTGCTTGTTCACCGAGAAGATGTTAGTTCGCGGTTAATCGGCGATGAAGTCGGCGAGAACTTTTTTGGTGCGGCGCAATGATTGATAGAGGGCCGTGCGGGTGGTGACGGGAAGGTCTTGATTCTCGAGATCGGCTTGAACGAGGCGAATCTGCCAACCCGCGTTTTTATCGACCCAAGTCGGAGCCACAACCGGTTGGGCGACGACGATCTCGCCACTCCGTGAAACCGTCACGCTCGCCGTGACGATCGCGCCGTCTTGGGTGCTCGCCGGCCAAGGCGGATCTTTCGGTGTCGTCGGCATGTCTGATAAAAAATTTCCTAATCCGTAGATCACCCAGGTGTCGTTTACTTTTTCGATTGGCTGCAAAACATGGGCGTGGCTGCCGATGATCAAATCGATATCGCCATCTCTCGTGATTTCGTCGGCGATGCGTCGTTGGTAACCAGTCGGCGCCCACTCGCGTTCGTTGCCCCAGTGCATGCTGACCAGCACCACTTGGGCGCCGAGCGTTTTGGCTTTGCGGGTGTCGCGAATAATGCGCTCAGGGTTGATAAGCGCAGATCGCCAGGCTTGGCCGCCGGCCGCGGGCAGACCGTTGTAACTGAACGTGTATGACAGATGCGCGACTTGAACCCCGTTGACCTGAAAGATCTTTGGTTCGATCTCTTCCGGGTTTCTCGCCATGCCCGCATGCGACACGCCGTTTCGGTCGAGCGCCGCAAGAGTTGCATCGATACCTTTGACGCCGCGATCCATGGCGTGGTTGCTGGCCAGACTGCAGCGATCAAAGCCCGCGTCGGCGATCGCGTCGGTGATCTGCGCGGGAACGCCAAAAAATGGATAAGTCGAGAGTTTTTCGTCGGCGGGGGCGATCGGCGTCTCGAGGTGGCAGATGGCGAGATCGACACTCGAGATAGTCGGCTTGACAAGTTCGAACATCGGTCGAAAGTCGTAGCCGGTGTTTGCCGCGTTCTCGGCAGCGCCACGCCAAAGTCGACTGTGCGGCAAAATGTCACCGCTCACGGCGATCGTGAATTGTTGGTCTCGGCTCGGCACGGATGTCGGCGCAACCGTCGAAGCCGGCATGGAAGTTGGCGCAGCCGTCGAGGCCACCAGAGATGTCGGCGCACTCGAACCAAATGGCGCTTGGTCTGACGCACACGCACCAAGCACGAGGAGCGTCGCGCAAAAAGCGACGATCAGTCGGCGCAAGGCCCCTCGACTAAGACTGCGGGCCGCGCACGAGTTTGCCCGGTAATTCGCCGGTGAACTCGTCGTTTTCAACGGTCTGCACGCCGTTGACCAGCGTCGCGCGGTATCCATGCGCGGTTTGCACGAGTCGTCGACCGTTGGCCGGGAGATCGAAAACAACTTTCGGATTGTCGAAGCCCAGCGACTCGAAGTCGATCACGTTGATATCGGCGCGCAAGCCCGGCAGAATCGCACCGCGATCGCGCAACCCGTGCAGTTCCGCGGTGTCGCGGGTTTGACGCTTGACCATTTTTTCGAGTTCGAGTTTCGGCCCGCGTTCACGATCGCGCACCCAGTGGGTCAACATGAACGTCGGCATACCGCCGTCGCAGATCACGCCGCAGTGCGCACCGGCATCGCTCAAACCGTTGCGCGTATTGGGATGCTGCAACAACTTGTGCGTCATCGACAGATCGCCGTACGCGTAATTCAAAAACGGACGATAGATCATGCCCGTGCCGTTGTTCGTGAGCAGGTGATCGAGCATCACCTCGAAAGGATTCTTGCCCGTCCGCGCGGCGATGCCCGCGACCGACTGCTCGAAAGTCGGCTCGTAGTCGATGGTCTCGGAGGTGATCGGGTACATCGTCTGAAAATTTTCGCCCACGAACTGGTGAAAGAACTTGTGCGTCGGTCGCTCGGCAAGAACCTGTTGTCTTCGTCGCGGTTCGGCGAGCGCGGCGGCGCGTTGGGCGATGGGCAGGTGCGAAACCTCGCGATACGACTTGTGCATGATCAACGGATGAATCGTGCCCTCGAGAAACATGATCAATCCGATGCTTCGACCCGCCACCTGCGCCTCGATCTTTTCGCCGACTCGCGCCGATTGTTCGATCAGGTCGAGTGTCTCGCGCCAAAGTTCTGGGTCGTCGGCGGGTTGGTTGAGGTTGATGCTCATTTTTACGCCCGTGCGCCGCGTCAGTTCGCGCATCCACTGCCATTCTTCGCCCGGCACCCGCCAATGTTCGGCGGCCATTTGAAATATGCCGTGGCCCGCGCGTCGAATCGAGTCGGCGATGCCGTACAACTCGTCGGGTTTGGCGCTCGTGCCCGGCACGAACTCGCCGTTCTTGCTCTTGTGCAACGAGGTTCGAGAGGTAGAAAACCCGAGTGCACCCGCGAGCAGGGCCTGTTCGGTGAGCGCCGCCATTTTTTCGATGTCGTCGGCCGTGGCATCTTCGTTGTTCGCGCCGCGGTCGCCCATGACGAACGCGCGCAATGCGCCGTGGCCGATTTGCGCACCGAGATCCAAAACCCTGGGCTTGCGTTCGAGCGCATCCAGATATTCGGGAAAAGACTCCCACTCCCATTTGATGCCTTCGGTCATCGCGGCACCCGGAATATCTTCGACGCCCTCCATCAATTCGATCAACCATTCGTGGCGATCGGGCAACGCGGGTGCGAAACCGACGCCGCAATTTCCCATCACCGCGGTCGTGACGCCGTGCCAACTGCTCGGCGTGAGCCATGGATCCCAAGTTGCCTGGGCGTCGTAATGCGTGTGCACATCGACCCAACCCGGCGCGACCAGCATCGCCTCGGCGTCGATCACATGGTTCGCATGCGCAGTGGATGCCTTGAGCGCCGGAGTGATCTCGGCGATGCGCCCATCTTTCACCACGATGTCGGCGGGCCGTTGCGCCGCACCCGTGCCGTCGACGAGCGCCGCATCGCGAATCACGGTGGTGGCCACAGCGCAAGCCTAGATGCGTAACTAGTATCGATGACGAGGGCGGGCATGGAAATCAACAACTCATTCGAAGTCAAGGCACCGATCGGCGTCGCCTGGACAACCCTCACCGATCTGGCGCGCATCGCCCCCTGTTTGCCGGGTGCGACGCTGACCAGCATTGAAGGCGATATATATAAGGGACATGTGACGGTCAAAGTTGGGCCGATCGTGGCGAAGTTTGGCGGCCAAGCGATTTTTCAAGAGCGAAACGATTCGGCTTACCGTGCCGTGTTGAAAGGCGAGGGACGCGACGCAACCGGCAAGGGCAATGCGTCGGCGATCATCACCGCCCAACTCGAGGCGGTCGATGCTTCGACGACTCGTTGCACGGTGAACACCGATTTGACGATCACGGGAAAGATCGCCCAATTTGGTCGGGGCGCGTTGGCTGATGTCAGCGACAAGTTGTTGAAGCAGTTCGTCGTCAATCTCGAGTCGACCGTATTGGCTGATGGTGCGGGGGAGAGCGCGGGGGCGGGCGCTGGTGCTAGTGCGGGTGCGGGCACTGGGGCGAACTCGGGCAGCAGCGTCGGTGCAACCCCAGCGAGCGCCCCGCTCAACTTGCTTGGCTCGACGGGTTTGTCGTTGGCTCTGCCAATTTTGAAGCGCATCGTGCCCGTGCTCGCCGCAATCGCCGCAATCATCTGGTTCATCG
>VGAB01000101.1 GCA_016870935.1 Actinomycetota bacterium | reverse complement strand
TCGGGTTAAGTTTGGGTGAACTTGATTCGATGGGGGTCGAAATGAGTGTTGCAATACCTGGGTCGATCAAAGATGTCGATGCGCGGTGGCTTGCCGAAGCCACGGGACTGAAGATCAAAACTGCCGACATCGGCATCATCGGCGTGGGTGTCGGCGTGGCCAGCGCTGTTTACCGGGCGAAGCTCACCGGCGACGACTGTCCCGCGAGCGTGATCGTAAAACTGCCCGCACTCGACGAGGCGGCCGTGTTCACTTCGACAATTTTGCGGATGTACATTCGCGAGGTTCGTTTCTTCAAATCGTTGGCCAAAGAGTGCCCCGTGTTGACGCCGCGTTCTTATTTCGGCGCGGTGAACGAGGAGACGAGCCAGTTCGCGATGGTGCTCGAAGATCTGGCGGGCCACCGAATCATCGACCAGACGATCGGCATCACGATCGACGATGCGCGCCTGGCGGTTGATGCGTTGGCGAAAATTCACGCCAAGTGGTGGGGTCGAGCCGATGCGCTGGCCGCCGACGGCACGACGATTCCGTTCAGTGACCCGATTTATCCGGCGGTGCTGCCGGTGGTGTTCGCCGAGGGTTGGGAGAAGGTCAAACGCGAATTGAACCTCTCGGACTCGATCTTGAAAGTCGGCGAAAAGTTCGCGCCGCAAATCGGAAACCTGATGACGTCGTTGATGGACGGCGTCACGACGCTGGCACACGGCGATTTTCGGGCCGACAACATGATGTTCACGAAGAACAACGAGTTCGTGTTGTACGACTTTCAGTTGATCGGCACCGGCTCGGGTGCGTACGACCTCGCATACTTCGTGACGCAGAGCCTGAAGCCCGAGGATGCGAGCAAATACGAGGGAGAACTTTTCGAGCGATGGCTCGAGGGTCTGCGAAAGCACGGCGTCACCGACCTTGACCGCGATCGGCTGTGGTTGCAGTATCGAGGCACCGCGTTGTTCTGCCTGGTTTACCCAGTGGTCGCGAGTCGCGGCATGGATCTGAACGAACCGCGATCGCGCGCGCTCGTGGAGACGATGAACTCTCGCTTCGAGCGGGCATTTCACGAATTGGACCTTGCTAAATTGATCTGACAAATGGAGTTGATACTTGTTCGGCACGGTTTGCCGCTGCGCCGAGAAGTTGTCGAAGGTCCTGCTGACCCGGATTTGTCGCCCGAGGGCAACGACCAGTCGAGGCGGTTGGCGAGTTACCTCAAGGGCGAGGGGATCGCCGCGATCTATTCGAGCCCGATGAAACGCGCGGTGCAGACGGCACAGCCGCTGGCGCAGGCGACCGGTCTGCCGATCTCGATTGTCGATAACGTTGCCGAATACGACCGGTTGTCGAACGAATATATTCCGATCGAAGAGTTGCGCAAGGCCAACGACGATCGATGGCAGAAACTTTTGGCGGGCGACTGGGAGTCAGACTCCGACACCCTCGACAGTTTTCGCCACCGCGTCGTGTCGAGCATCGAAGAGCTGATCGGCCGCCACGCTTCGCAACGAATCGTCGTCTCGTGTCATGGCGGCGTGATCAACCAGTATTTGGCGCACATTCTGGGGATCACGACCGAGCGGGGCTTTTTTTATCCGCAATACACGTCGATTCATCGTGTCGTCGCGGCGCGCAACGGGTTGCGGTCAATCTTGGCACTGAACGAAACAGCGCATCTGCGCGAATAGTTCGCGCCACTGGCGCGTGAGTGTCGAGCCACCCGCAGACCGCAAGCGGCCCAAAAGCCGATGATTATCGGCGTAGCAGCGGTGCGGTCAAACATGTCGGCCCGCCGTCACCTTTGACCGCGACATTGGCGCCGTCGAAAATGTTTACGCTGACGCCCGACTCGCGCAGTTTGCCTTCGATTTCAGGGTTGCCCGCGGCGAGCACGACGACATCTGGCGCGACGGTCAAAATATTCGCACCCTGGGTGTGAACCTCTTCGTCGTTGACAGTCAGCCAACTTATTTTGCGCGACTTGAGGAACTCGAGCAGGCGAACCGGTGCGAGCGGCTCATAAACCACCGCTCGCGACAGGCTGATCGGCGACAAGACCGACATCAGGTGCAGAACCGCGTCGGGGCCTTGAAAGTGGGGCAGATCGAACGAGAACACATCGACTCCGAACGGTGCGAGCAGATTCTTGATCTGTTCGATGCCCTCGCTGTTCGTGCGATAGCCGTGGCCGATCAGCAGTGTTTTTGCATCGAGCCAGACTTTGTCGCCACCGTCGGCGATCGCCGAGCCCGTGAGTTCGCCCAAAATTGGCACGCCGAGTCGTTCGAGATCTCGGCGAATCTGCGCCGGTTCTGGTCGACGAACACGCTTGCCCATCTGCAAAAGAATCGCGCCGTGGGGCGTCATGATCATCGGGTCGTGCATGTACACCGCGTCGACCAAGCCGTCGACGGCGCCGGCGATGTGCACTGTGCAACCGAGTTTCTCGAGCAACAGCACGAATTGTTCGTGCTCACGCACGAGGGCGGTGCGATCAGGTTCGCGCCACTGGGCATCGGCGACAAAATTGCCGACCACGGTCGGCGTGCGCACAAGGACATGCTCGAGTTTCGAGACCATATCGGCTGTGCCCCACACGCTTGAACACGCTACGCCCCAAGCGCTAGGTTCTGCGTATGAGCAACACCTCCGAGTTGCGCAAGTCGAGCAATCCGTATTTGTCGGGCAATTTGGCGCCGGTGGATGTCGAGACCACCGCGTTCGACCTGAAGGTCGTCGGCGAGTTGCCCGCCGAATTGAGCGGTAGGTATTTGCGCAACGGCCCGAATCCGATCGGCGAGGTTGATCCTGAAAAGTACCACTGGTTTTTGGGATCGGGAATGGTGCACGGAGTTCGAATCAAAGGCGGTCGAGCCGAGTGGTATCGCAACCGCTGGGTGCGTGATCGCAATGTCGCAAAAAGTTTGGGCGAGCAGGCGCCGCCTACTGATTGGCCTGACAAGCATCAGCAGTTCGCGTCGAACACGAATGTGATCGGTCATGCCGGCGCGACATGGGCGTTGGTCGAGGGCGGGTCGCCGCCGATCGAAATGAACTACGAACTTGAAACGGTTCGTGTGTCGAATCTCGGCGGCACGCTGCCACAGGCGTTTTCGGCGCACCCGAAGCGCGACCCGCGCACCGGCGAACTGCATGTGATGACCTATTGGTGGGGTTGGGGCAACCAAGTGCAATATCTCGTGGTTGGCGTCGACGGCAAAGTGCGGCGCACGGTCGACATCGCGTTGCCGGGTGGCCCGATGCTGCACGACTGCGCGATCACCGACAAGTATGTGCTGGTATTCGACCTGCCGTGTTTGTTCGACATGAAGACGGCGATGTCGGGCGGTTCGTTCCCTTACATATGGGACAAAAATTACACGCCGCGCATCGGTCTGTTGCCGCGAGAAGGCGAGGCCGCCGACATCAAGTGGGTCGAAATCAACAGTTGCTACATCTTTCACCCGCTCAACGCATACGACGCGCCCGATGGCACCGTCGTTTTGGACGCGGCACGCCACGAAAAGATGTTCGACATCGATCAACTCGGCCCCAACGAGGGGCCGCCGACTTTTGATCGGTGGATTTTGAATCCGCAAACGGGCAAAGCCACCGAACAGCGACTAGACGACCGCCCGCAAGAGTTTCCGCGGATGAACGAAGCGTTGATCGGTCAAAAACACCGGTTCGGCTATCTCGCCGGCATCGAGGATGTGTTCAAACAATCGAACCTGATCAAACAAGATCTTGGCAAACATGCAACCGAGGTGCGTCACGACGGAAAGAATTTCGGTTACGGCGAGCCGGTCTTCGTCGCGCGAGAGAACGCGAAAGCCGAAGACGACGGTTTCGTCATGGCGTTGCGTCACAACACCGAGACCGATCTTTCAGATCTGGTCGTGCTTGACGCCCAAGATTTTTGCGGCGAGCCCGTCGCGGTCGTTTCGTTGCCCGCGCGCGTGCCCAACGGCTTTCACGGCAACTGGATCGCCGACTAA
>VGAB01000100.1 GCA_016870935.1 Actinomycetota bacterium | reverse complement strand
CTACACCGGCACCCCGTCGGGCGTAGGGGCCGGAAGGACTCCTCCCCGTTTCTTGCGCCGCGGCGACATCGTCGAAACGACCGTGCAAAATCTCGGCACGATTCGCAACACCTGCGTCTGACCCGACTCGAAGCGGGTTACGAGCCGTTGTGGCGCACGAGTTCGAACTCGGTGTAGGCCGAAACACCCATCTCGCTGTCGAGACCGGCGATTTCGTCCGCCGCCGACGAGCGAATTCCGCCAGCGGTAAAACGGTTCTGGATTTTGAAAAACCCGTAAGCCAGTGTGAAGTTGACGATCAAGATCGTGGCCGCCCCGAGCAACTGGGCGCCGAACTGACCGAAGTTGCCGTCGATCAGACCCGACACGCCGGCCGAATCTGACCCGTTCCATCCGCCGCCATATGAGCCGTTCGAAAAAATGCCCACGGCCAACAGCCCGAACATGCCGCAGACACCGTGCACGCTGATCGCGCCGCACGGATCATCGATGCGCATGCGCTCTTCAAAGAAATATGTCGACTCGATCACCAGTACTGCGGCAATCGAACCGATGATGGCGGCCGCCCACGGTGCGACGAACGCGCAGGGCGCGGTGATCGCGACCAGGCCGGCCAGCATTCCGTTGAGCATCATCCCGGGATTCGGCTTTCCTGAGCGTCGCATGATCCAAAGCATCGCCACGACCGACCCGAACGCGCCCGAAATCGCCGTGTTCGTTGCAACGGTCGCAAACTGCACATCGGTCGCCGAAAGCGTCGACGCGGCGTTGAAACCGAACCAGCCGAACAAAAGAATGAAGCAGCCGAGCATCGCCATCGGCAAATGGTGGCCCGGCATCGGCAGCGACTTTCCGTCGCTCGAGTATTTTCCGATCCGCGGACCAAGCACCATCGCGCCCGCGAGCGCCGCGACACCGCCGGTCATGTGCACGACCCCCGAACCGGCGAAGTCGACGTAACCGGCACCGAGCGACATCGTCGCCCAAGTTTTCGACAACCAGCCTCCGCCCCATGTCCAGGCGGCGATCACGGGATAATAAACAGCGCCGCAAAATAATCCCCACAACACGAAACTGTTCCATCGCCAGCGCTCGGCCATCGAGCCGGTCGGAATTGTCGCCGTCGTATCCATGAATGCCACCATGTACAAAAAGAAACCCAGCAACGCCGGCGTGATGTTGGGGCCCGACAATGCCCAACCTCCGCCCCAGGCAAAGACCCAGTTGCCCGAGCCGATCAATGCGTCGCCGACGGGATTGTCCAGACCAAACGCCGAGTAACTGAAACCACCGAACGCCAGCGGGAAACCGACGAAGAAGAATGCCACGAAACCCAGCCCGAAGATTGCGAAGTTTGTGCTGACAACATGGGCCGCATGTTTCGCCCTGCAAAACCCCGTTTCGACCAGGGCGAAGCCGGCTTGCATGAATATCACCAGGGCCGCGCCGATCACCACCCACATCAGCGACACCTGAGCGCCCAACACGGAAATATCTGAGTTCATTTTCTCCCCATTCTTTGAAGTCGTTGTTTTTGATGATCCGCATCGGAATGATGCGTGCACGACGCTGTGACTGGCGACAAGTTAGACCAACAATGTTTCGTGATTGTCCGTGAATTGTTTCGGGAGTGTGGCTTTTTTAGGTTCGATTGACTTTTTGTTTGTCGCTCCGAATTAGGATGTAAAAATGACCACTTCAGCGACCCGATCCAAGGCCTATCTCGACGACCGGGCCCATGTCTTTCACTCATGGTCGGCACAGGGAACCCTCGACCCGGTCGATCTGGTCGGGGGTCAGGGCTCGTATTTTTGGGACTCGAACGGCAAAAAGTATCTCGATTTCTCAAGCCAGCTCGTCAACTTGAATATCGGCCATCAACACCCCAAACTGATCGCCGCGATCCAAGAGCAAGCCGCGAAACTCTGCACCGTCGCGCCGCAATTCGCCAACGAGGCGCGCAGCGAGGCCGCCCGGTTGATCACCGAACTCGCACCCGGCGATTTGAACATGGTGTTTTTCACCAACGGAGGTGCCGAAGCCGCCGAATACGCCGCGCGCATGGCAAAACTTCACACGGGGCGACACAAAATTCTCACCGCATATCGCTCGTATCACGGTTCGACCGCCGGTGCGATCGCACTGACGGGTGATCCGCGTCGTTGGCAGAACGAAACCGGCGCCTCGGGTGCCGTCAAGTTTTGGGGGCCATACCCGTATCGGTCGGCGTTTCACTCGGCTAACGAATCTCAAGAATGCCAGCGCGCCCTCGAACACCTCGAGAGCGTTCTGATGGTCGAAGGTCCGCACACGGTCGCGATGATCGCCCTCGAAACGGTGGTCGGCACGAACGGAATTCTGGTTCCGCCACCCGGCTACCTGCAGGGTGTTCGCGACTTGTGCACCAAACACGGCATCGTGATGATGTGCGACGAGGTCATGGCGGGTTTCGGTCGATGTGGCGAGTGGTTCGCCGTCAACCACTGGAATGTCACTCCCGACCTGATCTGCTTTGCCAAGGGCGTCAACTCCGGTTATGTGCCGCTCGGCGGCGTCGTGATCAGCCAAAAAATTGCCGACACTTTCAAGGAGCGAATGTTCCCGGGTGGCCTCACCTACAGCGGTCATCCGTTGGCCTGCGGTGCGGCGGTCGCGTCGATCAACATCTTCAAAGAAGAAAAGATCGTCGAGCACGCGCGGATGTTGGGCAAAGACGTGATCGGTCCTGCTCTCGAAAAACTCAAGGCCAAGCACCCGAGCGTCGGTGATGTGCGCGGCCTCGGCGTGTTTTGGGCGATCGAACTCGTCAAGAATCGCGAGACGCGCAAACCGTTCGTGCCGTTCAACGCCACCGGGGCAGATGCCAAGCCGATGCTCGAACTCGCGGCCGCGTGCAAAGAGCGCGGTCTCTGGCCGTTCACGCACTTCAACCGCATGCACGTCGTTCCGCCGTGCAACACCCCGGTCGAAGATGTCAAAGCAGGTCTCGAGATCATCGACGAAGTTCTCGATATTGCCGACAAGCACCACGAAAAATAATCTTTCTCGTCTCTGCAACTGCGAATGTCGCGCAAACTCACTGTTCTTGCCGATCGTGCACTGAATGTGCCGAGCCGAAATCGGCTCGACCCCGACAACAAGAACTACGCGGCGATTATCGCCGCCCACGACGCTGCCTTGGCAAATAAACATGACGGATACATCGACCCGGTCAACTCACTGTTCGTGATCACCGCGGCAACCCACGCCGCCCGCGGCTATTGCTGCGACAACAACTGCCGCCACTGCCCCTACACCGAATAAGTAAAATCTTCTCAACTCTGTGTTTGCGCAAACTTTCTTAGCGGTCGATACAAAAAACTTCGCAATATGGAGTTTACTATCACTTTCAGCTCTTGTCATCTCGCTCGAATTGATCTTGAGAAAATCAGAGAAACTCAATCTGCTTGATCAATCAAATAACCAGAACCCGCAAAATGCTGAGGCGACTGATGGTAACGAC
This sequence comes from Actinomycetota bacterium, assembly GCA_016870935.1. Lineage (GTDB taxonomy): Bacteria > Actinomycetota > Acidimicrobiia > Acidimicrobiales > Ilumatobacteraceae > BACL27. Next base: position 553 of record VGAB01000100.1, on the reverse strand, counting down.
GCTCTCAAGTTGGCCATTAACAACGCTTGCAGTCAATACGGACACTCAAACAGTTTTCACCTTCAAAAAGTAAATTTCTCCGAGTCGAATTTTTCTCTCATTGATGGTTGGCGAGCAACCACAGACCAGCCGGCGATTTCAAATGGAAATATTTTTATTTTTGGTGGCTCCACGATTCAATGCATGGAAGTAATAGATCCCCAAACGATTTGCTCGCATCTGCAGCGCCTGTTGAACCGTGCTGAAGTTCCACTTCGAGTTCACAATCGGGGCGTATCTGGAATGACCGTTAGTGCAAACAAAGTCGAGTTGGCAAAAACCTCTTTGACCGCAAATGACTGGGTCATTTTTTACTTTGGAGTCAATGACTCAAAACTTGATACCTATTCTCAAGTCGCAAAGAAACCTTTTCGTTGGATTCCTGGCTACACAAGTGTTCTGGGACTGCTCCGAATCAAGCTCAAACTCAGAGTCGCTGAGTGGATCTGGCTCGAAACCGTGAAACCTGCCGACCGCACCCTTGAAAATGCATCGAGAAATGCTACTAGTGCAA
>VGAB01000099.1 GCA_016870935.1 Actinomycetota bacterium | reverse complement strand
TGAAATATCGGGGCTCGGTCTGCAGGTCTGACTCTTGCCAAAACATCAGCGCGAGGCCGATGAGCATGGTCAACGGCACGATCCACCACCGTTTGCGGGCGACACCCGAAAAAGTGTCCAAATCAAACGAAATTCGGCGCGGCGCCTCGAGCGGGTTCACGTGAGTCAAGGCTATCAGTGCCGTTGTTTGAGATATATCGTTCCGCGAACCTGCGAAATGCGAGAATCATTTACGCCGAATCCTTTGCGGAGAACATCATGACGACCGATCTAGAACGAATTCTTGGATATCAAGATGCGATCGATTCTTCGCAGCCGATCTCGAGTGTCGCCAACGAAATGTATTCGCTCTCGTGTTGGACGCCGGGTTTTTGCGCGGCGCTGATTCGGGCCGCCGAATTGACGGGCACATTCGAACCAGACCTGAACGATCCTGTGCCAGGGCATGAAGTCTCGTTGGCGATGATCAGCCCGAAACTTTTCAACGCGGTCGAGGTCGATTTCGGCGCGCGCGTGTGGCCCCAGTTGCAAAAGAACTGGCCGTTGATCGACTATCACGGCTTGCAAGATATTTTCGTCATCAAATACGAGGTCGGTCAGCAAGAAGAGTTGAGAATGCACCACGACGTCGCCCAGGTCTCGGCCAGCATCAAACTCAACGACGACTACGAGGGCGCGGCGCTCGAGTTTCCGAGGCAGGGGTTTTCAAATCGTGACATGAAAGTCGGCCAGATGTTGGCTTGGCCGAGTTTGGTGACTCATCCGCACCAAAGCGCGAAGATCACCAAGGGCGTCAAATACAGTGCGACCGTCTGGTTCGAGTTGCCGATCGTCAACCAAACCTGAGGTTATTTTCGTCGTACCTTCAACGGGCGGTTCTCGGCGTTCAAGCACCGACCGTCGTCAAGATTGAACCGCCAGCCGTGCAGAGAGCATGTCAACACCCCGTCTTCAATCTCACCGAAAACCGAAAGGTCGGCCTGGCGGTGCGGGCATTTTCTTTGCATCACATAATCGCCCAATTCGATTTCGTCGTTCGCTGAAACATCGCCGCCGGTCCTCGAAACCGCCTCGGCTTCGGTTCGAATCATTCGCTCGACCGACAGGCTCTTGAAAAAGTTGTAGATGAACTCGTTGAATTCGCCGGCTCGCCAGGCCGTGAATCTGCACGACAAGAAAAACGAGTTTGACCAGTCGACCGCCCGCTCTTCGACGATCTTTTCGAGCAGGTCGCGGGGTATGTCGAATCGAAAGCCGTGGTTTTGATCGGCGAACTTTTCGACTTTGCCCGACTCGAAGTCGATCAACACTTCGCTATCGCCACTGCGAATCAGGCAATTCGCCCCGATCGCCGCTCGCAGCGAGGGGGCGAGGGCAAGTAGTGGCTCGAACCATGCTTGCAGCGTCGACAGAATGTCGGTCTGGGGCGATTGCCATTTGCTTTTCTCGTTTTGCAACCACGGCGCCCAATCTTTTTGGTATTGACGCAGATAATTTTCTTTGTCGGCAAAAATACCGTCAAGATTCGCATCTTTCGGGTGCGTGACGGTTATTCTGTTCGGCGATATCTCGATCGACGTGCCTGGAATTGCGAGAATATCCTCGTTGCGGCCGATGTCTCGCAGTCGTGACAAGAACTTGGTTTGATCCGGGAAAATCGAGACCTCGTCGCCGTCGATCATGTTCAGGTGAAACAGATCCTCGTCCAAAAAGCAGGGTGGGCCCGCCGAGGGCACGACTGCCCGCGCGTCGACCGTCTCGACATATCTCATGGCGCGGGCGAATTGACTCTCGACTTTCGCCCGTGCCAGTTTTCGTTTCTCGTTTTCGTCTTGGTCATAGACCATCGGATACCAGATTGCACCGCTGAACTGCAACCAGTGCAGGTCCACGGGGCCGTGACTTTTCAGCGACGCAAGATCACCGGTGCGACAGTCGTTCTGATTGACGAGGCGTGCCTGAGCGTCGCTAACAACGAGAGCCGAGTCGCCACCTGGTCCGTCAGTGATCGAAGTTTCGACATGGATCGCGATCTTTGTTTGACCGTCGAGCGCGACCTCAACGCTGTTTTTGGTCTGCAAAAAGTTTTTGAATCCGAGTTTTGTCAGGCGCCGTTCTAGCTCGCGACTGGGATAGTCAGGCAACAGCACTTTCGCATCCCGGCTGACATGTTCTGCCAAGAATCGCTCATCAAAGTGATCACCATGAATATGCGATATATATATGTATGTCGGCGACTCGATTTTTGCGGTCAGATCATTGCTCAATCGGTCGTTGCGCGGGAATACGAACCATGATCCGAAAAATGCCGGCACGAACCACGGGTCGCAGAGAATCGAAGACTCGCCAGATTCGACGAGGAGACCGGCATGACCAAGCGAGGTTGCTCGCATAATTTTTTATGCGACGGGTGGGTCGGTGAATTGTTGACCGGCTCGCGCGACGTGCTCGGTCCACTCTTTTCCGTTCCAATACCGCAACTCATATCTGCCCGACGGGTCGGCGTACCACGCTGCCGGCACCGTGGGTTGCACCCCCGCCGGCGTCGCACCCGCGACCGAGCCTGTGGTCGCGACGGCTGTCGTGTTCGCGACCGAAGCAGAAACATTCATTGTTGAACTCCCTGTAGCGACGCCCGTCATTGGTCGACGCAAAAACGCACAATAACGACCATCTTGGGTCGGCACTATCGAGACGACTTCCCATCCTTCGCTCGACTTTTTCGTCAGTTCATTGGCCATCGCTTCGGGGCTTGCGTTGTAGGGATTAAACGCGACGTATTCAAACATGCAGTCAGGTTAGTGCTAACCCCCAAAATAAATGAGCGCTTGCGCCATTTCGGCGCACCGTAGCCTTGTATCTGTGACAAAAAATTCGGTCAGACGAATCGCCTATTTCGGTCCTGCTGGCACCTTCACCGAGCAGGCCCTGCGCGGCCAGAAAGACTTGGCGTCGAACGAACTCGTCGCGTTTCGCACCGTGCCCGACGTTTTGGACGCGGTCGAATCGGGCGAGGTGGATCTCGGATTCGTGCCGATCGAGAACTCGATCGAGGGAACGGTCAACTTCACGCAAGATGCGCTCGTATTCGACCATGAACTGCTGATTCAACGCGAGGTCGTGCTCGACATCGAGCACTGTCTGGTCGCGCGCAAAGGCGTCAAGGCCGCGGAATTGACGGGCATCGTGTCGATACCCGTAGCCACGGCCCAGTGCCATGCATTTTTGCGAAAAAACTATTCGGGTCTCGAAATTTTCACCGCCAACTCGACGGCCGAAGCCGCCGCGCAGGTCGCGAAAAATACCACCGACAAATTCGCCGCGATCGCGCCGAAAAACGCCGCCAAGGTTTACGGTCTCGAGGTGATCGCCGAAGACATCGCCGACCATCCCGGAAACCAGACCAGGTTCGTTTTGGTCGGCAAAAACACCGTGCCCCGCGCGACTGGCCACGACAAGACGGCGATAGTCGTGTTCCAACGGGCCGACGAACCCGGAAGTTTGATATCCATTTTGCAGGAGTTCGCCGCGCGAAGAATTAATTTGTCGGTTTTGTTGTCGCGCCCGACGAAACGAGGCGGACTCGGCGATTATTGCTTCATCATGTACGCCGACGGACACATTCAAGACGAGTTGATGGCCGACGCGTTGCGCGATCTGCACGCCAAACAGGGCGATGTAAAATTTCTCGGCTCGTATCCCGCGAGCGGAGAGCAAGCACACTCGGCACGCGAGCACGCCGACGCGCGATGGCGCGAGGCAGACGACTGGATGTCAGAACTGAGAAGTCGCATCACGAGATAGCGTCTACCAGCGGAACGGTGGCAGAGTGGACAAACGCATCCGCCTTGAAAGCGGACGGCTGTAAAAGGCCCGGGGGTTCGAATCCCTCCCGTTCCGCCAACCGAGGGTCTAATCATTGACAGTTACACTGAGAGGGCATTTGGGTGACGAATCGAAAAGAAATTCGTCAAAAAGATTTTGGAGAGGTGCCAGAGTGGCCGAATGGGGCGCCCTGCTAAGGCGTTGTCCGGGTAAACCGGACCGAGGGTTCAAATCCCTCCCTCTCCGCCATTCGGT
>VGAB01000098.1 GCA_016870935.1 Actinomycetota bacterium | reverse complement strand
CGCGCAACGTGACGGCGAACGACTGCGAGGCGCGAAAACCGATCAACGACTGTCTGCCATCTTGTGAATATGAATACTCGGGATAAATGCTGATGCTTTGGGTGGCGATGTCTTTTTTGTCTACCCCGGATTCGTTGAGGGCCTCGCGCGCCAAGTCGGCCAGCAAGTTGGCCCGTTGAGACGCAAGACTCGAGGTCGCTTCGACTGCAAACACCGAAAAATTGAATTGCACGCCGTCGGGCACGACGCTGACTTCGCCCGTGGCCTCTACCGTCACGCCCGTCTCGAGCGGCTGGGTGACATCCCATGTGTTTTTTTGACCGACGCTGAAACCGCAACTGCCGAGCAACATCGTGGTCGCGCCAAGCGCGGCAAGAGAAAGCAGAATTTTTTTGTTTTTAAACATAATTAATTCTACTTTTTCTTCAATCTGTCGGCGACCAATGCGAGACGTTCATCGGGCTGAACCACGGCTACCCGAACATTTTGTGACCCACCCGCGCCATAAAAATCGCCGGGGCTGACGAGTGCGCCACCGCAGTCTGCGAGTTGCTCGGCGAACGCCCAACCGTCGCGCGCATCGAACCACAAATAAAAACCACCCAGTGGTGGCGAGACCTCGTAACCCGACCATGTCGACAGAACCGTCGCCAATGAATCGAGCCGTCGGCGATAGGTTTCACGCTGCACCGCAACATGATCGTCGTCGTTGAGCGCGACAACCGCGGCCGCCTGGGTGGGGCCGGGCACGAGCATGCCGACATGCTTGCGAACTTCTTTCAGATATTGCAAGATTTCGTTGTCGCCCGCGTAGAAGCCGACCCGCACGCCCGCGAGGTTCGAGCGCTTCGACAAAGAGTGCAACGCGACTACACCGTCAAGGCCGTGTTGCAGCACCGACTCGGGCTTTCGCGACCAGGTGAACTCGACATAACACTCGTCGCTGAACACGGGCACGCTGTTTTTTCTTCCCCACGCGACGACGGACGCGAGATCTTCGAGCGCACCCGTGGGGTTGTTGGGCGAATTGATCCAGATCATCAGCGCACGCTCTGCGTCGCCCGCGGCGATCTTGCTCGTGTCGACGCCGCCCGTCGCCGTCATCGGCACGGCCACGGGTCGACAGCCGGCAAGAATCGCACCCATCTCGTATGTCGGGTACGAAACCGCGGGGAAAAGAACCGTGTCGCGATCAGGCGTGCGCAGTTTCATGTATTGCGGCGTCGTGGCGACGAATTCTTTGCTGCCGATGCAGGCGGCGATCTGCGAGGTCGGCACCGAGACGGCGAACTTCCTTTGCATCCACGCTTGTGCCGCCGAACGAAGCGCCTCTGAGCCGATGCTCGGCGGGTAGCCCCGCTCGCTGTTCGACGACGACAACGCCCGAACTACGGCTGCTGCCGGCGGGTCGCAAGGTGTGCCGATCGAAAGATCGACCAGACCGCCCGAAAACTTCTCGGCCAGCGACTTGAACTTGTCGAGCCGGTCATACGGATACGGCGGCGGCACGAAACCTTGGCTCATTTGACGACCAAGAACTCGCTCAGACGACCGGCGCTGGCATCTGCCAGACGGGCGCGAATTCGCATCGCGCTTTCTTCGTTGGCTATCGACACCACTTCGCCTTCTCGATGCACCGTGGCGACGATATCGCCCCGATCATAGGGAATCAGCAATTCGTAGACCGTCGTCAAAGCCCGCATGCGGTCGCCGATCACGAGCAGAAGTTCGTCGAGTCCCTCGCCCGTCAGCGCCGAAAACGCGACGCTGCCGTTGTTCTCATAAACGAGGCGCTTGGCCTGGTCTGGGTCGAGGTCGGCCTTGTTGAACACGAGCAGTTCGGGCACATGATCGGCACCGATTTCAGACAAGATTTCGCGCACGGCGGCGATCTGACCGTCGGGGTAGACCGCCGACGAGTCGACGACGTGAACAAGCAAATCGCTCATCACCGCGACCTCGAGCGTGCTCTTGAACGCCTCGATCAAGCCGTGCGGCAAGCGACGCACGAAACCGACGGTGTCTGAAAGCAGCACCGGCTCGCCACCCGGCAACGCCAAACGACGCGTCGTCGGGTCGAGCGTGGCGAACAATCTGTTTTCGACCAGAACCCCCGCGCTCGTCAGGCGATTCAACAACGACGATTTGCCCGCGTTCGTGTAACCGACGATCGCCACAGAACCCAGACCGCTTCGCTCGCGACCCTTGCGTTGCTCTTGGCGGGTTTTTTGCAACTCGTCGAGTTCGCGATCAAGACGACTGATTCGCTCGCCGATGCGGCGCCGATCACTTTCGAGTTTTGTTTCACCCGGACCGCGGGTGCCGATGCCACCACCCTGTTGCGAAAGTCCGGCTTTTGCTCCCTTGCGAATTCGCGGCAGACGATAACGCAACAACGCGAGTTCGACCTGCGCCTTGCCCTCGAGCGTGTGCGCGTTCTGCGCGAAGATGTCGAGGATCACCGCCGTGCGATCGAGGGCGGTTCGTCCCAAAAGTTTTTCAAGATTGAATTGCTGGGCGGGCGAAAGATCGTTGTCGAAAACCACGGTGTCGGCGTCGAGCGCGAAACACAACTCGCGCAACTCCTCGGCTTTTCCTTTGCCGATATAAAAAGTGCTGTCGGGGGCTTCGCGTCGCTGCGTGACGCGGCCGACCTCGTCGGCGCCCGCGGTGTCGATCAATCTGGCTAGCTCGTCGAGCGACTCTTGCGTCTCGTCATCCGAATGTTGCGCCAACGTGACGGCGACAAGGATGATGCGCTCGCGCACACCGCGCGAGATGAGCGTCGAGCCGAGTGCCTCCTGGTATGGCGTGGTCATGATTTCGTTCGCGCACCCAATTCGAGGCTGTGCCGAGATGAAAAGTTCGCCGGCCCGATCAGCGTCACATGGCCCTTTCGGGGATGATTCAGTCGCACGCTCGCATCGCCGCCCGGTTGGTGCACGAGAATCTCTGGCGTCGACGCGGGCACGAGCCCCCACTTGCTGGCAGCCCACGCGCTGGCGCAGGCACCCGTGCCGCAAGCCTGGGTGATGCCTGCACCTCTTTCGTGCACCCGCATCGTGATCGCGTGGTTCTCGGGGCCCGGCTCGACGATTTCGAGGTTGACCTGCGGAATCTTGCGACCAATCTCGAGCAGGTTGACGACCTGCACATCTTCGACGCCGACGACGGCGTGCGGGTTGCCGACCGAAAGATGCATCACGGGCCGATTCGGGTCGGTGCCGACTGCCGCCCAATTCTCGGGGGCCGAAATTTCAGTGACTGCGCCCATGTCGACGCTGGCGAGCACCTGCTCTGGCGAAATCGGTCGAACATCGACGACGCGGTCGCCGTTGTCGGTGGCGACGATATAACTCACGGGCGAGTCGTGATTGTCGGCGTCGAAGGCGGCCTGGGCCAGACAACGAATGCCGTTGCCGCTCATCTCTGCCGTCGAGCCGTCGGCGTTGTAAAGCTTCATCTGCAACTTGAATTCATCGAGTCGGGTCATCAACAACAGCCCGTCGGCGCCGACGCCATTGTCGCGGTTGCACCACTCGCGGGCGATCGCCGGCCAGTCGATTTTTGCCGGGTCGATTTTTGAATCGGCGAATTGCAGGGTGTCGAGCACCAAAAAGTCGTTTCCGAGGCCGTGATGCTTGGTGACGACGACTTGCATGACTATTTCTGTCTAGCGTAAATGCTGGTCGATAATCGGCACAATTTCAGCCACCGGATCTTCGTGAATCGAACACCATTTGATGCGCGGGTCGCGACGAAACCAACGCTCTTGGCGCACCGCGAACTGACGAGTGTGCACGATCGTCTGATGAACCGCCTCGTCGAGACTCGTGTCGCCATCGAGGTGCGCGAAAAGTTCGCGATATCCGAGAGCCTGCGCCGCGGTGCGTGAAACACCTCGCGACGACGCGTGAAGTTTTTTGACCTCGTCGAAGAATCCGTCCGCCATCATTTGATGCACGCGCTGTTCGACGCGCGCCGACAATCGTTCGCGGCCCCAGAGCAGCCCGATCTGCACGACCCCGTTGTCGGGATACGCACCAGTGCCCGGCCCAAAACTGCTGAACGCCCGGCCGCTGCCCAGACAGA
>VGAB01000097.1 GCA_016870935.1 Actinomycetota bacterium | reverse complement strand
CGCTGTGCCATGGGTGATCTGACGCACCAGACGGTGCGTATAAAAGTCGACCATCGACTGAATTAGTAAACCCGCACACAGCACGGCGTAGCCGAACCGCAAGGCGATCGTGTCGAACCGCCGCAATATCAAGAATGCGATCATCGAGCCGCCAACGCAGCCCACGAGCGACAAAACTCTGTCGGGTTTTGTCGACCCGAGGTCGATTTTTTCGATCAACCGACTCGCAATAAACGCGAGAACCAAACCGCCGAGCGCACCGAAAAACAGTGCCAGCACCGACGCCAAATTTTTTACTCTTGCACCAATTCGATCAAGGTGCCGAAGCTTCCCTTGGGATGAACAAACGCCACGGTTGTCCCCCGCGAACCTTTGCGCGGCGTTTTGTCGATCGGTGTCGCCCCCGCGGCGATCATCGACTCGAGCGCCGCCGCGCAGTCGGCGACTCGGTAGCCGACATGATGCAACCCCTCGCCCCGTTTTTCGAGCGACTTGGCCACAGGCGAGTCGGGGCGCGTCGGCGTCAACAACTGCACATAGCTTTGTGCGACCTTCAACAACGCCTCCTCGACGCCGTCTTGGTCGACAATTTCGCGATGCGTCACGGTCGCACCGAACGCCCGCTTGTAGTAGTCGATCGCGGCCTCGAGATCTTTGACGGCGATCGCCACATGGTCGATTTCGGTGAGCAACATCGGTGATTCGGACGACACGATCAGACCCTATTTTGCTCGGCGGAAAATAGTCAATTTTTGCTCGCCAATTTTTGCTCGCAACTCGGGATCCGTGACGCCCAGGCCTTCTTTGGGTGCGAGGCACAGCACACCGAGTTTGCCTTCGTGCAGATTTTTATGCACTTGATACGCCGCTTCGCCCGTTTGCTCGAGCGAAAAGACCTGCGACATGACCGGGTGAATCATGCCCTTGCTGATCAGACGATTGGCCTCGAATGATTCGCGGTAGTTGGCGAAGTGCGAACCGATCAACCGCTTGAGGCGCATCCAAAAATGTCGGTTGTCGAACTCCATCATGAAACCGCTCGTCGCCGCGCAACTGACGACGGTGCCGCCGCGCTTGACGACATAAATCGACGCGCCGAACGTCGACCGACCAGGATGCTCGAAGACGATGTCGGGGTCTTCACCGACGAGAGCACGAATGTCTTTGCCCAGTCGACGCCACTCGGCCTCGTTTTGGGTGTTGTCGTCGTTCCAAAATTTGTAGTTCGCCGTTTTGCGGTCGATGATCGCCTCGCAACCCATCTCGCGCAAAATTTTCGCTTTCTCCGGCGAACTAACGACCCCGACCGGGATTCCGCCACCGTTCAACACATATTGAACGGCATAGGCGCCGATACCGCCTGTCGCACCCCAGATCAAAACCACGTCACCCTGCTTCATCGCCGCGCCGTTCTTCGAAACCAGCATTCGATAACTGGTGCTGTTGCACAACGCGTTGACCGCCGATTCTTCCCACGACAAGTGTTTGGGTTTCGGCATCAGTTGATTCGCCTTGACGACGGCGAGATCGGCCAGACCGCCGAAGTTCGTCTCGTAACCCCAGATGCGTTGGTTGGTCGCGAGCATCGAGTCGTTGTGCGCCGAGGGATCTTGGTCGTCCAGATGGTTGCAGTGAACGGTTATCTGGTCGCCCGGCTTCCATGATCGAACGGCGGCGCCCGTGCGCAAGACGACGCCCGAAGCGTCGCTGCCCAACACGTGATAGTCGAGATCGTGGCGCTTGGCCCATGCGCTCTCTTTGCCGAGACGGGCGAGCGCACCGAAAGTGCTGATGGGTTCGAAAATCGCGCTCCAGACGGTGTTGAAGTTGATGCTGCTCGCCATGACGGCGACCAAACATTCGTCGGCGGCCAACTCGGGCACGGGCACCTCGCCGATATGAATTGATTTGCGCGGATCTTTGTCTTTTGAGGCGACCCCGGCGAACATGGTCTCTTCAGACTTGAGAATGTGCGCGGCACGATAGGTCTTGGGGATCTCGAGTTTGGCGAAAGTCTCGGAGTCGGCCTGGTCGAGTATCGCCTCGAGGATTTTTTGCATGCATTGAGATTACCGATACTGTTGAGCAAACCTTTAAGGAGAATTCATGGCCGGCTCGTACATCGTCTCGGGGGCCCGAACCCCAATCGGAAAAATGAGCGGCGCATTGGCTTCTTTTAGTGCCGCCGACTTGGGCGGGTTCGCGATCGCCGCCGCATTGCAGCGCGCAGGGGTCGAACCACACGAAGTCGAGCATGTGATCATGGGCCAGGTTTTGATGGCCGGGCAGGGTCAGGTGCCGTCGCGACAGGCCGCCGCCAAAGCGGGCATTCCGATGGGCGTGCCGAGCGTGAATGTGAACAAGGTCTGCCTCTCTGGTCTGAACGCGATTTATCTGGCCGATCAGATGATCGCCACGGGCGAAGCCGACATCGTCGTCGCCGGTGGCATGGAGAGCATGACCAATGCGCCATATTTGGCGATGGGGGCGCGCGGCGGATTTCGATTCGGCGATGTGCAGATGCTCGACGCGATTCAGCGCGACGGCTTGTGGTGCGCGTTCGACGCGTGTCTGATGGGTCTCGGCACGGAGAGATACTCGGCGGGCGAAATCAGCCGGGACGACCAAGATGACCTGGCGATGAAGAGCAATCTGCGCGCCGCCGCCGCGATCAGCGCGGGTCGGCTGGCCGAGGAAATCGTGCCCGTCAAGATTCCACAGAGAAAAGGCGAACCCGTCGTGGTGAGCGACGACGAGGGCGTGCGTGCGTCGACGACGATGGAGTCGTTGGCTTCGCTCAAACCGGCTTTCGACAAGAACGGCACGGTGACGGCGGGCAACGCCAGCCAAATCAGCGACGCGGGTTCGGCGGTCGTGATGATGTCGAAGCGTGCCGCCGAAAAGCGCGGCGTCAAACCCCTCGGAGAATTCGTTTCATACGGCATGGTCGCCGGGCCCGACAACGCGTCGTTGCTGCATCAACCGAGTCGCAGCATTCTCAAAGCACTCGATCGGGCGGGCAAAAAAGTTTCGGATGTCGACCTGTTCGAGATCAACGAGGCGTTCGCCGCGGTGGGCATCGCCTCGATGCGCGATCTCGGCATCAGCGATGAAATAGTGAACGTCAACGGTGGGGCGATCGCGTTGGGGCATCCGATCGGAATGAGCGGAAACCGTCTGGCGATCACTTTGCTGCACGAGTTGCGTCGCCGTGGTGGCGGGTTGGGTGCGGCCGCGCTTTGTGGCGGCGGCGGCCAGGGCGACGCGCTTGTTCTGCGCGTCGAATAATTTTCAGCCCTCTACTTCGCGTCGACCCTCGAGCGCCCGACCCAAAGTAAGTTCATCGGCATATTCGAGGTCGCCACCCACGGGCAGACCGCTGGCGATGCGGGTAACTTTCACGCCCAACGGCCGCAGCACGCGGGCCAGATACATCGAAGTGACATCGCCCTCGGTGTTCGGGTTCATGCACAAGATGACTTCTTTGACGCCTTGCGGCTCGATGCGCTGCAGAAGTTCGCGAATCTTGAGTTGCTCGGGACCGACGCCGTCTAACGGATTGATGGTGCCGAGCAGAACATGGTATTGACCCGAGAATTCGCGCGTCTTTTCGATGGCGACGACGTCGCGCGATTCTTCGACTACGCAAATAGTCGTCGCATCACGACGGTCGTCACCGCAATATTGGCAGAGATCTGACTCGGAAAAATTGAAGCAGCGCTGGCAAAACTTGACCATCGTCTTGGCCTTTGTGATCGCCGAGGAGAGTTGTTCGACATCGCGTTCGTCGCTCTTGATCAGATGAAAAGCGATGCGCTGGGCTGACTTGGGCCCGATACCGGGCAAACGCGAGAGCGCGTCGATCAAGGCCTGCATCGGTTGTGTATAGGCCGATGCCACGATCAGTGCCTATTTTTTGTCATCGATAATCTGCGAGCCGGGAAACGCTTTGGCGAGTTCGTCGAATTGTGTCGTGTCGGCCAGACCCGCGGTGCTCACCGTCTCGGAGAGATCTTCGACGAGTTCGCTTTCGTCGTCAATCGGCGCGGGTTGTTTGACCGTTCTGCCGCGCTTCGACTCGGCGACGACGAA
>VGAB01000096.1 GCA_016870935.1 Actinomycetota bacterium | reverse complement strand
ACCGAAACTTTGCCCGAGGAGTCAGAGAATCCGACACGATTCAGGCGCGAAACATATTCGTATGCCTCGGCATAAGCGATGTGGTTCCAAATATCGGTGGCAAAAAGAAGCGAGGCCTCGTCGTGGGTCACGGGCGTCAACTCTTGCCATTGAACGTCGATTTTTGGGCAGATCAGCGCCCCGAAAGTTTCATGAACCTTGTTTGCCACCTTCCAGCGCAGATACCAAACCTGGGCAAATTGCAAAAACCACGCGCCACAGACGATGCGCCAATATCTCTCGCTGTGTTTCGTCTCGTGCACTCGATTGAGTTCGCGAATCAGTTCTTGAAAAACCGCCTCGCTGTCGCGTTGAAAATTGGCGAACTCGGCGTCGTCGACTTCGCACAAAATCTCGGGGGATTTGACCAGTTTCAGTTCGATCGACGGTTCGTCGACGAAGACTTTTCCGTCTAACCCGATGCCGTCGATCACGACCGCCGATTTGACCGAACTCCACAACTCTGGAAATGGCGCGGTTATCAGATGAGTTTGTGTCACTCGACCACCTAAAAGTTGTGAACTATCAAGTGGAGACGATGGGAGTCGAACCCACGACCCCCTGCTTGCAAAGCAGGTGCTCTAGCCAGCTGAGCTACGTCCCCTTTTTGGCGAAAACACACTAACAGCGAAAAATTCGTTCTATCTCGGCGAATATCGAGGGGTATCCTCGCTTTATGAGCGGCGAACTTCTTTATGCATTTCGAATCATGCGTCTGCCGTTGCTCGACGCCGGCGGTCAGGCGATCGGCAAGATAAACGACATCATCGTCGTGCCGAGCCGCGGCACCGAGGCGCCAAAAGTTTTGGGCTTCGTCGCGGTGAGCCAGCGTCGCAAAATTTTTATCAGCGCCTCGCGGGTCAGCACGCTCGACAACTCGGGCGCGCAACTGAAATCGTGGGATATCAACCTGACGCCGTTTCGCACGCGTGCAGGCGAGCAACTCTTGGGCAAGGACATATTGGACAAGAAGCACGGCGATGAAATCGTCAGCGACGTCGCGCTCGTGCACATCACCGGCAAGACCTCTTATTGGCAGATCTCGAAAGTTCGGCTCTCGAAGCGCGGTCTATTGAACGCTCGGTCGGGTCATCGTCTTGTGGATTGGCAGGAGGTTGGCGAGTTGTTCGCTCCCGCGACGGCGATTGCGGCCGAGGCGGCGCGATTGCGCGACATGCACGCCAGCGATGTGGCGACGATCATTCGAGCGTTGCCGACCGAGCAACGAAGGCAGCTCGCCGACGCGATGGACGACGAGCGACTCGCCGACGTGCTCGAAGAGTTGCCCGAAGACGAACAATTGCGCCTGATCGAGGGCCTGGACATGGAGCGACTCAACAGCGTTTTCGACGAGATGGAATACGACGATTTGGCCGACTTGCTCGGCCAGATGGGTATCGACCAGCGCACCAAGGTGTTGGCGGCGATGGACGACGACGACGCGGAAACGATGCGACAGTTGCTTTCTTATCCGAAAGGTACGGCGGGTTCGTTGATGACACCCGACATCATCGTGCTCGGCCCCGACGCCACGGTCGCCGACGCTTTGGCCCAGATTCGCGACCCAGAACGGTTGGTGTCGATCGCCGCACAGGTCTTCGTCGCCCACGCCCCGCATGATCCGCCGACCGGCACGTACATGGGCGTCGTCCACTTCCAGCGCCTGCTGCGTGAACGACCGAGCATGTCGTTGAAGCAATGCCTCGAAAACGAGCCGACGATCGACCCGATGCTCGCCGATCGCGATGTCGCCGAACGCCTGGCGACATACAACATGTTGTCGGTGGGTGTCTGTGACACGCACGGTCGATTGTTGGGTGCCGTCACGGTCGACGACGTGCTCGACAACGCGTTGCCGGCCGACTGGCGACGCAAGGTAGTCGCCCAACTCTCGGCTGGTCACGACGACAAAGAGCCGAGCCGACTAGAAACGGCACGCAAGCCATGAAGCGCCGCGAAGATTTGGGTCGTCCGCGAAACCAGCCGAAGATCGGCGTGCAGTACAACCGCTCGGCGTTCGGACAGTTCGCCGAGAATGTCGCACGCCTGATGGGCACCGCGCGGTTTTTGGTTATTCAGTCGGTCTTGGTTTTGATTTGGGTGGCGATCAACGTGATGTTCATCTCGTTCAGGTGGGACAAATATCCGTTCATCCTGCTCAATCTGATGTTTTCGATCCAGGCCGCCTACGCCGCCCCGCTGATTTTGTTGGCCCACAACCGCCAAGAAAGTCGCGATCGCGAGCAGGCGCAAGTCGACCGCAATGTCGCCACCAGAACCCAGAACGACGCCGAGTTTTTGGCCCGCGAGATCGCCAGCGTGCAGTTGGCGCTCTCGAACGTCGTCACGACCGACGAGTTGCGCGAACAAATCGACCGCCTCAGCGAGCAGATCGAGAAAATTAAGAAAAAGTAACTCAGCAGTTTTTGCATCGACCGATCAGGTCGAGTCGATGCTGGGCAAGTTTGAACCCCGATTTTTTTGCAAGTCGCTTGAATGTCGCGTTTAGTTCAGCCTCGAGGTGATGCGGGATCTTCACGTCGCGCATTTCTCCGCACGATGAACACAGCATGTGGTGGTGATGCCCGAGGATGTCCTCGGTCAGTTCGTAGCGGCTCAGATCATCGGTGCTCGCCACGCGCTGGATGGCGCCGACATCTTCAAGCACCGACAGGTTTCGATACAGGGAACTTTGCGCAATTTCGTCGCGCCGCCCTTTGGTGTTTTTGGACCGACGCAAAATCTCGGTGATCGTCAACGGTTTGTCCGCGGTTTCAAGAAGCGAAACTATCGCCCTTCGCTTGTTTGAATAACGCTGCTTGTGTTTTGCGAATCTGCGCCCCACCTCGAGGTGCACATCGGGTCGTTTCGAGTTTTTGCGCGGGTCGCTGGCCGACATGCCCCATAACTTATCTGAGAATCGATGAGAATTGATTTCTCATGCGCGCACGAACGCGTGCGCCTGCACCCCCGAATAGATCACATCGTGAAGAATTTTTTCGTTGGGCAACGCCTGTTCTCCGAGCACTGTTGCCCCAACGGGTTTGGCGTCGGTTTGATGAAGATTTTTGGCGACACAGCCACCGACCGCTCCCGCGACCTGACCGACGCGCTCGACCACGCCGATCACTTCGACCCATCTTTGCCCGTCGCGAAATCCCCTGACCTCGACTCGCAGACCGCCCATGCCACCCTCGGCTTGCGGTGGGATCAATTGCGGCATGCGCGCAAAAACCCTGTCGCGACGCGTTGCCGACACACGGGCGGTCACACGATCGAGTTCGGGGAAAGCCCTTTTGATTAGTAGCGGATCAGGTAACTCGCCGCGATAACAGTCATATGCCCCGACCGGTTCGGGAAACCAGCAGAGTTCGCGACCGCTGCCCCCTGGTCGACGAATCCATTCACCTTCGTGCCAGCCGACCGACTGACCCGACAACGCACGATGGTGCTGTCGCGCACAAGCCGGGCCTCCGGTGCCGTGCAGAGCGACATGAACCTCGTCGACAGCATCGAACGATTTGCTCATGCTTCGGGCCAGCAGCCCGGACATGCCCGGCGACGACGCGGCGCCGACGACGAGTGTGACGCCGTGATTTTTGGCCAGCGAGTCGAGCGCGAGCAGGTTTGTGCAGTCTGAAACATCATCGCTGACGGACACGACCGAGATATTTTTTTCGATGAATTCGCGAGCGATGGTCGCATGCGGAGGCGGACCCGCCAACACGACGATCGATGCGGTGTTCAAATCGTTCTTGTTGGCCACCGAGACGACACGGTGTTTTTCGCCGAGTCGGCTCGCCAATCTGTTCGCGGTGGTTTTGTTCAAGTCGTGAACCAGAATCTCGGTCTGCGAATCAACCACGAGCGTCTCGACGACTTTGGTGCCGACGATTCCCGCGCCGAAAACGCCGATCATCGAACGTCTATTTCGGGTCGATGATTTTTCGCCAACCACCCTGTTTTATCGCGCCGACACCCTTGCCTTTGAAACGCAAAACTCCGGCGACCGCGCTGGCCACGCTCAATGCGAGCAACACTCGTCTGATTACTTTCATGCCCGTTCATTATGCTGCGAAAATTGATTGGTTACGCTGTTTGCAGTGAATTCTGCAGAAAATTCGAGCGTCGCGGCGGTCATTCCCACGTTTAATTCGGAAAAAGT
>VGAB01000095.1 GCA_016870935.1 Actinomycetota bacterium | reverse complement strand
TTATTTGGGTTCGCGGGGGAGACCGAGGGTGCGTTCGGCGAGGATGTTGCGCATCACATTTGATGTGCCGCCCATGATCGTGTAGGCGGAGGCGTAGGCGAGACCCTGACAGAGGTCGTCCCACAAGAGCGCGCGCGGACCGAAGACCTTGGCGACGAACTGCGCGACGCGCCACTCGTGTTCGGTGCAGAAACATTTCGTCGCCGCCGAGAAACCTCCCGGCGCCTGGTGCAAGACCTCGCGAATCACCAAGATGCGCCCGATGCGATAGCCCGTCTCGATCGCCGCGATTTCTTGGCGAACGAGCGGGTCTTTTTTGTCGGCGTGCTCGAGGGCCATTTTGTAAAGCGCATGGTTCGACACGAGGCGATCGATGCCGCCGCGCTCGTGCTCGAGTTGACGCATCGTCTGCTTGAACGCGCCACCGGGTACGCCGACCAGGTTTGTCACCGGCACACGAACATCGGTGTAGAAGACCTCGCAGAAGTGGCTGTTGGTGGTCATGTCTTTGATCGTGCGCACCTCGATGCCCGGCGCATTCATCGGCACGATGATTTCGCTGATGCCCTCGTGCGCCGAGCCGTCGTTGCTGGTGCGACAGATCAGATAGCAATAATCGGCGAGTTCGCCGAAACTCGTCCAGATTTTTTGCCCGTTGATGACGAACTCGTCTCCGTCGCGGCTGGCAAAAGTTTTCAGCGAGGCCAGGTCGCTGCCGGCGTTTGGCTCGCTCATGCCGATGCACCAGGTTGTCTCGCCGGCGAGCATCTTGGGCAGGAACATTTCTTGCTGGGCCTTGGTGCCGTAGCTGATCAAGGCCGGCCCCATTTGTCGGTCGGCGAACCAAGATGCGGCGATCGGGGCGCCCGCGCTGATCATTTCTTCGCCGACGATCAGTCGCTCGATGGCCGGACGACCACCGCCACCAAACTCGACCGGCCAAGTCATGCCGATCCATTTGTTCATCGCAAGTTCACGCGAAAATTCGCGCGAGTAGCCGTTCATCCAGGTGTCGTTGAATCGTCCGTATTTTTTGACGGCATTATTTGCGACACTGCGCGCTCGTTCGCGCAACGCGATCTGCTCTGATGTCCAGGCAAAATCCATAAAGATGTACGATACATCTATCTAAATAGCGAAATTGGTGGAGTTGAATGGCGAGCAAAATCAAAGTTGCGAATCCCGTTGTGGATATCGACGGCGACGAGATGACGAGAATCATATGGAAGTTCATCAAGGATCGTTTGATTTTGCCGTACCTGGATATCAACATCGATTACTACGATCTCGGCGTCGAAAACCGCGATGCGACGAGCGATCAGGTGACCATCGATGCGGCGCACGCGATATTGAAGCACGGTGTCGGCGTGAAGTGCGCGACGATCACGCCCGACGAGGCGCGGGTCAAAGAATTCAACCTGAAACAAATGTGGAAGTCGCCCAACGGAACAATTCGCAACATTCTGGACGGCGTGGTGTTTCGCGAGCCGATCATCTGCAAGAACATCCCGAAATTGGTGCCGCATTGGAACAAGCCGATCGTGATCGGGCGCCATGCGCACGGCGACCAATACAAAGCCACAGACTTCAAAGTTCCCGGCGCCGGTGCGGTGACGCTTACATATGTGCCGCAAGACGGCGGAAAACCTGTCGAGATGAAAGTCGCCGAATTCAAGGCACCCGGAGTTGTGATGGGGATGTACAACTTCGACGAGTCGATTCGAAGTTTCGCGCGGGCGTCGTTCAACTACGGGTTGCAGAGAAATTATCCCGTTTATTTGAGCACCAAGAACACGATTTTGAAGGCCTACGACGGAAGGTTCAAGGATATTTTCTTGGAGATTTTCGAGACCGAGTTCAAGGCCGAGTTCGAGAAGCGCAAACTGACATACGAACATCGGTTGATCGACGACATGGTGGCCTGCATGATGCGCTGGGAGGGCGGATACGTGTGGGCGTGCAAAAACTACGACGGCGACGTGCAGTCGGACATCGTCGCCCAGGGTTTCGGCTCGCTGGGGTTGATGACATCGGTTCTGACGACACCCGATGGTCGGGTGCTCGAGTCAGAGGCGGCGCACGGCACCGTGACGCGCCACTATCGAGATCACCAAAAAGGGCTCGAGACTTCGACGAACTCGATCGCCTCGATTTTTGCGTGGACGCGCGGTTTGAGTCACCGTGGCCGTCTCGACAGCACCCCGGCGGTAGTCGAATTCGCCGAGAAACTCGAACAGGTTTGCATCGAGACCGTCGAGGGCGGCGAGATGACCAAAGACTTGGCGGCGCTGGTGTCGAAGAACCAACCATGGTTGACGACACAGCAGTTCTTGGCGGCGATCGATCGGCGCCTGATCGAAAAAATGTCGAAATAACGATGCGCGCAGTCGTCATCACCAAACATGGTGAGCCGAGCGTGCTCAAAGTCGTCGAACTCGAACAACCGCGACCGAAGCGCGGCGAGATTTTGGTGAAGGTCACGGCGACGTCGGTGAATCGCGCCGACCTGATGCAGCGCATGGGTTTGTATCCCGATCCGTTTCCGGGTGCGCACGAGATACCGGGTCTCGAATTTTCGGGCACGGTTGCAGAACTCGGCGAGGGTGCAAAAAAGTGGAAGGTGGGCGACAGCGTGATGGGCATCGTCAGCGGCGGCGCATACGCCGAGTTCGTCACGATTCCTGATGCTCAGGCGATGCGCATACCGCGAGACGTGCCGCTGGCCGACGCGGCGGCGATTCCCGAGGTGTTCATCACCGCGTGGGACGCGCTCGTGTTGCAGGCCGGCCTGAAAGCAGGGCAGACGGCGCTCGTGCACGCTGGTGCATCGGGCGTGGGCACGGCGGCGATACAGATTTGCAGGGCGATCGGCGCGAAAGTTTTGGTGACCTGCTCAGCGGGCAAAGGCGACGCCTGTCTGGCACTTGGGGCGGAGATGGCGATCGATTATCGAGCGCAAGATTTTGTCGCTGTTTGTCGGCAGGCGACCAACGGCACGGGCATCGACGCGGTGTTAGACGTGATCGGTGGAGAATACCTGAATCGCAATGTGGCGGTCTTGGCGCAAAAGGGCACGATCGTGCAAGTGGGGTTGATGGGTGGCGGCTCGACCTCGTTCAATATCGGCGCGATGATGCCCAAACGCGCGCGTCTGATCGGCACGGTGTTGCGCCCTCGCCCGCCCGAAGAGAAAATCGCCGTCTCGCAGGCGTTCGCCACCGAAGTGCTGCCCAGATTCGATGCCGGCGTGTTGAAGCCGGTCATCGACAAGCGGTTCGCGCTTGATCAGATTGTTCAGGCGCACCAGCACATGGAAGCCAACGCGAACATCGGCAAGATCGTCGTCACCGTCGCCAGTTAGCGTCAAACCGCCGCCCCACTCGCAACGCTCACGCCACACCATGACCCTCGACTACCGCCCACTTCGCGACACCGAATACGACGCTCTCGCAGCGTTGTTGAACGTCGCATCGATGGTCGATGGACGCGCCCAGCACGTGGTGGGCGAAGAACTGCGCGAAGAATTTGAGTCGATGCCCATCAACCCCACCATCGACACGTTGACTGCATGGCAAGGCAACCAACTCGTCGGCGCGGTGTACATGATGTATCTGCGCTCCGATGTGCGCGAAGAGCGTTGCTACGTCTTTGGCACCGTGCACCCCGACCACCGCGGCGCTGGCATCGGCCGTCGCTTGTTGGAATGGGGCCTTGCGCGTGGCACGGATCTGTTGCAGTCGTCGGGCAATGACCTCCCGAAGTACCTGCGTGTCGGGGAATCCCGTGTGAATACCTCGGCGATTCGTTTGTTCGAGCGGTTCGGGCTTGAATCCGTTCGC
This sequence comes from Actinomycetota bacterium, assembly GCA_016870935.1. Lineage (GTDB taxonomy): Bacteria > Actinomycetota > Acidimicrobiia > Acidimicrobiales > Ilumatobacteraceae > BACL27. The sequence goes on along the minus strand of VGAB01000095.1, from coordinate 414 downwards.
TATTTCGCCGACTTGCGTGCCGACCTGAGCGTGCCAACCCCCGCACGCCACACCGCTGCGGCCACACCCGCTGCGGCCACACCCGGCGCCCTCGGCTTCCGCATCATCCCGTGGGATCTCGCCCGCAACGAAGAAGCCCGCCTAATGAAGAATGCCGCATTCATGGATCACTGGGGCTCCACGCCCACGCCTCCCGAGTGGTGGGCTGCCCAGACTTCAGGGTTCGGTTCCCGCGTCGACTGGTCGTACTTCGCGGTCACCAGTGAAGATCAAATCATCGGTCATCTCATCACGCATCGAACTCCGAACGATGACGAAGTGCTCGGCGCCAAGTACGCGTGGATTGACAACATTGGCACGCTCGCTGAGCATCGCGGCAGGGGCATCGCCACACAGCTCATCACCACGGCCCTT
>VGAB01000094.1 GCA_016870935.1 Actinomycetota bacterium | reverse complement strand
CAATGGTTTGTACAACTCGGGTCGGCGATCTCGAAACAAACCCCAAAAGTTGCGCGCGAGTTTTTGCGCCTCCAAATCGAACGAGGCGACGAGCACCGCCTCGTCGGTTCGGTTCGCCTCGGCGACTTTCGCACCCGTGGCGTCGCAGATAAACGAGCAGCCGTAGAAGGTGATCTCGGTGTTTCTGCCGACCTCGCGGCCGACACGGTTCGCCGCGAGCACGGGCGTCAAGTTGCTCGCCGCGTGACCCTGCATCGCGCGCTGCCAATGGCCCGAAGAGTCGAGTTCGGCGTTTGAAGGCTCGCTGCCGATCGCCGTGGGATAAAGCAGAAGTTCGGCGCCACGCAATGCCATGACCCTTGCCGCCTCGGGAAACCACTGGTCCCAACAAATGCCGACACCAATTTTCGCGTATCTCGTCTGCCAAACTTTGAAACCGGTGTCTCCGGGACTGAAATAAAATTTCTCGTTGTAACCGGGCCCGTCAGGGATATGACTTTTTCGATACGTTCCTAAAACTGCGCCGTCGGCGTCGACGATCGCCACCGTGTTGAACAACGCGTTGTTGGCCCGTTCATAGACGCTGATCGGCAGCACCACCTTGAGTTCTTTGGCGACTTTGGCAAAGTGCGCGACCGTGGGGTGCGACGACATTTCGACCGCCCGCTTCAAGTCGTCTGTGGTCTGGTCTTTGCAGAAATAATGACCCTCGAAGAGTTCGGGGATCAAAATAATTTGGGCGCCTTTTTTCGCGGCGTCGCGCACCAGTCGCTCGGCGGTTGCAACGTTGGGCGCCACTTCGGTCGACATCGCCATTTGCAGCGCGGCGACCTTCAGCGTCGACATTTGTCTACTTTCCGAGCTGGGCTTGAATCGCCTCAGTTATCTCGGCGGCATCGGGGGCGACCGTGGGGTTGAATCGAGCGACCACTTTTCCGGCGCGATCCACGAGAAACTTCTCGAAATTCCAGCGAATATCCCCCGAGTGACCCTCGGCGTCGACCGCTTTTGTCAAGTCTTGGTAAAGCTGATGGCGGCCGGCTCCGTTTACTTCGACTTTCTCGGACATCGGAAATGTCACGCCATAGTTTGTCGAGCAAAAAGTTTGGATCTCGCTCGGCGAGCCGGGCTCCTGCGCGCCGAATTGATTGCACGGCACGCCCACGACCGAGAAATCTTTGCCGGAATATTTCTGGTGCAACGCCTCCAACGCCGTGTACTGGGGTGTCAATCCACACTTTGACGCCACATTTACCACGAGCGTGACCTTGCCCCGCAACGAACCCAGCAGATCGGAGGCGCCGGTGAGACCAGCGATCTTCGCGTCATAAACCGACATTTGCATTCTCCTGACTTTTGTTTGAACTCGTTTGGCAAGACTACTCAAATACCTGCTACACAACACAGGTGCCCAGATCAGAGTTTGACGCCGAATTTTTCAGACGCTTCTACTCGACGACTCCGATGCATTCGAGAAAGAAAATCGAGTCGCTCGCCCGCGCGGTGCACGGGCTCTGCGCGTGGTGGGATCTGCCCGTCAAATCGGTGCTCGAGGTCGGGGCCGGCGTCGGATATTGGTCGGACTGGTATCGACGCACGCACAAAAAAGTTCGCGTCGTTTCGGTGGATGTCAGCGAGCATGCGTGCAAGAAATACGGCCATCAGCTTCGCGATATCAGCAGGTGGTCACCCAGAACCAAGTTCGACCTGGTGATCTGTCAAAGCGTGCTGCAATATCTCGGCGATCAAGATGCGCGAAGGGCGATCGCCAACCTGGCGAGATCCACGAAAAACTTGCTGTACTTCGAGGTGCCAACCAAACAAGACCTGAGGCTCACGGTGGATCGCACGGTGACCGATCTGGAGATTTATTCTCGCGACGGCGCCTGGTATCAAAGTGAACTGAAGAAGAAGTTCAGACAAATTGGTGCGGGGCTCTGGGTCGCAAAAACAAGCTCGATCGTTTTGTATGAACTGGAAGCGGCGCGCTCGAATCGTAAAACTTGATCGCACCCGTAGCCTTTAACCATGGTTGTGGGCTCAGCGAATGCTTACGAAGTTGCCAAACTCGCCGCCACAGACGTTCTCAAGAAGTTCGGTGGTCAACACGATGTGCTGGCCGTGCTCGGGTCGGGCTGGGCTCACGCCGCAACGGTGCTCGACGCGACGGACGAGATTTCGGTGACGGAAATTCAGGGCTTCATCAAACCCTCGGCGATCGGCCACGGCGGCACGCTGAAAAGCGTGCGCGTCGGCGACTCGCGCGTTCTGCTGCTGACCGGTCGCACTCATCTTTATGAAGGACACGGGGTCGACGCCGTGGTTCATGGGGTGCGCACGGCGGCTTTCGCGGGTTGCAAGACGGTCGTGTTGACGAACGCGGCGGGATGTCTGCGAACCGATTGGGGCGTCGGCGCGACCGCATTGATCACCGACCACATCAACCTGACGGGCTTTTCACCGCTCACGGGTGCCGACGCTCCGGCGCCGTTGCATGGTCGATTCGTCGATCTGACCGACGCCTACAGCGCACGCCTGCGCAAAATCGCAAAAACGGTTGAACCGACTTTGCACGAGGGCGTCTACATGGGTTTTCACGGCCCACACTTCGAAACGCCCGCCGAGATTCGCGCCGCTCGAGTGTGGGGCGCCGACCTCGTCGGAATGTCGACGGTGATGGAGACGATCGCCGCCCGCCACATGGGCATGGAAGTCTTGGCGTTGTCGTTGGCGACCAACTTGGCGGCCGGCATCTCGGGCGAAAAACTTTCGGGGGACGAAGTTTTGGCGATCGGCAAAGCCGCCGCGGGCCGCGTTGGTCCGTTATTGGCCGAGATTCTCAGACAAATCGACAAAGAATCACGGCAAATCCGATCATGACGACCACCAACGCGGATCTGATCGCGATCGTCAACGCACAAATCGTGACGGTCGACGAATCGGCGACCGTGATCGAAAACGGCACGATCGTCGTCAAACAAGACGGCTCGATCGGCAAAATCGGTGCGGGTCGCGTCGACCACGATGCCAAAGAAATCGTCGACGCGGGCGGTTCGATCGTGATGCCGGGTTTGATCAACGCCCACACCCACCTCGGCATGACGCTGTTTCGCGGGTTGGGCGACGACATGAGCCTCGAGGCGTTTCTTGCCCGACTGATGCCGGCTGAAATCCGCGTGCTCGATTTCGACGCGGTGCACAGTGGCACCGAACTTGCGGCGCTCGAATCGCTGCTCGGCGGCATCACGACATCCCTCGACATGTATTACATGCCCGACGCGGCGCTCAAAGTCGCCGAGTCGAGCCGCATGCGGTTGCAAACCGGCACCACGTTGCTCGAGTCGGATGGTCCCGAGCCGTTGAAGTGGGTCGACCGTCTCGCTTGGATGACCAAGTGGTTGGAACGACCACGGGACAACATGGGCTCGACAGGTTGGGTCGCGCCACACAGCACCTACCTGCTCGGTGAAGATCACTTGCGCGTGATCGCCGATCTGGCGGCGAAACACGAGGCACGAGTTCATGTTCACGCCGCCGAAACCGTCGGTGAGATGAAACTTGTCGCCGATCGCCACGGCGGTCGCACGCCAATAAAGGTTTTGCACGACACGGGTCTTCTGGGTCGGGCGGTCTTGGCGCACGGCATACATCTCACCGACGACGACGTCAAGTTGATCGCCGAGGCCTCGGCCAGCGTCGTTCATTGCCCGGCGTCGAATTTCAAACTAGCCAGCGGGGTCGCACGGTTGGTCGACCTGCAAAAAGCGGGCGTAAATATCGCGCTCGGCACCGACGGTCCGGCCTCGGGAAACGACATCGACCTGTGGATTGCAATCCGTCTCGCCGGATACATGCAAAAAACTATGGCGGCGAATCCCGAGGTCTTGCCCGCGCAAGACCTGGTGCGCATGGCCACGATCAACGGGGCCAAGGCACTGCAACTCGACCACATGATCGGCTCGCTCGAAGTCGGCAAGCGTGCCGACCTGATTATGCTCGACCCCGACTCGCCGTCGCTGACGCCGAATTTCGACCCGCACACGACGATCGCCACCTCGGTCACGCGCGCCGATGTCGTGAACGTGATGATCGACGGCCAGTTCGTCGTGCGCAACCGCCAGTGTTTGACGATCGACAAACAAAAAGCGGTGCGCAAAGTCGCGGCACTCGGCAAGCGAGTCTTGGCGAGCGTCGACGGCGACTGATTGGCGCACCCGCACTATCGTTGGACCATGGCCGACGACGCGCAAAAAAACCAGTCTGCAAA
>VGAB01000093.1 GCA_016870935.1 Actinomycetota bacterium | reverse complement strand
CGCGTCAACGCGGTGCCCGCGCTTCGAAAAAGGTCTGCGTCGACCGTCGTGTCGGGGTTCAGCGAAAAGACCCTGAAGATCGCCGGCGCGAGAGCGATCGAAATCAGCGTGAGCACCGCCAGCGCGACCATCGCGACGCTGGCGACGGCACTCGTGGCCTCGTCGTCGTTGTCTTGCAGATGACGCGTGAAAAGCGGCACGAGACTCGCCGCGAGCACCCCGCCGAGCAAGAGTTCATAGACGACATTGGGCGCGTTGTTGGCGACGTCGTAAGCGTCGGCGAGGGCGGTCTGACCGATGACGACCCCGAACACGATTATTCGAAGCAATCCGGTGAGGCGACTCAGCGCGGTGCCACTTGCCACCGTGAGGTTGGCGCGCAACAGGCCCGATCGGGCATTGGGCGTTGCCATGCCGTTAATCGTATTGCGATTTGAAGTGTGCTCGCGCTTAGTCGGCGCGCGGTGCCACGGCTAGGGTTGAGCGGGTGAAACCGCGTTTCAAAGATGTCGCATCGGTTCGTACCGGGCTGAAAAAAGAAAAATATCTCGCCGATGACGGCATCGCCGGGGTCGTTTATTTGGCCGATCGTCTCGGCAAGCCGGTGCTGATCGAAGGGCCCGCGGGCACGGGCAAAACCCAGCTCGCCAAGAGCGTCGCCGAAATGACGGGCGCCCGCTTGATTCGCCTGCAGTGCTACGAGGGTCTCGACGAATCGAAGGCGCTCTATGAATGGAACTACAAGAAACAGTTGCTGAGAATTCAAGCCGACAAAAACAGCGACTCGTGGTCGGAAGTGCACGACGATATTTTCAGCGATGAGTTTTTGCTGACCCGTCCGTTGCTCGAGGCGATCACCAGCGAAGAGCCCGTGGTTTTGTTGATCGACGAGGTTGATCGCGTCGAAGTCGAGACCGAGGCGCTGCTGCTCGAGATTCTTTCCGACTATCAGGTGTCGATCCCCGAATTGGGCACGATCACGGCGAAGCAAATTCCGCTGGTTTTCTTGACATCCAACAACACCCGCGAATTGTCCGAGGCCCTCAAGCGTCGTTGCCTCTACCTGCATGTCGACTACCCGGATCTGGAGCGTGAAAAAGAAATCGTCGTCACCAAGGTGCCCGATATCAGCGACAATCTGGCCGATCAGATCGCGAGAATCGTTCGCAGCATTCGGCAACTTGATTTGAAAAAAGCCCCGTCGGTGAGCGAGACACTCGACTGGGCACGCACCCTGATGCTGCTCGGCATCGACACGATCGACGAGACCGAGGCCAAAGAGACTCTGCACATTCTGTTGAAATACCAGACAGACATCGCCAAAGCGGCGAAAGAACTCTCAGTCGCAAAGTAGGCGAGCGCGATGCCCGTTCTTGACCTGATGTCAGGATTCATCGTCGAACTGCGCAACGCGGGCCTGCCGGTGAGCCTCACCGAGAATCTCGACGCGATGGAGGCGGTCAAGGTGATTCCGATCGAGGATCGGGACGCTTTCAAATATGCGCTGGGTGCGACACTGGTCAAAAACAACGCGCACTGGCGGGTGTTCGAAACGATTTTCGAGGTCTACTTTTCGTTGCGCGGCCCCGAATACGAGATCACCCAAGACGCGCAACCCGACGACTTTTGGCGCGAGATGCAAGATCAGATCGACCAGGTGCGGGGCCAAGGTGAAGGCAAGGGCTCAGGTGGCGGGATGGACTCGCTCACGCCCGAAGAAATCGCCGCGATGTTGATGCGGGCACTGATGAACGGAGACCAGGCGATGATGCGGGCTTTGGCCAAGCAATCGGTGCAACGCTTCGCCGGCATGGAGCCGGGTCGACCGGTCGGCGGTACCTACTATCTGTATCGCACGCTGCGCAATCTCGACCTCGACAACATGCTGCAAAAACTCATGGATGCGAATCGTGAGATGAGCAACCAGAAACTTTCGGCGCTCGAGGAGCGTCTGGAGAAGGACGAGTTTCAAAGCAGAATCGAACAATTCAAGCAAGAGGTCGAGTCAGAGATCAGGCGCCGTCTCGTGGCCGACAGGGGCGCCGAGGCGATGGCCAAAACTTTGCGCAAACCCCTGCCCGAAGACGTCGAGTTCATGCACGCGAGCCGCGACGAGATGCAGAGTCTGAAGAAGGCGTTGTATCCGCTGACCAGAAAACTGGCGGCGCGTTTGGCCCGTAAACGGCGACACGGGCGAAAGGGTCCGTTGGACTTTCGCAACACGGTGCGCCATTCGTTGAGTTATGGCGGCGTGCCGGCCGACCCGAAGTTTCGCTATCCACGACCGGCCAAGCCCGAGTTGATGGTCGTCGCCGATATCTCAGGCAGTGTCGCGGCGTTCGCCAGGTTCACGCTGATGTTCGTCTATGCGATCCAAAACCAGTTCTCGAAAGTTCGCTCGTTCGTGTTCATCGACGGCATCGACGAGGTCACGAAGTTTTTCAAATCGACCGAAGACATCGGCGAGGCGATCAATCGGGTGAACACCGAGGCTGATGTCGTCTGGGTTGACGGCCACAGCGATTACGGGCATGCGTTCGAGGTTTTTTTCGAGCGTCACGGAAAAGACATCAACTCGAAGACAACCGTGCTTCTACTCGGTGACGCCCGCAACAACTATCACGCCGCCCAGTCTTGGGTGGTCAAAGAAATGCGCAAGCGCGCCCGCCATGTTTACTGGCTCAATCCCGAACCGAAGTCTTATTGGAACACGGGCGATTCGATCGTCGGCGAATATGGCGCGCACACCGACGGTGTTTACGAATGTCGCAATCTGCGGCAGTTAGAGAGTTTCGTCTCGACTTTGGCCTGATCTGACTTTTCGCCGCACGACGACCACCCAACCGGCGACGACGAAGGCCGAAAAAATAAACCACTGCACGGTGTAACTCAGGTGGGGGCCAGAATTCAGATTTGGCGAGGCGATTCTCGCCAAACTTGCGGCTTCGCTCGGCCGAGATTCGAGAACCTCCAGGTAAATGGCCGTGTTGAGATTCTCGATTTGTTGTGACAGCCTCGGCAAATCGATGGTGATCACCTCAGCCAGAACGCCCGTTGCGGGGTCGCTGAGTTGGCCCAGCCGTCGCGACTCTGACTGGCGAACGCGGGCGATGATTTCTAGTTCGCCCGCGGGTGGTGCGGGCACTTTCTCGTTCTGACCGATAAATCCCCGATTGATCAAAATTGTTTCGTTGGCGTTCACAAGCAATGGTGTCAGCGGGTCGACCCCCGAGATGCCGTCTTGAGATCGGTTCACGCTGAGCAATGACTGATCGGCGACGTATCGACCGCGCAGCGACACGTTCAGCCATTCGGCGTCGGCGGGCGAGAGTTTGCCGTTGCGAATTTCGTCAAGTACGCCCATCAGTGGGGTCGGCGCCGAAACTATGCGTTCGGCTACGACTTCGTTGAAATCGACCCGTTCGTGGTGTCGATGCAACTGCCAAAAGCCGAGATTCACCATCAGCGCGACTGCTGCGACCACCGTCACGTGCAACAAAACCCATCGTGGTCGGAGCAGGAAGCGAAACATTTGCGTAAAGCGTAGTGGTGTGTTCAGATTCGGGTTTCGATAACTATCGTTGAAGATGTGACTGTTTCATCGTCGCCAGTTTTGGTGTGGGATGGCGACTGCGCGTTCTGCGCGAGATGCGTCAGGTTCATCGAGCGTCGCATCAAGACCGACGCGCGAATCGTCGCCCATCAAAAAGCAGACCTTGCGGCGCTGGGTTTGACCACCGAGCAATGTCAGGCGGCGTTGCAGTGGGTGGGCGCAGATCGCACGATTCGCCAAGGCAGCAGGGCGGTGGCCGCTTTGTTGCGATCGAGTTCGTTCGCCTGGGGGATACTCGGGGTCGCCATCGACCTGCCGGTTGTGCGCGTGGTTTCATCCGCGATTTATAAATTGATCGCCAACAACCGTCAGCATCTGCCCGGCGGCACTGACGCCTGCGCGCTAGACCAGCGCGATTAGCCCTCGGCGCTCACGCACACCAACAGCGCGATTTGCCCCCAACTCCGACCGCGTGGTGAAACAACGCTATCCCGATATCGTTTAGAAGGCAATCAGCGCGCGAGCGTCAGTTGCAAGAAGTTGCATCAGGAGTGACCAATTGGTCCGGCAACCGGGGCTCGACCCACGGTGCCAGCTCACCTTCGGGTGAGGATGTGGCTCCGCAATCGCGGGGCAACGGGCCGAACTCCGATACAAAATCTTGCGTCGCACTCGCCGACGAGTTTTGAGAAAGGAGTTCAAAAATGGCGCGACACGATTATCCCGCAACGGGCGCATGGCACAGTGGTCAGCCCTCGGGCACGCGAAAGTTTTTGCAATTCCCCGCCGATCGACCCGTCGCC
>VGAB01000092.1 GCA_016870935.1 Actinomycetota bacterium | reverse complement strand
AACCTTGCCGACTTGATCGAGATCTGCGCCACAAATGCGCAGGCTAAAAATCAAATCTTCAATGTCTCCGACGGTCAAGATATGTCGACCACCGAACTATTGAGCATGATCGCCAATGCCATGAACAAGAAACCAAAGTTGGTCAAGGTGCCACTCGGCGTGTTGAAACTTGGAAGTCAAATCATCAGAAAACCCCGCGCCTACGACGGGCTGTGCGGCTCGTTTCAACTTGACATCGCCGAGACAAGGCGAACGCTCGCTTGGAACCCGCCGTTCAGCGTGCAGGAGGAGATTCAACACACCGTGAACTGGTTCGCAGGGACGACGCAATGATCTTCGTCGTAGTCACGGCTTTGATCACTTTTGCGCTGACGGCGGTGATTCGCCGCTTCTCTCTGCGTCGTGGACACCTTGACATCCCCAATGAACGCAGTTCGCATTCTTCACCCACGCCTCACGGAGGCGGAATCGCGGTGGTCGTCGCGACGCTCGTCGCGGGTCTGCTGCTTCTCGGCGCCGACAAACTTTCGGCGCGCGAGTTTACGGCGATTTTTGTTCCTGGTTTGGCCATCGCCGTGCTTGGCAGGCTCGACGATCTCGGCCGCCTCACTTCTGCCAAATGGCGACTCGCCATGCACTTCATGATCGCGGCGTTTGCTGTTTGGTATCTGGGCGGTTTGCCCGCACTCACGATCATCGACACGTCCGTCGATTTCTCAATTATTGGAAACTGCGTCGCGGTCGTCTATCTGGTGTGGTTGCTCAACTTGTTCAACTTCATGGACGGAATCGATCTGATCACATCGGTCGAAACGGCGACGGTTTGTCTGGTGTCTGCATGGATCTTGCAGGCCAAAAGTGATTCTGGGTTGTGGATACTCGTGGCGTCGATCGGTGCGGCGTTGATCGGGTTCGGCATCTTCAACATTCCGCCGGCGAAAATTTTTCTGGGTGATGTCGGCAGCGCCTTCATCGGGGTGACGATCGGCGTAGTCACGATCCTCGTCGCCGACGGTTCGCCGCGCGTCGCATGGTCGATCGTGATTTTGCTCGCCATCTACATTTCTGACTCGACGGTCACCCTGCTGCGCCGACTTGTCTCGCGTGAGCATGTCTACAAAGCCCACCGCACCCACGCCTATCAACATCTGGCGAAAAAATTTGATTCGCATCTCAAGGTTTCGGTCGGCGTCGGCGCAATCAATCTGGTTTGGCTCGCGCCGATCGCCTGGCTCGTCGCCGACTCGAGAGTCGTGCCGATCGTCGGTCTGGCGATCGCCTACGCACCGCTGATCTTGGCTGCCTATTTGTTGCAGGCGGGAAAACCCAAGCTCAACTGACCTTGCGCAACCTCACCAACGGTATTCGGCGCGAAGTTTTTTCTTGATATTCGGCGAACCCGGGCCAGATCGTGACCAATGAATCCCAAACTTTTTGTCGATGTTTAAAGTCTGCGCCGTCTTCTGAATAAGTGGAGGCGCGACACTCGAATATTTCGGGGCCGACCTGAATCGTGACGATCGGATTCGTCGCCAAGTTTTCATACCAAAGAGGATTTTTTGGCGCGCCGCCCTTGGACGCCACCAGAACATAATCGTCGCCATCGCGACCGTAGATCAGGGCCGTGCGCCTCAGCTCGCCGGATTTTCTGCCTGTGGTTGTCAACAGCAGAGTCGGCACGCCCCGCCAAATGTGACCCTGAGAGCCGTTGCTCTCGACATACTCGCGGATGTGGTCTTTGACCCAATCAATCGGGCTGTCGATTATTTTTTCTGAAGACATGGCGAAAGACTAGCCACGGATCAGTCAACGACACCCCCGTGCCACACTGTATGCATGGAAATTCTCATTGGATTGTTGATCGCCGTCGTTTTGGCTCTCGTGGTTCTGCTTGCTCGCAAAAACTCCGGCACGGCGGTTGTCGCACCCGCGAACTTTGACCAAACGGCGTTGATCGACGCGGTTCGAACCGCCGTCGAAGACAGGGTCGGCAAAGCCACCCAGTTGGCGCTCGAAAATGTGAACGAACAGATTGACCGCACCTATCAAGCCCGCTCGCAAACATTGAAGACCGAGACCAAAAATCTGCTCGATCCCATGGCCAGCCAGATGAACGAACTGCGCAATGTCGTCGCCTCGTTGCAATCGAATTATTCGAGCACGGTCGGCGTCACCGAGACGATCAGCAAACAGATCGAGTCGCTTAACCAGACCACATCGGCTCTACAGTCGGCCTTGAAATCTTCCAGCGCCCGCGGCGCATGGGGCGAACAACAACTTCGCAACGTGATCGAACTGGCGGGCATGTTGCCCTACTGCGATTTTTACGAGCAGACCACCGTCTCGGGCAACGACAAAACTCAACGACCCGACGCCGTGGTCAAACTGCCGAACAAGGGTTGCGTGGTCATCGATTCGAAGACACCGCTCGATGCATATCTCAAGGCCCAAGAGACATCAGACCCGACGGCGCGGCAACAGTTGCTCGTTGAACATGCCAAGGCGTTGGCCGGTCACGCCAAAGTTTTGGCCGACAAGCGCTACGACGAAATGTTCGAGCGGTCGCCCGAATACGTGATCATGTTCATTCCGGGCGAGTCGTTCTTGGCCGACGCCCTGCGCGCCGACGGAAGTCTGCTCGAAGCCGCGATGCGAAGCCGCGTGTTGATCGCCTCACCCGTCAACCTGCTGGCGTTGTTGCTCGCCGTGGCCAAAGGTTGGCAGGCGTTTCAAATCGCCGAGAACGCCGAAAAAATCGCCTCGCTCGGGCGCGAACTCTACGAACGAGTCGAAACCGTTTTGAAGAGCGTCGACAAAACGGGGCGTGGTTTGGAGACCGCGATTTCGGCCTACAACCAGATGGTCGGGTCAATCGAAAGTCGAATGCTCGCGTCGTTGCGCAAGTTCAAAGACATGGGTGTGTCGTCGGCCGAACTGACTGAAATCTCGAACATCGACTCGGCGCCCCGACAAATTGCGGCGCCCGAACACAACAAAGAAATCGAAAGTTGATTGGCTCGACAAACCGATAGTCGCTAGCATTACCACGATGTTTGCGGCGGTTGTTTGGCATTGGTGGTTGGGTGCGGGGCTTTTGATCGCCGGCATCGGCGCGGTGCTCGGTCTGGTTGTCGGCTATCTGAAATCGGTGACGGCGTTGAAGTATCCGAACAGGCGCCAGCAACAGTCGCAAAAGTAGTCGGCGTGGGCCGATGAGCGCCCTGACCGAGCGTCTCGAGGCGAGCAATTTCGCCCGCGAACTTCTCGAGAGATGCAATTTCGCCCCCGCTCAAACACGGGTCGACTGTGCAGTTTCCGGGGGTCAAGACAGCATGGCGATGCTGCTTTTGGCGACGCTGAATGGTTGCCGGGTGAGGGCGATCCATGTCGATCATTCGATTCGTGAAGGCTCGCAATACGAGTCGAAAGTCGTCGCCGATGTCGCGAAACTTCTCGGCGCCGAGTTCGAAAGCCACACGATCAAAGTCGAACCAGGACCCAACCTCGAGGCGAGGGCCCGCGAAGCCCGCTATTCGGTTCTGCCGAACGATGTCGCGACCGGCCACACCGTCGACGACCAGGCCGAGACTTTGATCATCAACATGCTGCGGGGCGCCGGTCTGCAGGGGTTGGCGGCGATGCAAACCGGCTTCAACCGGCCGATTTTGGCCCTGCGACGCAGCGAAACTCGTCGGCTTTGCCACGAGATGGAGATTGATTGCGTCGAGGATTCATCGAACGCCGACCTGCGATTTTTGCGAAACCAGATTCGTCATCGCGTGTTGCCGTTGCTCGACGAGGTCGCCCAGCGCGATGTGGCGGCGATCTTGGCGCGACAGGCCGAGATCTTTCGTCAAGACTCGGCGACTCTCGATCAACTCGCCGATCAAATCGACCCGACCGATGCGAAGGCGCTCGCGGGTGCACCGATCGCCCTGGCGCGACGGGCGGTGCGCAAGTGGTTGACAGAAAATTATCCGCCTGACGCGGCGACGGTCGAACGAGTGCTCGAGGTCGCGCGTGGCGACACGACCGCATGCGATATCGGGATGAACCGCGAGGTTCGAAGAAGTCGACAGCGATTGCAGATCAACAAAACACGTTGATTTTCTGTGATACTGTCTGATTTCGATGTTTGTCGTTGCGAGAACTGTCGCCAAGTCGATTTAGGTTTGCCTTAATGCCGCAAAAACTCAGGGGAAAGTGGGCGCTCGGTATCGTGCCGAGGCATTTGACCTGGATCATCAAGGACAAACTTGCGATCTGCGAACGGCCGGGTGGCTTCGGCGTCAACCACCGAAGGGTTCGGCGACAAGAAGAAATTATTTGGCTGCGCGAGAACGAGTTTGGTTGCGTGATCTCGATCAGCACCGCACCGCACAATCTGCACAGTTACGACGA
>VGAB01000091.1 GCA_016870935.1 Actinomycetota bacterium | reverse complement strand
AAAAGTTACATCTGCCCGGGTTGCAACGGTGAGATCGGCGAACGCACTGGCCACTATGTTTGCGTTCCGCAGGAGGCACCCGATCTGCGGCGACATTGGCACTACGCATGTTGGGATCGCCGAATCTAGAACGCGTCCCGCAAAACCTCGACTTTGACGCCCAACACCGAGGCGACATCGAATCGAACCTCGCCGTGAATCTCTGGTTGCATCTGCAAAAACTTTTTCACAGCAAGTCGAATTTTGATTTGTTTTTTTCGCGTCACTGACTCGAAAGGCGTGCCGTAGTCACTCGATGCCCTGGCCCGAACCTCGACCACCACGATCGTCGGTTGCGGGCTTCGCGCAACGGCAACGATGTCGAGTTCTCCGTCGCGGCAATGCCAATTGCGGGCGACGATCTCGAAACCTTCGCGCGCATAAAGATCGGCGACCAAGCTCTCCGCCCACTTCGCCCGCGCCATGCGCACGGCGGCGCGATCAACAGATGCTTTTGTTCGGCGGTCTAGACGTCGACCGGCGGCAGTTCTTCGATGTTCAGGTCTTTGAAACTCATCACCCGCACCTTCGGCACGAATCGGCTCTTGCGGTAGAGATCCCACACCCATGCGTCTGAAAGCGTCACCTCAAGCAGCGGTCGCACGCCCTCGGCCACGACCTTCACGTCGACATTGTTGGCCAGATAAAAACGGCGATCTGTTTCGACGGCGAACCTGAACAGGTGAACGACATCTGAATATTCTTGGGCCAGTTGAAGCTCGCGTTCGGCCTCAAACTGTTCGAGGTCGTCGGTGTTCAATGTGGATCGTGCCCGATTTGGCCGGCACTAGTTCGCAAGATTATTGGTCTTCGCGAAGTTCGCGAACTTTTGCGGCTTTGCCGGTGCGCTCGCGCAGATAATTGAGCTTGGCCCGACGAACATCGCCGCGTTTGACGACTTCGAGTTTGGCCACCGACGGGCTGTGAATCGGGAAGGTTCGCTCGACGCCCACGCCGTAACTCAATTTGCGAACCGTGTAGTTGGCCGACGCGCCCGAGCCGTAGACCGAGACGACATTGCCCTGAAATATCTGCACGCGCTCTTTGCCGCTTTCGACGACGCGCACATGAACCTTCACTTCATCGCCGGGCCCGACCTGCGGAATATCGGTGCGGAGAATTTGTTTTTCGACGATGTCAGTGGGTTTCATAGAGGTCTTTCAGGATACGGCACGCAAGGGAACTCTTCCAACAGCCTCTTTTCGCCGCTGCTCAACCCACCACGGCGCTCGATCAAGTCGGGACGAAAACGCGCCGTGCGATGCAAGGCCTGCGCCCTCCTCCACCTTTCGATTTTGGCGTGATCGCCGCTGCGCAAAACTTCGGGCACTTCCCAGCCCCGAAACTCGGCGGGTCTGGTGTAGTGCGGTTCTTCGAGCATTCGCGAGACGCCGAAACTTTCCGACACGGGCGACGCCTCGTTGCCCATGGCGCCGGGCAAAAGACGGGTCGTGGCCTCGATCACCAGGCACGCGGCGACTTCGCCTCCGCTCAAAACAAAATCGCCGATCGAGATTTCGCCGTCGATCAGATGCTCGACGACGCGATGGTCGACCCCCTCATATCGGCCGCAAAGCAGACTGAAGCCGTTCGATGCGCTCAATTCGGCGGCCAGACCTTGATCAAACTTGCGCCCGCCCGGCGACAACAAAAACAGCGGCCGTTGCGGCTTTGTCGCCTCCACCGCGGCGAACACCGGCTCCGGGCGAAACAGCATTCCCGCGCCACCGCCGAAAGGCGCGTCGTCGATTCGTCGCGACTCGTCGCCATAGTCGCGCAGGTCGTGGCAACGCAGATCGACGATCGCGTCCTTGCGGGCGCGACCGAGCAGGCTCTCGTCGCAAAAACTGTCGACCAAACGGGGGAAAATCGAGAAGACGTCGATTCGAAAAGCGGTCTTGTCGCTCATGGTTCCTCCTCGTTCAAGTCGAACAACCCCTCGGGCGGGTTGATCGTGATCACGCCTTTGTCGCGACCGACCACGAACACGATCGGCACCAAAGCCCCAGATTCGAGTTCGAGCAGGGCATGGGCCGGGTTGTCGACCACCGCCACGCATTTGCCGTGCGCGACCCCGTCGACATCTTCGACCTGCGAACCGATCAACTCATGCACCCACATTCTGCTGGCATCGGGTATCGGCTCGCCGAAAACATTCGATTGACCGAGGCGTTCGGCGGCGTCACGGTCGTCGACACCTTGAAAGTGCATCAACCAACTCGCCGACTGCCCCTGCGTCGCGCCCTTCGGCTTGTTCTGCACGCGGGCGCTGGTCACCGTGAGCCACTCGTTGTTGACGAACAATTTCGCCCCGTTGCTGGTGCGCTCGGGTCGATCCGTGAAAAACGAGACATACACGTCACCTTTAACGCCGTGCGGTCGCGTAACGCGACCAACGTGCAGCAAACCCGGCGGTGTCTGGGCTTCAGTCGTCGAGAAAGTCGACATCGACTTCGGCGTTGTCGCGGGTCGCCGCGGCCCGCACGACCGCGCGGATGCTCTGCGCGGTGCGACCACGACGCCCGATCACGCGCCCGAGGTCGCCGTCGGCGACGCGCACCTCGAGAATGATCTTGCCGTCGTCTTCGATCGCCTCGACCTTCACCGCGTCGGGCGAATCGACGATCGATTTGACGATATGGGTCAATACCGCAGATGCCGTCGGGGCCATTGTCGTCGCCTGTGCGTCAGACATTATTTCGCTGGCTTCTTGGTCGCCTGAAACTCGGCCCAAGTGCCGTTGATCTCGAGCAACTTGCGCACTCGTTCGGTCGGCAACGCGCCCTTGTTCAACCAGGCGATAACTTTCGCGCTGTCGACTTTCAACGCCGACGGTTCTTGCTGGGGCTGATAGGTGCCGAGAATTTCGAGAAAGTTCGTGTCGCGGGCCGAACGGGTGTCGGCGGCGACGATTCGATAGTGGGGGCTCTTGGTCTTTCCGACACGCGAGAGACGCAATTTGACTGACATGAAATTCCGATCTTTGAACGAGATGACCCAAACGGGCCGACCCTGAAGGCTATCTTGGCCCGAGCCGCGAGCCCAACGCCGCCGCCAGGTCGTCGTTGACGCCACCCATCTTCGAACCCTTGCCGCCTCGACCACCTTTGTTGCCCATCTGCTTCATCATTTTCTTCATTTCACCGAATTGCTTGACCAGTCGGTTCACATCGGCGACTGTCGTGCCCGAACCCTTCGAGATTCGCACGCGACGCGAGCCGTTGATCAACTCGGGTTTGGCCCGTTCTTGCGGGGTCATCGAGAAAATGATCGCCTCGGTTCGCTTGAGTTGGTCGTCGGGAATCTCGGCGTTTTTGAGCTCTTTCGGAACACCCGGCATCATGCCCATCACGCTCTGCAGCGAGCCCATTTTTTTGAGTTGCTGCAGTTGCTCGAGAAAATCCTCGAGGGTGAACTCGCCCTCCAGCATTTTGGCCGCCGCCACCTCGGCCTTTTCTTTTTCGAATACTTTCTCCGCCTGCTCGATCAAGGTCAACATGTCGCCCATTCCGAGGATGCGACTGGCCATCCGATCGGGGTGAAACTGCTCGAACGCGTCCAGTTTTTCGCCCGTCGAGGCGAAAGCGATCGGTTTGCCCAACACATGTTTCACCGACAACGCGGCGCCGCCCCTGGCGTCGCCGTCGAGTTTCGACATGATCACGCCGTCGATCGACAATGTCGAGTCGAACGCCTGCGCCACCGTCACGGCGTCTTGACCCGTCATCGCGTCGACAACCAAGAACGTGAACTTGGGTTGAACCGCCGACGAGATCTCCTTGACCTGCTGCATCATCTCGGCGTCGATGGCGAGGCGACCCGCCGTGTCGACGATCAGCACATCTCTGCCGATGCGCTTCGCCTCGGCCAAACCCGACTTGGCCGTGGCGACGGGGTCGCCCGGCTCTGAAAAAACGGGCACATTCAACTGTGCGCCGAGCACCCGCAATTGTTCGACGGCGGCCGGTCGTTGCAGGTCGGCGCCGACCAACAACGGTTGACGTCCCTGAGATTTGAACCAACCCGCGAGTTTTGCCGCGCTCGTGGTTTTGCCCGAGCCCTGTAGCCCGGCCAACAACACCACGGTCGGCGGCTGACCCGCATAGGTGATCTTCAACGTCTCGCCGCCGAGCATCGCCACGAGTTGGTCGTTGACGATTTTGATCACCTGTTGCCCGGGGTTCAGCGCGGTCGACGCCGTCGCCCCGACGCTATTTTGACGAATCTTGTCGATCACATCGCGCACGACCGCAACATTGACATCGGCCTCGAGCAACGCGGTGCGCACCTCGAGCAAAACCTCTTCGACATCGGCGGCGGTCAGTCGCCCGCGATTGCGAAGACCTTTTAGAACCCCGCCGAGCCGATCCGAAAGATTCTCAAACATCGA
>VGAB01000090.1 GCA_016870935.1 Actinomycetota bacterium | reverse complement strand
CGGATGTCACCGATTCGCCACGTGCGAAATATCAATGTGCCGATGCTGATCATTCATAGCGAGAACGATTTGCGCTGCCCGATCAACCAAGCAGAAGAGTTGTTCATGGCGTTGCGACTGCTGAAAAAAGATGTGACGTTTTATCGGTTTCCCGGAGAAACCCACGAATTGTCGCGCTCGGGTTCGCCGTTGCATCGCGTTCAGCGCGCCGAAATCATCCTCGACTTCTTCACCGAAAAACTCGGTGTATGAATGCTCACCCATCCAATTGGCTGCGGCAACGCCGCTGCGACTGAAGATTCGCGCCACCGGGCGCTAGGCACAATCGGCTAGTCGTGGCCGGCGAGCCAGTCGGTTTCGTCGCGGCCGAGGTCTCGTAGGCGACGCACTACGGGCATCGGCATCTCGACCTCGTCGCCGGCGCGAACCTTGGCGACGAGCTCACCGCTTTCATCCCACATGTGACAGGTGTTGATCGTGGAGACGAACTGTTTGAGTCGCTGCTCTTGCAGGTCTTTTGACGACTTCTCAGTGTCGTCGCTCGCCACCGCGGCGCCGACCCGCATCGACCAGCCTGTTTGAATCGCCACCGGCGCCATCGCCGAAAGCAACGCGCCGATGTGCGTGCAGCCGCGCGAACTACCGAAAAGTTCGCGCACCTTGGCGTTGAATCCACGGACAATCGACATGCCCTCGAGTTTTTTGTAGTGGTCGGTGATCTCGGTGCAGCCCAGATGCGGGTGATTCTTGAACTCGACGCTCGCCTTCTCGATCAAAAACGACGGATAAATGATCTCAAGTTCAATGATCATGTGGTGCATCCAAATCGGATCGGGATCATTTTCGATATAAAGACCCGCGGGCTTTTCGTCGACGATCGCCCCGCGCAACAAAAACCGCTCGGCTGACATGCGAAAAGCCTGAACTTGATACTGGCGCGTATGAATCAACGGATAATCGGCGTCTTTAGGAAACAATTTGTCGGAGAACATTGCACTTACGCTAACTACAAATGTAATAAGGTGAACATTTCAACGAATTAATGTTTTGGAGAACACAATGAACCTCACAATCGACCCCGAAATCGGCAAAGTCAAGCGCCTAAATCTGATCGCGGGTGCATTGCACCTTGTTTCGATGCTCGCGATCTTGGCGCTTGCCAACGACGCAAAGCTGCCGGTGAATGCGACCTATCTGACCGAGGCCCCGGGCACCGGCAATTTTTCTGATCCGATCAACTTGTTCAATTTGAAGATCGGATACATGGTTGCGGCGTTTTTGGCGCTCTCGGCATTTTTCCACTTTTTCATCATCTCTCCGTCTATGTTCGGCAAATATACGACGGGTCTGAAGAATCACATCAATGTTTTCAGATGGGTCGAGTATTCGTTGTCTTCAACGATCATGATCATCGTCATTTTGCAGCTCAATGGCACCGCCGATTACATCGCACTAATGGGTATTGCCGGCGTGAATGTCAGCATGATTTTGTTCGGCTGGTTGCAAGAAAAATATACGACGCCAGGTGACGGCGATTTGCTGCCGTTCTGGTTTGGATGCATCGCGGGTATCGTGCCGTGGCTCGCGACTTTGGTCAATATTCTTTCGCCAAAAGGGCCAGCCGAGTCGACCACGCCAGGTTTCGTCTACGGCATCGTGATTTCATTGTTCATCTTGTTCAACTGTTTTGCAATCGTGCAATACAAGCAATACAAGGCGCAGGGTAAGTGGGCGAACTACCTGCACGGCGAGCGCCTTTACATCGTGCTCAGTCTCGTCGCCAAGTCGCTTCTCGCTTGGCAGGTCTTCTCAGGCTCGCTCGCCTCTTGATTTCAGGAGCCAAACGGGTCGAAGCCACGATTGCTACGAACCGGGGGTGTGCGTCGTTTTTTCTCAATCGCGATAATTGAGTCGAAAAAGTGAACGGCATAAACATCGGTTTTTGCCCACATCTTTCTCTTCACGGGAAATCGGTGATACCAGCTGTGCATGCCGTCAACTAGCGACTTTGCCAATTCGATCGCAGTGCCTGGTTTTCGAAAACCGCCACCATATGCCCACCAATATGAAGTATGAGTATCTTCGATCACATACAACCCGCCCTCAGACAAGAGAGGAAACAAGGCATCAAAAGTCTTTCGCTGGTGGCGGGCGCGATGGCTTCCGTCATCGAGCACTATGTCAAGACCTCCCATTTGATTCACGACTTTCAAGAGAAAACTCTGATCGGCTTGAGAGCCAACGTGCACAGGTAGGTCGCTTGAGTTCAGTGACGCACAGCGCTCATCACGGTCAATTCCGTGAATGATGGCGGACTCGCCAAAAAATTTTCGCCAAATCTCTAACGACCCCCCGCGCCAAACACCGATTTCCAAGAACCTAATCGGCGAATTGTCTTTACTTTGTGATCGAAACGAAGAGAAGAGCCTGTCGTAAACGGGCAGGTAGTGATGCCACTTATCGCACACGCGTCCGTTGTGCTGAAAAAAAAGCGACGAAAACTCGCTGC
Organism: Actinomycetota bacterium; assembly: GCA_016870935.1. Lineage (GTDB taxonomy): Bacteria > Actinomycetota > Acidimicrobiia > Acidimicrobiales > Ilumatobacteraceae > BACL27. The sequence continues at coordinate 1,992 of VGAB01000090.1, read as the reverse complement.
TTGGATCGGCAACTGAGTTTTCAGCCGCCTCAAACGCTTTGGCTCCGTCAGTGAACAGATAATAAATTCGCAGGGCGAATGGCCTGATTCGGCGCCAGAGACTCATCGGAGAATCACTATATTCCAAACCGAAAATAAACGGCGAGTGACCTACGCTTATGCGATGGCTGGGGCGAACTCTGAGCGGAGCAGGCACTTTGCGGCGATTGAAAAGAAGCACGGCGAAAAAGCAACGGTGTGGCTGAAACGCCTCAAAGACTTAAAAACCGACAGATACCAAGAGCAAATCGCTTTCTTGCGTGACAACCACGGGTTCAGCCAGGCACATGCGAACGCCCTGGTGATGTATCACCGTGGCTCAAAGTCTTCGAATAAATTCGGCACACCCGAGAACTATTTCAAAAGTATTGACCCACAAGTCGCCAAGACAATCAAAAAGATTTTTGCAGCAGTCACCGCCAAACACAAAAATCTAGAACTCGCAATGGCGTGGAATCAACCGATGTTGCGACTTGGCACTGGCTACATCGTCGGAGTTTCGGTTTCAAAAAACCATCTAACACTGAATCCGTTCAGCACTGCGGTGCTTAAGCTCGTCACACCTCGACTCGCAAAATACGAAGTTAAGAAACACACTTTTCTCGTGCCTCTGGACTGGAAAGTCGACACTGCATTGATGCAGGCGATGGCCAAAGCACGCATCGCAGAGATCTCCAAAAAATAACGGGCCCGCACAGTGTTTAAAGTCATTGATAATTTGCGCTCTATCGAGTTCGGCACCCCTGGTGAAAGTCGTTCGCGACTAATTGACTTCATTGTCAACGGAAACAAGCGTGCAACTGCCGGACTTTTTGGCGATTACGCAAAAGAGTCAGAACCTCTCGAAAGTGTTGGCGAATGCTTAGCGATGCTCGATAACGCCGACCAGCACGTTGGGACATTGCGCGTAACTCGAGTCGAAGTTTCTCGTTTCATCGATGTGCCCGACGAGTTTGCGTTGGCCGAAGCCGAAGGCGACCTCAACGCCGCCGATTTTCGCGCAAGCCACAGCGACTATTGGTCACGAATCGGCGAAACAATCACCGACGAAACTCAAATTGTGCAGGTTTACTTCGAACTACTCACCCACCGGCTTCGACCTTTGCAGTCAAGCGATGCCGAGTGGATTTACCACGCGTGCCAGGACGCCGAGGTGCAGCGGTGGACAAAAATTCCACGTCCGTATACGCGCGAACACGCGAATTCTTTCGTAGTTGATCAAAACGGAGAACTATTAGCCAACGCAATCATCAACTCGCGGACGGGCGAAGCCGCAGGCGTCGCCGGCATACATCACATCAAAGACGGAGTCGCGGCAGTCGGCTATTGGACAGCCCCGCAAGCACGACGCGCCGGCGCCGCGTCGACAGCCCTGAAAATTTTGCCGTCAATTGCCACGCGACTAGGCCAGACACACACAATTCGCGCGATAATCGCCGAAAATAATGTCGCGTCACGCGCGACGGCCGAACGCGCAGGCTTCAAGATCGCAAGAAAATCAGCCGAGCAGTGCCCCGACGGCACAACCCAAACCACCGCCCTCGACTACGAACTAGAAATTAGCGCGTGAACACTTTCACGCAGTACTTAAACCCTTCTACGCACCGCGAAAGCCCTTGGCCGCCAGTTGGGCAACACTGCGCACTAAAGCGCGACGATCACTAACTTTTCCAATTTTCGTTTCAAGTGGTCCGTCGATAATCAAAGTTGCCAAGCCGTGCGCCAATGACCACATCGCCGTGGCCTGAACACGAATCTCGTCAAGCGATGCCGAGTCTCCAACCATTTCGCTGACCGCATCGAGCAACGTTGCAAATGCATCGTCGGCCGCCTTCTGCGTTTCTGGTGACTCATGCATCTGACACAAGTCGGCGCGAAACATAACGCGAAAGTGACCTTTGTTGGCGATTGCAAAGTCGACGTAACGCTCGCACAGTCGCACACAATTTTCAT
>VGAB01000089.1 GCA_016870935.1 Actinomycetota bacterium | reverse complement strand
CTTGCATCGGGTTTGAAACCGTCGCGCTCGATTTCAGTCACCGTCATTCCGTGCCCGGGCGACAGGTGGGTGCCCGTCGCGACGAGTTGAAGGTCAACCTCGGGGTCGTCGCGCAACAGCGAGATCACGGGTTTGAGCAGGCCGTACTCGGCGCGGGTGCCGGTGACCACGCAAATTCTTCGCGCGGTTTTCATGAATCCAGGCAGTGTCGTGCGCTGCTCGGCACGTTGATCAGCGATTGAAAGAGTCGCTCGGCGTTCGCAAGTTCGGCGCGCGGCGCGTCCTGGTACATCGGCAGGGTGTGCAGCAGGTTCCATGCCGGTCGACAAAGAAAACCTGCGTCTCGCGAGGCCCGCAAAAGTTCGTCGCGGAGTTTCAGGTTCGGCGAATTCAAGCGAATCGTGTTCAGCCAATAGTTGGAGGTCGTTCCTGCGGGTTCGCTGACGAACGCGAAACCTCGCGCGTCGTTGCAGGCGTTCGAATATTTCTCGGCCAACAACCGCTTGGCCTTGAGAAAACTCTGCAGTCGTTCGATCTGGGCGCAACCCAACGCCGCGTTGATGTTCGGCATTCGATAGTTGTAGGCCACCGCGTCGTGGATATAGGCCCAGTCGTGGTTTTGTTTGGCGGTGGTGGCCAGGTGTCGAATTTGTCGCGCCAGTTCGGCGTCGTCCGTCAAGATCGCCCCGCCGCCGCCCGTGGTGATCGTCTTGTTGCCGTTGAAACTCAGCGTGCCACAACGCCCGAATGTGCCCGTGTGTTTTGGTCCGACGAAACTGCCGATCGACTCGGCGGCGTCCTCGACCACGGGGATGTTGAATTCATCGGCGAGCAGGATCAGTTTTTCGATCTGCATCGGATGCCCGAATGTGTGCATCGGCACGATGGCCGCGATTCGACGGTTGGTCTTCGAGTTGAAAACCGCGCCGTCACGGACCACCGCGGTTTTTTCTAGGTGCAGGCGCAACGCGGTCGGGTCGAGACCGAGCGACGTTTCGTCGCTGTCGGCGAAGTGCGGGATCGCGCCACAGTGGGCGACCGAATTAGCCGTGGCGACGAAACTCAGCGTCGGCACGATCACTTCATCACCGGCACGCACGCCGACTGCGAGCAATGCCAGATGCAGGGCGGCCGTGCCGTTGACGACGGCGATCGCGTGTCGCGAGCCCGTGGTTTCAACGAGCGCAGTTTCGAATTGGGTGATGTATTCGCCGATCGACGAAACCCACCCCGAGGAGAGACACTTGGCGACTTTCTCGTGCTCGAGTTGACCGATGTTCGGCTCGTGCAGCGCGACCGGCGAGCCCGAGGTCTTGCCGAGAACAGAATTCAGAACCGAAACGAACTCTTCTTTGGATGATCCTGGATTCGTCATTTGATTAGAGGTTGTAGCGATCAGCCTTGTAGCGCGCCAAGTTCGCCGAATTCGAAAACCATTCGATCGTGTGTTTAAGACCCGTCTTGAAGCCTTCTATTCCCTTGAGTTGGGGTTGCCAGCCGAGATGCTCGGCCGCTTTGGTGATCGACGCGTGAAGTCGCTCGACCTCAGAATTCTCTGGTCGCACCCGTTGTTCGTCATTGGTCAACTTCAGTTCGGCACCCATGAGTTTCGCGATCGCCTCGGCGGTCTCTTTTATCGAGACCTCAAAGCCGCTGCCAAGGTTTATCGTCTGTCCGATGATTTTGTCGCTGGTCGCGGCGGCCAAGAAGCCCGACGCGGTGTCGGCGACGAAGGTGAAGTCGCGCGTCGGGGAGACGGAGCCGAGTTTCACCTCGCGTTTGTTGGCGAGTTGGCTGATGATCGTCGGGATCACGGCGCGCGCCGATTGACGCGGCCCGTAGGTGTTGAACGGCCGAAGGATTCCGACCGGCAAATCGAACGAGGCGTGAAAACTCAGGGCCAATTGGTCGGCGCCAACTTTTGACGCGGCGTAGGGAGATTGCGGATGCAACGGGTGCTTTTCGTCGATCGGGATGTATTGCGCGGTTCCGTAGACCTCGCTGGTCGAAGTCTGCACCACCCGGGCCACCTGGTGTCGCCGGGCCGCCTGGAGAATATTCAACGTGCCCTTGATATTCGTATCTATATACGTGTCGGGCGAGTGGTAAGAATACGGAATCGCGATCAAAGCCGCGAGATTGAGCACCACCTCTTGACCTGCGACCGCCTGGTCGACGCCGTGCGGGTCTCGAATATCACCGGCGAAGACATCGATGCTGTCGCGAATCGATTTTTCTGATTCATCCAGCCAGCCCCAAGAGTTGAAAGAGTTGTAAAGCACGAAGGCCCGCACTGTGTGGCCGTTCTTGACCAAAGTCTCGACCACATGCGAGCCGATGAAACCGTCGGCACCGGTCACGAGAATCTTCACGCCTCAGCCACCCAGTGACCCGGTGAGGGACGAATAAAGGAACGCCACGAGCAATGAAACAAAGAATGCCAGGCAAATCCCCACGGCGACGCTCGTCACGCCGAGAAAGCCCGCCGACCGCAGCGATTTGTCTCTGTTCGGGTTTTTGTAGAGATGAACCGGGCGCCTGTCGACTCGCACCATCGCCGGTTTGAATTGCGCCTTTGTGCGACCGCGACTCGCAAACCATACGGCGATCGCACTCAGCACGACGATTGCAACTGACCTGACCGTAACATCAAAGACGGTGAGCGACATGAGCGACGACACAACCACGACTCCTTCCAGCGTATCGCCGAGCGCAACACCAGCCGTCGTGCCCGAGCGAACGATGGTCATTGCGCCACGACATCGCAACATGTGGTGGGCGCTGCCGATGTTGACGATCGTTTGGCTCGTGACTTTGGCGATGATTGTTTCGTCCAGCGTGCGGGTCGACTACTGGGAGGTCGCACCGGGAACAGCCGAAGATGTCGCGTCGCGATTCTCGTTCGACAAAGAGGCGCTGAAAGAAGTGAAGCGATACGAAACTTCGTCGCCGATTTTGTTCGTCACGGCTTATGGTTCGAAACTCACGGCTCTTGACGCGCTGGTCGGCATCCTTGATCCCGACGTCGATGTCCTGAGTCGCGAAGAAAAGTTCGGCGACTCCACACCGAGCGAACAAAGACGACTCGGATTTCAGGCGATGTCTACGGCCAAACAAATCGCCGAATACGTCGCCCTCAATCGACTCGGCTACGACGTGTCAATAACTTACGGCGAACTCATCGTCGAACGACTCGTCTGCGAAGACAACCCGCGGCCGTTGAGCGCCTGCCTGCAGATCAATCCGGGCGACACGATCGTCGCCTTCGACGGTGCCGAAATTGATTCGCTTTCAGATCTGATGCCGGTGATCGCCGACTATTCGCCCGGTGATGTGGTCGAGATCACGATCAAGCCGCACAAAAAAGAAACGACCGTCAAGAAGAAGGTTGAGTTGATCGTCAGTCCCGACGACGCCGCCAGGACGATCATCGGTGTATTTCCGGCCGACACGAGAAAAGTCGACCTGCCGTTCGAGGTCGACATAAATACCGACGCGATCGGCGGTCCCTCGGCGGGGCTTCCATTCACGCTGGCTTTGCTTGACGAATTGACCTCCGGCGAACTCACTGGCGGGGTGAAAGTCGCGGCGACGGGCACGATCGACGGCGACGAAACGATCGGCGCAATCGGTGCGTTGCGACAGAAGACCGTCGCGGTGAAGGCGAGCGGCGCGAAAATCTTTCTAGTGCCGAGCGCGCAAACCGCGACTGAAATCAGCGAGGCACGAAAAGTTGCGGGCTCGAAACTTCGCATCGTGCCCGTCGCGAATCTCACCGAGGCGTTGAAGGTTCTCGAGGAGTTGGGCGGCACCGTCATCAAGAATGACGCCATAGAACTCTGAATTGGGTTTAATCTTGGCTAATGGCGATTAGCTTCTCGAAACCCGACCCCTCATCGCCCGCCGCCGTCGGATCGGCACAGTTCAACGTCGGGCGTCGTGGCTACGACCAGGGCGAAGTGCGCGACTTTTTGCGGATGGTTTCGGCCGAGTTGGCCCGTCTGCAGGAGCGGGAGAAGTTTCTTGAAAGCGAGATGCGGGCGATGCAGACCCGCGGCCTGTCGGATCCTGGCGTGTTAGACGAAGCCACGGCGACGGCGTTGCTCGGCGAAGAGACCGCCCGAGTTTTGTCGGTCGCGCGAGAGGCGTCGCAGCAGATGCGCGACAGGGCCGCCGAAACCGCCGAGCGAATGTTGCGCGAAGCGGCCGCCGAGGTGGCGCGACTTCGCGAGGAGGCGGAGATCGAACTTTCGCGTCGGCGAAGTGACGCCTACTCCGACAGCGAATCTGAGATCGAACTGGCCAAACAACAAGGTCGAGAAATCGTCAGAGAGGCGCGCTCATATCGGGAGAAACTTCTTGCCGAGTTGTCAGACCGGCGCGAGTTGGCCCGCCAACAAATCGAAGAATTGATTCGCCATCGAGATCGGTTGAAGACGGCTTTCGCCTTGGCCAACGAGGTGGCCAGCGGGGCCGTGGGTGACCTGACCGATTTTGATGTCGCCGC
>VGAB01000088.1 GCA_016870935.1 Actinomycetota bacterium | reverse complement strand
TGAAAGGCGTTTTGATGCTGCTGGCAAGCGTCAACATATTCGTCGGCGTATTCAACATGTTGCCGCTTTTGCCGTTCGACGGTGGCCACGCGGCGATCGCCACCTACGAGCGGCTCCGCTCCAGACGCGGCAGGGTCTATCGGGCAGATGTCGGCAAGATGATCCCGGTGGCGACAACCGTCGTGATACTGCTGGTGACGCTGATGTTCGCCGGGCTCTATCTCGACATCACGAGCCCGCTCGGTTGACGCATCGTTAAGATTTGAGGGCGATGGCGAACCACGGGCCGCAAAAATATTCGCGCAAAAAGACCCGACAAATCAACGTCGGCAAAGTCGCGGTCGGTGGCGACGCACCGATCAGCGTGCAGTCGATGACGATAACCAAGACGGCCGATGTCGACGCGACGCTGCAACAGATCTACGCCTTGGCCGCCGCTGGTTGCGACATCGTGCGTTGCACGTGCAACGACGCCGCGGCGGCAGAGGGTCTGGCCAAGATCGTGCCCCGTTCGCCCGTGCCGATCATCGCCGACATTCACCATCAATATCGCATGGCTTTGGCCGCGCTCGAGGCGGGTGTGCAGGGTCTGCGACTTAATCCGGGCAACATTCGCAAACCAGAACACATCAAAGTCGTCGCCTCCGAGGCGCGCGATCGCGGGGTGCCGATACGCATCGGCGTCAACGGGGGTTCGTTAGACCCCGCGCTTTACGAAAAGCATGGCGGCCTCACCGCCGCGGCGATGGTCGAGTCGGCCCAACAAGAACTCAAATATTTCGAAGAGGTCGACTTCAATCTGGTCAAGATTTCGGTCAAGGCCTCGAACGTGCCGTTGATGGTCGACGCCTATCGAATGCTCAGTGAAGTCACCGACTTTCCGCTGCATCTCGGTGTCACCGAGGCGGGGCCGTTGCCGGGTGGGTTGATTAAAGCCACTGCCGGCATATCTACTTTGCTGCTCGAGGGCATCGGCGACACGATTCGCTACAGCCTGACCGCCGACCCGGTCGAAGAGGCGCGCGCCGGCCGTCAGTTGCTCGAGTCTTTGGGTTTGCGCGAGCGAAAAAATGTCGACCTCATCGCCTGCCCGAGTTGTGGTCGGGCCGAGGTCGACGTGATCGACATCGCCCAGAAGGCCCAGTCGGCTTTCGCCGACAAAAAACTGCCGTTACAGATCGCCGTGATGGGTTGCGTGGTCAACGGGCCTGGCGAGGCTCGCGAGGCCGACTTGGGCATCGCCGCGGGCAACAAGCGCGGGCACTTGTTCGTCAAGGGTCGCAATGTCGCCGTCGTTCCCGAAAGTGAAATGGTCGACGCGCTCGTCGAATGGGCCACTTTTATTCACGAGCACGGCACCGAGGCGGCGATCAAGCGTGTCGATACGACGCTGGCCGAGCGTGAAGCGGCCAAAGACCGAAGCGTCGCCCTGGCCGAAAAAGGTGACGACGCAAATCACGACACCGAAAAAATCGTCGAGATTCGTCGCACGGTCGCCGAAAAATAGTCGCTGGCTATTCGGGTTCTGGCTATAAAAGTTGTAGCCGACCGGTCGTCAAGTTAGTTGCGGGCGAAAAGTTCGCCGTGGCGAAGCTGCAACGCGGTGGGTAGGCGCAATAACTGACGCTTGGTCAGGGGTGGCAATCGACGACGCACCGCCAGAGATTGCGGCGTCTGGCCGACCAGGCCGAAAGTCGCGCACCTTTGAATCGCTCGTTCGAGCGAGCCCGAGCCGTGCCGAAACGAAAGCCCCAACGCCGCGGCGGTGTCGTTCAGATCGATGCAGTATCCGTTCGGAAACACCTCGAGTTCGCGGGCCAAAAACCTGATCGCCCAGGTCGCGCTGGGGCCGATCACACCCAACCAGTAAGTCTCGACATATTCGCCGCAGGCATCGAAGCCAGAATTATTGGTGACCGGATCGACCCACTCGGTGACGAAAATTTCGGAGTTCGTGAAGTCGCAGAGGTTTGTGGCCATGCAGAGTTGTGTGCTTCGAGTTCGGCTTCGGCGCAAGTCGAGCTACTCGGTTTCGAAAACTTGACAAAGTCGGTAGGGTATTGATATGTCTAGTTTCCGCGAGTTGCTCGCAGACGCCAAAGCCAAGATCACAGAGATCGACACGCAGACGGCCGCCGACAAGATCGCCTCTGGCCGAGTCGTCGTGCTCGATGTGCGCGAGCCAGACGAGTTCGAGCAGGGTGCTTTGCCCGCGGTCGTGCATATTCCTCGTGGTCACCTCGAGGCGCAGGTCGAATCGAAAATCGTCGACAAGAGTTCACCTGTAATCGTCTATTGCGCCGGCGGAGTGCGCAGCGCTTTCGCCGCCAAGACGATGCAGGAACTGGGCTACTCGCAAGTGCTGAGCATGGGTGGTGGCTTCGGCAAATGGAAAGACGAGGGTCGCCCGTGGTCGACCCCCGCGATACTTTCGCCCGAGCAACGAAACCGATACCAGCGTCATGTGTTGCTGCCCGAGGTCGGTGTCGAAGGTCAGGCGAAACTCTTGGCGAGCAAGGTGTTGTTGTTGGGTGCGGGCGGCCTTGGTTCGCCGGCGGCGATGTATTTGGCGGCCGCCGGGGTGGGCACGCTCGGCATCGTCGACATGGATGTGGTCGATGCGTCGAATTTGCAGCGACAAATTTTGCACAATCTCGACCGGGTCGGCGATCGCAAGGTCGACTCGGCGAAGAAAACCTTGACGATGTTGAATCCCGATGTAAATGTCGTTACATACGACACGCGCCTGAGCGCCGAAAACGTCGTCGAGATTATTTCCGGATACGACGTGATCGTCGACGGCGCCGACAATTTTCCGAGTCGATATCTGCTCAACGATGCGAGCGTCAAGCTCGGCATACCTGTCGTGCACGGTTCGATCTTCAGGTTCGAGGGCATGGTCAGCGTGTTTCACCCGAAGTTGGGCCCGACATATCGCGACATGGTGCCGGTGCCGCCGCCGGCAGAACTCGCACCCAGTTGCGCCGAGGCGGGCGTGCTCGGCGTGTTGCCGGGCATCGTCGGTTCGATCCAGGCGCTCGAGGCCCTGAAACTCTTGCTCGAACTCGGCGATTCGTTGATCGGAAGAATTCTCACGATCGACACGACCGAGATGTCGTTTCGCACTTTCAATTTGAAGCGCGACCCGCAAAACGCTGTGACGTTCGACAATCGCGAGAAGATTCAGGTTCGCGATCTCGACGGCGCTTGCGCGCCTTGGCTCTCGAAATAGCCGCCCCGATTCGAAGTCGTATGATTATTGGGTGCGATTCGCGGTGGTGGGTGCCGGTTTTTCCGGTTCGGTAGTTGCCCGAGAACTCGCCGAGGCGGGTCACCAGATAGTTGTTTTTGACTCGCGCGACCATGTCGCGGGAAACTGCCACACCGCGCGCCACGAGACCGGCGTCATGGTGCACACCTATGGGCCGCACATCTTTCACACCCAGCACGAGCATGTCTGGCGATACATAAACCGGTTCGGCGAGATGATGCCGTATCGCCACAAAGTCAAGGCGATTTCGCGCGGCACGATGTATTCGTTGCCCGTGAATCTGACGACCATCAACCAGTTTTTTTCGCGCGACTTCGACCCGCAACAGGCCGAAAGGTTCATCGCCGAAAAGGCCGACTCGAGCATCACCAGCCCCGTCTCGTTCGAGGATCAAGGCCTGAAATTCGTCGGCCGAGAACTTTACGACGCGTTTTTCGCGGGCTACACGGCAAAGCAGTGGGGGGTTGATCCGAAAGAACTGCCGGCGAGCATCTTGGCCAGGCTTCCCGTGCGGTTCAACGACGACGATTCTTATTTCAATCACCCATATCAGGCGATTCCCAAAAATGGATACACGCCGATCGTCGAGGCGATTCTCGATCACGCGGCGATCGAGTTGCGTCTGTCGACCAAATTCGAACCGAACCGCGGCGCGAAGCCTGATCGTGCCGCGAAGCCTGATCGCGCCGCGACTGGCGAGAAGTTCGACCATGTCGTCTGGACGGGGCCGATCGACGCCTACTTTGGTTTTGAATTCGGCAGGCTCGGTTATCGAACGCTCGATTTTTCGCCTGAGGTCAGAGATGGCGACTATCAAGGGCACCCGGTCGTGAACTATTGCGACGCCGATGTTCCGTATACGCGGATCACCGAACACAAACACTTCGCCCCGTGGGAGTCGCACGACCGCACCATCGTGTATCGCGAGTATTCGCGACTGTGCGGCGAGACCGACACGCCGTATTACCCGATTCGGCTGGTGAAAGAAAAACAGCAGTTGCTCAACTATGTCGCCAAGGCGCGCGACGCCAAGCAGGTCACATTTATCGGTCGGCTCGGCACCTACCGTTATTTAGACATGGACGTCACGATTCACGAGGCGCTTGCCGCCGCGAACAAGATGCTCGAATGCATCGAGGCCCGAAAACCACTGCCGAGTTTCTCGGTAGATCCGATGGCGTGAGATGAACGAATTCATCCTGCAAAACCTGAATTTGCCGCGCGAAAACACGACCGAGCCGCTGTTGTATGTGCGCTCTGACGGCGATGTTCAAGTTGTCGGCGAACAAGCGGTGTTGCGCAAAGGCGCAGAACTCAGTTTCGACACTTCGTTCGGGGTGTTCGCCGCGGGTCGATGGCGCCGCCTGACGAAGATCCACGATCTTGCC
>VGAB01000087.1 GCA_016870935.1 Actinomycetota bacterium | reverse complement strand
TGCGCATCGATGGTCACGATGTGCGCGACTTGACGAGTGTTTCGTTGCGCGCGGCCGTGGGTGTGGTTTCGCAAGACCCGCATCTTTTTCATGAGAGCATCGAGTCGAACCTGCGTTATGCCAAACCCGATGCGAGCGACGCCGAGTTGGTGCAGGCTTGCGAGCGGGCGCGCATCCACAACACCATCGCGGCGCTGCCCGATGGTTACCGCACGGTCGTCGGCGAACGCGGTTATCGGCTTTCAGGAGGAGAAAAGCAGCGTCTGGCGATCGCGCGACTGTTGTTGAAAAATCCCGTGGTGATGATTCTTGACGAAGCCACCAGTCATCTCGACAACGAAAACGAGGCGCTGGTGCAGGCCGCGCTCGACGACGCGCTGATTGGTCGCACGGCGATGATCATCGCGCACCGCCTGTCGACGATCGCCAAGGCTGATCGCATCGTCGTGCTCGATGACGGTCGCATCGTCGAGAGCGGCACCCACGATGAACTCATGGCCCAAGATGGCGCATATGCGCGACAGGTTCGCGCCGGCGGATCCTTTGCGGCGACGACCTGATGGCCGACACGGCGACTTGATTCGATTATCCGGTCACAAACAGCCGTGATTCGTCAGCGAACTAGGGTTTTGGCGTGACGAGCAAGTTGTTGACGAATGCACGTGGTGCGTTCGCCGATCGAAATCCGAACAGTCGCAAATATTATGACGAGGCGCGTCGCTACTTGCCCGGCGGCCACACGCGAACGGTGTTGACACATGCGCCGTTTCCTCTTGCGTTTGTCGCCGGTAACGAGTCGTGGTTGCACGACGCCGATGGCCACACTTATATCGACATGCTCGGTGATTACACCGCCGGCTTGCTCGGACACAGCGAGCATCGAGTTATCGACGCCGTTTCGGCGGCACTGAAAATCAACACCAGCGTCGGTGGAATCCATCCGGCCGAAGGAACACTCGCCAAGTTGATGTGCGAACGCTTCGACTTGGATCGTGTTCGTTTCACCAACTCGGGCTCCGAGGCGAACCTGATGGCGATCACCACCGCCCTCCAAGCCACCGGTCGCGACAAGATCATGGTTTTTCACGGTGGCTATCACGGCGGCTTGCTTTATTTCGCAAGCGGGGTGGCACCATGGAATGCCCCTTACAACTTCGTTGTCGCGCCATACAACGATGTCGATCGCGCTTCGGAATTGATCTTTGAACACGGCGCAACACTGGCCGCGGTAATCATGGAGCCGATGCTCGGCTCGGGTGGATGCGTGCCCGCCGAAAAAATCTTTGCTCAGCGGGTTTTCGCCGACGCCAAAACCGTCGGGGCTGTCACCATCGCCGACGAAGTGATGACCTCTCGCCACGGCGCCAGTGGCCTGTTCTCGCTGCTCGGCGTCCGGCCCGACATCAGCACGTTCGGCAAATACATTGGCGGCGGTTTTTCGTTCGGCGCTTTTGGTGGTCGCGCCGCGTTGCTCGACCAGTTCGACACCAGCCCCGAGGCGGGTCGAGACCGAGTCGTCGCGCACGCCGGAACTTTCAACAACAACATTTCATCGATGACCGCGGGGTGCGTGGTCTTGCGCGACATTTTCACCGCAGAGGTCGCAGTTCGCCACACTTCACGCGGCGAGGAGTTTCGCGAGGCGGTCGCGGCGGTGACGGCGCGTTCGGGCCTGCCGGTGTGCGTCAGCGGTTTTGGTTCGATGATGTCGTTGCATGCCCTGTCTCATCCACCACGTAACGCCGTCGACATGGGTCTGCGTGACGCCGATTTGCAGGAGACGATTTTTCTCGGGTTGCTCGAGCGCGGCGTCTACAGCGCGGCCCGAGGGATGATGAATCTGAGCATCACCGTCACCGACGACCAACTCGCCGCGGTTCTCGATGCGCTGACCGAGACCCTCGCGTCACTCAACCGAGACGGCCATTGCTCACCCAAGCGCTAGTCGTGGCTCGAGTCACCCCGCCGTTGCGCGAGCCACGCGATGGGCAACGACACCACCAAAACCAACGTGGCCATCACCGTCACGTAGGGCAGCACGTTGGCGTGAGCGAAAATGAGATCACCGTCTAGACGGTGGTCGATCGAGCGGGTGACGGGAATCGGACCCGCGTATTCAGCGACTCATCGACTCGCAACATGCCTGACCCCGACTACATTGTCGGGCAGTGATCGTCTCACTCGCCCAAGCCACCGATCTCTTTTCAACCACGGCGATAATCCTGGCGATTGCCGCGGTTGCGGCTTTCGTGGCGCATCAGGCCAGACAGCCGCTCATCGTGGCATTCATCGCCGTGGGCATCGTGGTCGGGCCATCGGGCTTTGCATTGATCCGCGAAACCGAGGCCCTTGAGCTGTTCGCCAATCTCGGCATTGCGGTGCTGCTGTTTTTGGTCGGGTTGAAGCTCGACATTCGCCTCGTGCGAAATATGGGCAAGGTGGCCCTCGCTACCGGTCTCGGCCAAGTGCTGTTCACCGCAACGTTCGGATACGTGATTGCACTGTTGCTCGGCCTTGACCCGATGGAGGCGCTGTATGTGGCGGTTGCCCTCACGTTTTCGTCGACGATCATCATCGTCAAGATCCTCTCCGACAAGGGCGAGCTCGAGAAGCTGCACGGCCGAATTGCCCTGGGGTTCTTGATCGTGCAAGACATCGTCGTCATTTTGGCGATGGTGGTGCTGAGTTCGCTGGGTACCGACACCGAATCGGGTGTGCTGTTGCAGGTGGTGCGCATCGTGTTGACGGGTGCCGCTTTGCTTGGTGGTACCTGGTTGGTGACCACATGGTTGATTCCGCGCGTGCTCGGAAAAGTGGCGTCATCACAGGAACTGCTCATCGTCTCGTCGATCGCGTGGGCCGTCGCAGTGGCAGCGCTGAGCGACTGGCTCGGTTTCTCGGTTGAGGTTGGCGCATTTCTGGCGGGTTTCGCTTTGGCATCCACCCAATACCGCGAGTCGATTGCATCGTCATTGTCGGGTCTGCGCGACTTTCTGTTGCTGTTTTTCTTTATCAATCTCGGCATCGGTCTCGACTTTTCATCGATCAGCGAGCAGATTCCCGCCGCCATCGTGCTGTCGCTGTTCGTGTTGATCGGCAACCCGCTGATCGTGATCGTCATCATGAGCATGATGCGCTACACCAGCCGAGTGTCGTTCTTGGCGGGTATCACCGTGGGTCAAATCAGCGAGTTCTCGCTCATCTTCATCACCATCGGTGCTCAGATCGGACACGTAGGTAACGACTCGGTGGGCTTGGTCACGTTGGTGGGATTGATCACAATTGCACTCTCCACTTACACCATCTACTACGCCGATCACCTCTACCGTCTCTTCCAGCGACCGCTGTTGTTGTTCGAGCGTCGAGTGTTGAGGGACCACGACGAAGGTCCGCAAGACACCTACGACTACATCGTGTTCGGCTACGGCCGATTCGGCCGACACCTCGTCGAGCACCTCGCACAAGCCGGACATTCGGTGTTGGTCGTCGATTGGGATCCGTACGGGCGCCTACAACTTGAAGCCCCGTCGCTCGGCTCACGGGTGGCCATACGTTTCGGCGACGCCGACGACCCGGCCTTCCCAGTAACACTTCCGATTCAGTCGGCGAAGTGGATAGTTTCCACCATCGCCCGACTCGACACGAGCATCGTTCTGGCCCGCGCCATACGTCGCCTGGGAAGCCCCGCGAAGATTGCGGTCACCTGCTTATCGACCGCCGAGGTCGAGCGACTGCGGCGCGATGTGCAGGACGGCGTGGTCGATCTGGTGCTGCAGCCATTCAGCGACGCCGCCGACGATGCAATCGAAGCACTCAAAGGTCACCGCTAAACCGAGATCGAGCGGGTGACGGGAATCGGACCCGCGTATTCAGCTTGGGAAGCTGATGTTCTGCCACTGAACTACACCCGCGTTTAACGATTTGAGCGTAGCAACGCACGGTTATCGCCGAGTTTCGCAAGCCCCCGTGATTTACTAAGGTTTTTTGGTCGTGATTCTGTCTGACAAGAGCATCAAAGAGGCGTTGCAGGCCAAACGCATCGTCATCGATCCGCTCGACATGTCGTGCATTCAGCCGTCGTCGATCGATGTCAAGGTCGCGAATCTGTTTCGTGTTTTTCGCAACCACTCGGCGCCAGTGATCGACGTCAAAAGAGATTTGACCGACCTGACCGACCTCGTCGAGATCGAGAACAACGGAGTATTCATGTTGCACCCGGGCGAGTTCGTGTTGGGTTCGACGCTCGAACGAATAGCGATCGCCAACGATCTGGTCGCCCGCGTCGAGGGCAAGAGTTCGCTCGGGCGACTCGGATTGTTGATTCACTCGACCGCAGGGTTCATCGACGCCGGCTTCGACGGCCACATCACGCTCGAACTGTCGAACGTGGCGAACCTGCCGATCACGATTTACCCGGGCATGAAGATCGGTCAGGTGAGTTTCATGACGATGACGACACCAGCCGAGAAACCCTATGGCTCGGGTGCGAGCGGCTCAAAATATCAGGGCCAACGCGGCCCGACCCCGAGTCGCTACTTCGAAAACTTCAAATAGTCAGTTGAAACTCGTCGCGCTGGTGGCGGCCAACGGAGAATCTTGATTCGCCACGGCGCGCTCGCCGTTTTCGATCGCATCCAATAGGTGAATGGCGATATCGCCAACTTTGATTTCTGAATCGTCTTTGCCTGCGCCTTTGACGCCGTCGTCGAGCATGATGTAGCAGAACGGGCACGCAGTCGCGA
>VGAB01000086.1 GCA_016870935.1 Actinomycetota bacterium | reverse complement strand
GTCTCGACTTCGAGATTGGCGATCGCCGCGCCGCTCACATCGGGCACGCTCATGCCCAGCACCAACGAGTAGACCAAGTTTCCGACGACGACATTTCGACCCTGCACGCTTTGTTCGGCGAACCAGTCGTTGGTGTGCAACGGATGATGATTCATCGTGATCATGCAAAACAAATGGTCGTCGGCCTCGGTGATCGTCTTGCCCGGCCAGTGTCGATAGACGTCGCCGACGACGAAGTCTTCGAGAAATCTGCCGAAGGGTCGCTCGTGCGTGGTCACGACCTACACGCTAATTGCCGCGTCGACGATCGTCACGCGACTCTTTTATCACCTGCGTGACGGGCAACTCGTCGGTGTCGGCCAAACCATATCGCGGGTCGTACTTAGGCAACGGAATCTCGCGGGTTCGGTCGGTGGTCGCGTTGCGCTCGGCCCACTCATATCGACTCGTGCGCGAGGCGTTGCCTGCGACCGCATAGCGTTGCAGCGACTTCAACTGCGAGCCCTGCTTCAGCGAATACCTTCCGAATCGCAGCGTCAGATAACAAACTCCGCCGACCAGCATCGGCAGCCAGAACTGCACGAGTCGGTAGCTGAGCACGCTCACCGTCGCGGTCGTGGTGCTCAAACCAAAACCGACCAACGACGGAATGTAAATGCCCTCGACGATGCCCAAACCACCCGGCGTGATCGGTATCGAGGCAAAAATATTCGCGAGGCAAAATGAAATCACCAGGCCGGTGATGTTCACCGACCCGTTGAACGCGCGAATGAAAACGAACAGCGCGATGATGTCGAGCCCCCAGTTGAAAAGCGACCACACCACAACCCGTCGCAGAAGTCCCGGTTCGTTGGCCAGGCCGCGAAGCCGGTCGCCGAGATGCACCGCGACCTCGCCCGCCTTGTCGGGATCAAACCTCAGCCGCCGCGCAACCCATCGAGTAACCCTCTCGGCTCTCCCTTCGTGGTCGACCAGCCCGAGCACGACGACGCCCGCCAACAGCATCACGATCACGCCGAAAATCGCGGCCGTGCCGTAAAACGCGTTGACACCCTGGCCGGGTATCGACACGATCAAAGCGACCCACAAGATCAGATTCAAAACCACCGCCGAACCGACGCCCGCCGTGGCGAGCGCGAAACCCGCGTCGCGCCCGTTGGCGCCCGCCATCGTCATCAACCGAAATCCGAGCGCGTTCGACGCCGCCGAACCACCCGGCACGAGACTGCCCAGCGAACGGGTCGACAACTGAATGCGAAACAGGGTGAAAATATTCACCTTGTCGGCGTCTTGACCCAGCGCGGCGTGGGTCAATCCTGTGTAACAAAACAGCGCGATGAACTCGAGCGCGATGCCGAGCACGAGCCACGAGGTCTTGACATTGCCCAATTCCCGCAATGCTTCGCCAAAACCGGGCACGATCGGCAAGACAAACAGCCAGAAAACCAGCAAGAAAATCGGCCACTTGGCCCATTTGAAAGTAGACCGCAGCCCGCTTGGTCTGCGTCGCGAGGGGGCGACATTCATCTCCCTATATTAAGGCCGAATGGTGACAAACAAGGCGCACCTATGTAGCGTTTCTCGCATGTCATCTGACATCGGCGCAAAAGATTTGGTCGACGCGGCGCGCGCGATCGAACTCGCCGACTCGGTGATCGGCAAAGCTGTGCGCACACTCGCCGCGACAGGCGGCCCCGACGAACAACAAGTTTTGGCGTACGATCTCGCGCACGCCAGCGCGGCCGTCGAGACGGCGCGTTCGATGCTCGACTACGGCGCCAAAGGCGAAGTTGAATCGACGCTGACATGCGCGTTCGTCGCCGACATGGTGCAAGATCTCGTCTCGCGCCTGATCGGTAGAGAAAAACTCTGGGGCGTCGACCCGTCGGCGCTCGTCGAATCGCACGACTTCGTCTCGAAGTTTCGCGATCCGCGCCTGCTCGCCTCGCTCGCCGACAAACCGGGGCCGCGACATCTCGACGACGACTACGAAATGGTGCAAGACACGTTTCGAAGTTTCGCCACGAAGGTGATCGCCCCGCGCGCCGAGCATGTGCACCGCGAAAATCTCGATGTGCCCGAAGAGATCATTTCCGGTCTGGCCGAAATCGGCGCGTTCGGGCTTTCGATCCCCAGCGAATACGGCGGCTTCAGCGAGGGCGGCGACGGCGAATACATGGCCAGTTGCATCGCCACCGAAGAACTTTCACGCGCGTCACTGGGCATCGGCGGTTCGCTGATCACCCGACCCGAGATTCTCACCCGGGCGTTGGTCAAAGGCGGCACCGAAGCGCAAAAACACGAGTGGCTTCCCAAACTCGCCAGTGCAGAAGTGATGGCCTCGGTCGCCGTCACAGAACCCGACTACGGCAGCGATGTCGCGTCGATAAAAACCACCGCTACCCCGACGCAACTCGACGGCAAAGACGGCTACTCGATCAACGGCGTGAAAACCTGGTGCACCTTCGCCGCCAGGTCGAATGTTCTGATGTTGCTCGCCCGCACCGACCCCGACCGCACGAAAACCCACAAGGGTTTGAGCGTTTTGATCGTGCCGAAACCGCGCGGCGAGGCGCACGGCTTCATGTTCACCCAACCCCACGGTGGTCGAATGGAGGGTCGCCCGATCGACACCATCGGCTATCGCGGCATGCACTCATATGAGATTGCGATCGAGAATTGGTGGGTGCCCGCAGACCATCTGATCGGCGAAACCGCGGGCCTCGGCAAAGGTTTTTATTACCAAATGGAAGGTTTCGAAAATGGTCGCCTGCAAACCGCCGCCCGCGCCGTCGGTGTGATGCAGGCCGCCTACGAAGCGGCGCTGGACTACGCGCAAAACCGAAAATCTTTCGGCAAGAACATCGGCGAATACCAAATCATCCAGGCGAAACTCGGTCGCATGGCCGTGGTCACCCAGGGCGCGCGACAATTCAGTTACGCCGTGGCCAAACTCATGGGCAAGGGCCAAGGGTCAATGGAGGCGAGCCTGGTCAAGGCTTATGTCTGCAAGGCGGCCGAGTGGGTCACGCGCGAGGCGATGCAAATTCATGGCGGATACGGCTACGCCGAGGAATATGCCGTCAGTCGTCTCTTCGTCGACGCCCGGGTTCTCAGCATCTTCGAAGGTGCCGACGAAACGCTTTGCCTCAAAGTGATCGCCCGCCGCCTCGTCGAAACCGCCAAATAAATCAGGGCGGCACGAAATTTATCTGACGAAGTCGACCAGTTCGTGCAGGCTCTCGATGCGCTCACAATCTTTGTCGAGATGAAAACCAAACGGATCGAGCAGCACCGGGTTTAGTCGCGCATTGCGGGCGCCGCCGACGTCGTTGACGAACGAATCGCCGACATAGGCGATGCGTTCGCGCGGCACGTTCATCACGGTGATCGCCTCGTCGAAAATTTGCGGCTCGGGTTTGGCCACGCCGACCACGTGCGAGTCGGTGACGATCAACACGGGCACGCCCGAGCCCTCGCCCACTTGGCAGACATTTTCGTTGGCCAGAGTTCTCTCGATTTGGCCGCTGGCGTTCGACACGATTCCGATGCGCACGCCCATGAGATGCAGTCGCCACAGCGCGGCCACCGACTCGTGCAGCGGAAACCGCCACAAAAAAGCCGAGAACACGCGCAACAACGCCTCGGCCGCCTTGTCGACCAACTCGTCGGGCACGCCCGACTCGCGCGCATATGCCTGCCGATACGAAATCCAAGAGATCTGGTCGATCGAGCCCGCCGCCTGCGAAACCGTGGCGTCGTCGATCGCCGCCATACCCGCGTAGTGACACCGCACGAGTTTGCCGAGGTTCGTCGTGCCGCCAAATTGTTCGAGCACCATGCCCGTGGTCAACGGGTCGGGCACCACGAACACACCACCGGCGTCGAACAGCAGCGCGTCAAAACGGCGGGTCATCGGGGCGAAAGTTTCGGGTCGACGAGTGCTCGGGGCGAAATTCTTGGTTCGACGAGTGCCCGGATGTTACTTGCTGCGCTTCAAACCGGCGCGGCCACCGCGCGAAATGAACTTGAGCGCCATCTTGCGGCTGGCTTCGTCGATCATCTCGTCGCCGAACATCACCGCGCCTTTGCCCTCGCCTTCGGTGGCGGTCGAATAGGCGTCGAGAATCGCCCAGGCCCGATCAAACTGTTCTTGGGTCGGCGAAAACACCTCGTTGAGAATCGTCACCTGGTCGGGGTGCAATGCCCACTTGCCGTCATAGCCGAGCGTTCTGGTGCGCTGGCAGTAATTCTTGAATCCCTCGGAGTCTCTTATATATAGGTAAGGTCCGTCGATCACTTGCAGACCATTGGCCCGACCCGCCATCAGAATTTTCGAGAACACATAATGAAAATGGTCGCCCGGATATTCGGCGATCTGCACGCCGCCCGTCAGCACCGGCATCTCCATGCTCGCCGCGAAATCGGCCGGGCCGAAAATTATCGTCTCGAGCCGCGGGCTTGCCGCACAGATCTCCTCGACATTGATCAAGCCCCGCGCGGTCTCGATCTGCGCCTCGATACCGATGTGCCCGACGGGCAAACCGTTGGCGATCTCGACCTGGCGCAACAGCAAGTCGGTGGCCACGATCTGGGCGGCGGTCTCGACTTTGGGCAACATGATTTCGTCCAGACGCTCGCCCGCACCGCCGACAACTTCGATGATGTCGAACGCCGTCCACTTGGTGCTCCAGTCGTTGACCCTCACGCACAAAACTTTGTCGCCCCAATCTTGAGAACGAATCGCCGTCGCAATTTTTGCGCGAGAAGATTCTTTTTCTTTCGGCGCGACGGCATCTTCGAGATCCAAGAAGACCATGTCGGCAGCGATGCTTGGCCCTTTGCCCATCATCTTTTCTGAGGAACCAGGTATCGACAAACAGGAGCGACGAGGCAAATCACGTGAGCGCGCAGACATAAATCGAATTCTACAGCGCGCGAGAAATGCC
>VGAB01000085.1 GCA_016870935.1 Actinomycetota bacterium | reverse complement strand
AACGGCAAACCTCTCGCCCGACGCGACAAATGATGCGCCAAGTCTGACGGATTGGCCAACGCATCGCCAAGGTCTTGTTGTTGCAGAACTTCGAGATATTCGGCGCGTTGCGTGTGGGCGCGACGCGCCGTGTCGGGATCTCTATAAATCAGCGCGCAGCAATCGAACGGACCAAACAACCACTTGTGCGGGTCGACGATGAAACTGTCGGCGCGCTCGATGCCGACGAACAAGTGGCGCACGCTGGGGGCACACAACGCTGCCGCGCCGTAGGCGCCATCGACGTGAAACCACGCGCCGAGCTCTCGGGCTAGGTCACTCGCGGCGACGAGGTCGTCGATGACACCCAGATTGGTAGTGCCCGCGGTGGCGACCACCGCGCAGATTCGGTCTCGATCTTGGGCGTCAAGCGACGCAACGGCATTTCTCAGGTTGACCCCCGACATTCGGCCTTGCGCGTCGGCCTCGACTTTGACGATGTCGGCATCCATCGCGTTTGCCGCGAGCCCGACCGATGAGTGCGCCCCCGATGACGACACGATTATCGGCCGAACGCGATCGAAAGCGCCTTTGCCGTTTTGACGCCAACGCCAACGCGCCACGATCAGCGCCGAGAGGTTGCCGGCCGTGCCACCGCTGACGAACACGCCGGCGCTAGTCGACGGAAAATTGGCGAGGCTCGCCACCCATTGCAGCGCCTGGTTCTCGGCATACACCGCGCCCGAACTCTCGAGCCACGAGCCGGCGTAGATGTTCGAGGCGCTGAGCACGAGATCGAACAACACGGCGCTTTCGGTGGGGGCGCCGGGTACGAACGACAAAAACGAGGGATGGTCGACGCTGATGCACGCATGCGACAAATGTTGGGTGAATATTTCGAGAGCCTTCAAACCTCCGAGCCCCTCGGGGGTGATCGTGTTGCCGACAATCGCCTGAAGTTGGCTCAAAGATTTTGGGCCGTCCAACGGCGGCGGATCGAGGCGGATTCGCTCGAGGGCGTAGCTGACCACCGCCTCGGCGAGTTTTTCGCTGTCTTGGTCGTGGTAGTGCATCCAATAGCCGTCGGACTCGTTGCCCAGCGACGGGTGCTGTGGAAGATTTGTCACCATTTGGTTTTCACCACGATGCCGAACTCTACTTGCCTGCAAAGATATTGTTTCGGTATGGCAAACAAATTGTGGTCGAAGTTTTCGGTCGTGTTGGTGGTTGCACTGTCGGTGTTCGTCGCGTCGTGCTCGTCAAGTTCATCGAGCGCGCCCGTCGACCTCTCGCCCGAGGCGGCTGCCGGTCGTGAGATCAGCATCACCGCGGGTTGCGCAAGTTGCCATGGTGAAAATGGCGAAGGTCGGGTCGGGCCAAAGTGGGTCGGTCTGGCTGATTCGCAGGTCACGCTCAGCGACGGCACGGTCGTGACCGCCGATGATGCATATTTATACGAATCGACCAAATATCCGGGCGAAAAGAAGCGTCGTGGGGCGTCGGGCATCATGCCGGCGAACAAACTCACCGACGCCGAAATCGCCAGCATAATCGCCTTTATTCGAGCATTGAAATAATTTTTAGGCAAGCGTCACGAGTTCGAGCCACGACTCGTTGAAATAGTCTTCCTGCCCGTCGGGCATCAACAAAACTTTCGTCGGCGATAGTTGCTCGACGAACTCGGCGTCGTGGCTGACCAGCACGATCGCCCCCTGCCAGTTCGACAATGCATCGGCGACGCTCTGTCGGCTTGACGGATCAAGGTTGTTCGTCGGCTCGTCGAGCAACAACAGATTGTTTTTTCCGACCATCATCATCGCCAAAGCGAGTTTGGTCTTTTCGCCCCCCGACAGGGTCGCAGACTCTTGGTGCACTTTGTCGCCCGACAGGCCGAACATGCCGAGCATGCCTCGCAACTGGGTTTCGGTCAGACCCAGGGCGACGGGGGCCTGCTCGCGCATATGGTCGACGAGCGAGTGTTCAGCCACGAGATTGTCGTGCTCTTGGGCGTAGTAACCAACCTGGACGTTGTAGCCAAATTTGATCTCGCCATTGTCGGGCTTCACCTCGCCCGCCAGAATGCGCAACAACGAGGTTTTTCCCGCACCGTTCAAGCCGAGCACGAGAAGACGCTCACCCCGACCCAAATCGAAACTGACATCATGAAAAATGTCGGGCCCCCCGTATGTCTTGCGCAAACCGTCGACGGTCAGCACGGTCTCGCCACAATGCGGCGGGTCGGGAAATCGAACTTTCAAAACCCGTGCACCTTGCGCAGCAAAGACTCGCGTCTCTTCGATTCGCCCGATTCGCTTCTCTATGCTCTTGGCCATAGCCGCCTTGCTCGCCTTGGCGCCGAAACGGTCGACGACGCGCTGCAGCCTTTCGATTTCTTTGGTCTGTTGGGTGGCTTTTTTCGCTTGCCGCACCTCGTCTGCTTCGCGCGAAACCAAATATTGCGAATAAGTTCCGCGATATTCGATTATCTTGCCCTCTGATTCTTCGTCGGGGCGATCGAGGTGCAACACCCGGGTGATCGCCTCGTCGAGCAACTCGAGATCGTGGCTGATCACGAGCAGGGCCCCTTTGTATGAACGCAAGAAATCGAGCATCCAAGTTTTTGCGTCGATGTCGAGATGGTTCGTGGGTTCGTCGAGCAACAGCGTGTCGCTACCGCTGAACAAGATGCGGGCAAGTTCGACACGGCGTCGCTCGCCGCCCGACAGCACCCCGAGTGCGAGACCAAGGCGGTCGGGTTTGAGGCCCAAACCCGCGGCGATTGCCCGAGCCTCGCTATCGGCCGCGTAGCCACCCTTGAGCGAAAACTGCTCTTCTGCTTTGGCGAACTTCGCCACGTTTGCGTCACTCGAATTCTCTTCGATCGCGATGCGAAGTTTCTCGATGCGGACAATATCCTCGTCGATGCCCCGACCCGAGAGAATGTGCGAGATCGCGGTTCGTGAATCGAAAGCGCCGGAGATGCGCGGGTCTTGCGGCAGATAGCCGAAACCTCCCTTGCGATTGATCATGCCCGCCTTCGGTTCGACTGCGCCACCGAGCACCTTGAACAGCGTCGTCTTGCCCGCCCCGTTGCGACCCACGAGCCCGACCTTGTCGCGGGGCATCACCGCGAACGAGGCGGTATCGACAACTAGTTTTCCGCCGATCTCAACGCACAGGTCTTTGACTTGGAGCACCCGTCAAGGCTCGCACCGTATTCGCATTGATACAACCTTCGATTTGGTCTAGGGTCTGAACGTGATCGGTGCCGCGATTTTTGCATTGACGGGGGCGAGCCTCGTGTTGGTTGGGGCGATCGTCGCGATCGCCTGCATGATGTTGACCGTTTGGGCGATAAGCCTGGTGATGCGCGACGCGTCGATCGTCGACATCGCCTGGGGATCGGGTTTCGTGCTCGTGGCGTGGGTGAGTTATTGGCTGAGCGACGGCAACTCGACCCGAAGTTTGCTGCTCACGGTATTGACCACGATTTGGGGTCTACGTCTCGCGATTTATTTGGCGAAGCGAAATCTGGGACACGGCGAAGACTTCAGATATCAGGCGATGCGTCGCAAACACGGGGCGCGATTCGCGATCGTCAGCCTGTACACGGTCTTTGGTCTGCAAGGTCTGTTGATGTTCGTCGTCTCTCTGCCCGTGCAACTTGGCCAGGTGCAAACCGAGCCCGACCTCGGCCCGCTGGGTTGGCTCGGTGTCTTGGTTTGGGGTGTCGGCATTTATTTTGAAGCGGTCGGCGACGCGCAACTGGCCAAGTTCAAACGCGATCCCGCCAACAAGGGCCTGGTCATGGATCAAGGTTTGTGGCGATACACGCGCCACCCGAACTATTTTGGCGACTCGTGCGTTTGGTGGGGTTTGGGTTTGATCGCCGCAGAAACTTCGAACGGGGTTTACGGGCTCGTCGGGCCGGTGGTGATGACGATCTTGCTGGTCAAAGTCTCGGGCGTGGCGATGCTGGATCGCTCGCTGCTCAAACGCAAGCCGGGCTACGAGAACTATGTCGCCACGACTAGCGGATTCTTTCCGCGACCGCCCCGCCGCCGTTAAAGCCACATAAAAATTGGAACGGAAAATTGGAGCGGACGACGGGATTTGAACCCGCGACCCTCACCTTGGCAAGGTGATGCTCTACCACTGAGCCACGTCCGCAAAAACGCGATTACTTAAGGAATTGAGTTTAGCAACGGGTCGGCTGTGGCCACCACGTCTTTGCTCACCTTTACCGAGTTCGCCAAACGCACGACGCCCGCGAGCGAGACGAGAACAATTGCCCCGCCGATGAGTTGCATCAAAGAGATCTGCTGCCCGTAAACCAGCCAAGCACCGAACGCGGAGATCACGGGGCCCAGCAACAAGATCAACGACGACACCGATGCATCCACATATTTTTGCGCCCAAAGCATGAAACTATGGCCGATCGTGCCGGAAAACAGAGTCATCGCGATCAAAAAGCCGAGGTCGCGCCAAGTGATCTGCAAAATATCGTCGCTCGTGATCAGCGAATAAGGCACGACGACGCACGCCTGAACGACGCTTACCCCGAACAAAAATTGCCAAGTGTCAAAGCCCTCGAGACGGCGTCGCTTCGATGAAATGAAATAGAGGGTCCATGTGGCCGCGTTGATAAATGCGAGAAGGTCGCCGTAGAGGCTCGATCCGCCCGTGTTGCCCGCACCGACGACGATGGCGACTACACCTGCAAAACTTGTCAGCGCAAGCAGAACCTGCCATCGTGAAATCGACTCGTTGAGAAATTTCGGCGCCGCGAACAAAACCAACGCCGTCGAGACATTGCCGATGATCGTGGCGTTGGCGACCGAGGTTTCGACGATCGCCGTGAACCCGAAGATCGTCGAAACGCCGAACAGCACGCCCGGCAACAACACGGTTCGAGACATAGACCTGTCGATTTTTCGGCCGTTGCGGGTGGCGATGAAAAAAAGAAGTGGCGGCCAAAATAAAACCCTGTAAAACAGCACCGAGTTGATCGAAATCGACGGCGCCAAAAACAACAATGGCCCGATGCCCCAGGCGAAAACTGCGATGAACACCGCCAGCACCGGCACGGCGGTGATGCGTGCTCGCAAACTCGCGAAGATGTTTGCCTTTGCGACGAGGCTCACTTTGCGGGCGGTCGCAAGTCGATGCGCAGAGTCAGGACGCCGTCTTCGATCGTCGCTTGCGCATCGCCGACCATCGCAAAGTCTTGAAAGTCGATTTGAGCCTGGCTCAAAAAGTTTTGGCGCTCTTCGCCGGCTACGGGAGGAAGCGGACGACGCTTGACCGAGGCGGCTCGGTCAC
>VGAB01000084.1 GCA_016870935.1 Actinomycetota bacterium | reverse complement strand
CCAAGTTCGGCGAGTTTCGCAAGTTGCGCCAGAATCTTTTGCCCGCTTGCCGCGTCGATTTTGTTGAGCACGACGATCGCCTGGCGCACATCGAATTGTTCGCTCACCCATTTGTCGCCAGTGCCGAACGGTTGGGTCGCATCCACCACCAGGCAAACAATGTCGACATCGCGCGTGGCCTCTAACGCAGTCGCGTTCACCCGCTCGCCGAGCGCCGTGCTCGCCTTGTGCAAACCGGGTGTATCCACGAAGACGAGCTGGGCGTCGCCGCGATTCAAGATGCCCCGCACCCTCGTGCGCGTCGTCTGGGGCTTGTCAGAGACGATGCTCACTTTCTTGCCGATCATGGCGTTGAGCAGGGTCGACTTTCCGACGTTGGGTCGGCCGACGAGCGAGACGAAGGCAGAACGCACACCAAAAGATTACCGAGACGAATCTCGTCGATCTGGCAGACTTGGGCGATGTTCAATGTCGACTGGCGCAAGTGGTTCGACCGCATGCAACCGCAGACTCTGCAGATCGCCGCGATGCTGCTCTATCTGAACGGCTTCTTCGCTTTGGTCAACGTGATCGACACCAACGACTACCTCGGTTATCTGCGCAGTCGATATTCGTTCGGCGTTTTGCTCGGCCTCGTGGTCGTCGCCCTGCACGCGCTCTCCGGCGTATTCATGGCCAATGATCTGAAACTCGGATACAAACTCGCGATCGCCGCGGCTTTCTCGCCGTTCGTTCTCAGATTTTGGGCGTTCACCGACCTCGAAAGTCGAAGCAACATCAAAGTCGGCATCTACGACAAATTAAGCGGTGGCAGCACCCTCAGCCTGATCTTCGAGGTCGCTCTCTGCGCGTTGATCCTGCATCCGCAAAGTCGTTCCCACCAAAGAATCTGGTACCGCTAACGCTTCGTCGCACTCGTTCGCCTTCTGCCAAACTTGGGGCATGGCGAAACTCATCATCAAAGGCGTTGATCAACTAAAGGCCCAAGTCGGAAATCATTTGGGCTTCTCCGAATATATGACCATCACCCAAGACCAGGTGAATCGGTTCGCCGATGCGACAGGTGATCACCAGTGGATACATATCGATGTCGAACGGGCCAAGAAGGGGCCGTTCGGTGGTCCGATCGCCCACGGTTATCTGACGCTTTCATTGGGGCCGGTGTTTCTTCCACAAATTTTTGGCGTCGAAGGTGTGGCGATGGGTGTCAATTACGGCACCAACAAGGTTCGTTTTCCGTCGCCCGTGCCCGTCGGTTCACGTCTTCGCGCCGGAGTAAAACTCCTGTCGGTCGAGGATGTCACGGGCGGCGTGCAGGTCACCCTTGAGACCACGTTCGAAGTCGAGGGTGCGAAAAAACCCTCTTGTGTGGCCGAAGTCGTCTTTCGTTACTACTTGTAGACGATCAGACTTCTTTTCAACTAGCGAAAGTTGCGCATAACCTCGGCGAACAATTCGACGGTCTCGCTGCTCGGGTAGTCGGCGCACCACGGCACGAAGCCCGTGCACCCGAGGTCGATGTATTGCTGAACTTTTTCAGAAACTTGCTCGACCGTACCGACCAGGTTTCCCTTTTGCCAAACATCGAACGGATCGCCACGCAAACTCAGTGAGCCGACGCTCTTCAACTCTTTTTCGGTGCGTCGAATGAAGATGTCGGGCGACCATGTTTTGCGAATCTGTGATTCATCCCTGCCCACGGCCGCGCAGTGGCCCTTCAATATCTCTCGCTTTCGGGCGAATTCTTCGGGTGTGCCGCC
This sequence comes from Actinomycetota bacterium, assembly GCA_016870935.1. Taxonomy (GTDB): domain Bacteria; phylum Actinomycetota; class Acidimicrobiia; order Acidimicrobiales; family Ilumatobacteraceae; genus BACL27. The sequence goes on along the minus strand of VGAB01000084.1, from coordinate 3,574 downwards.
GAAGTTCGAATAATCGGCGTATCGCGCCACGACGCGCAAGGTCAATTGTTCGCCGCCACCGCCGATCCAGATCGGTGGATGAGGTTTCTGCAATGGTTTCGGGTCGCAGTTGCCGCGCTGCAACTTGTAATACTTGCCCTCGTAATTCGTCTCTTCTTGCGTCCACATCGAACGCACGATCTCGACGCATTCGCGCAGCATCGCAATGCGAACTTTCGGCTCGGGAAAGTCGTAACCGTAACCTCGGCACTCGTTTTCATACCAGCCAGCACCGATGCCCCAGTCGAGTCGACCTCCCGAGATCACGTCCACCGTTGATGTGATCTTGGCGAGCAAACTTGGTTCTCGATAGAGGTTGCATCCCACCATCTGGCCGAGGCGGATCGTTTTTGTCTGCTGGCTGATCGCCGAGATCACCGTCCAGCATTCAAAGACCGTTTCATGCGCCGGGCGTGGCACGTTGTGAAAGTGGTCGTAAACCCAAATCGAATCGAATCCGAGTCGCTCGGCAAGCTGGGCGATCTCGACCGTCTTTCGCCATTTGGCGACGGGGTCGGTGATGCTGACCAGCTCCATTTTCCAACCTTGCGGAATGAATACCCCGAAGGTGATGCGCGACGAGTTGCCGTCAAGTTTCGTCATAGTGGCAGGTCTCCCGTCGCCGATTTGGTCGAACCATGGTCTTTGAACGCGGCGATCGTGCGCTGCGCGATTCGCATCTGGTGAATCTCATCGGCGCCGTCGGCGAAACGACTCCAGCGCGCCTGTTGCAACATGTGCGCCAGGGGCGTGTCGGTCGAGTAGCCCAACGCGCCGTGAACTTGAATCGCCCGGTCGATGATCCTCCAAAGACTGTTGGCGACGAAGTGTTTGGCCATCGAAACCTCGGAAGTGAAACTTTGGCCATTCTCGATTTTGTAGGCCGCGTGCAAGACCATCAACTTGCACTGATACAGCTCCATCGCCGAATCGGCGATCAACCACTGAATACCCTGCTTCTCGGCGAGAATCGAACCGTGCGAGTACCGCTGCAGGGCGCGGTCGACCATCATGTCGAGCGCGATCTCCGCCTCGCCTATCCACCGCATGCAGTGCGCCAGACGCGCAGGTCCGAGTCTGTATTGACCCAACAAATGCCCCTGACCGCGCCCGCCCAGCATGTTCGCCGCGGGCACCCTGAGATCTTCGATCATGATTTCGCAGTGGTTGTGCCCGCCCGACATCGTCTCGACATCGCGCACGATGTTGAAGCCCTCGCTCGGTATGTCGACGATGAAACATGAATTCGCCGCCTGCGGAAGATCAGGGTTGTCCTCGGTGCGCGCCACCAACAGCGCGAACTGCGCGCCGCGCGCGCCAGAGATGAACCACTTGTGACCATTGATCACCCACTCGTCGCCGTCTTGATAGGCGTGGGTTCTGATCAGAGTCGGGTCGCTGCCGGCGACTTCGGGCTCGGTCATCGCGAAACAACTGCGGGCGGTGCCCTCGCACAGTGGTCGAAGATATTTTTCTTTCTGCTGATCGGTCGCCCAGTGCAGCAAAGTGTGCTGGTTGCCTTCGTCGGGCGCCTGGGCGTTCAACACGAACGGACCAATTCTCACTTTCGCCGCTTCAGCCGACACCGCCGCCATCGCCGTCGGCCCCAAACCCATGCCACCCCACTCGGCCGGCATATGCGGCAACCAAAGATTCCATTTTTTTCTCGCCGAACCTCGCAACTTGACGATCGTGCGCACGACCTCGGCGCGATCTTTCTGGTCGATCGCATCCCAAGCGGGGCGCACCTCGGTGTCCATGAACTCGCGAACCTTCAGTCGCACGGCGTCGACCTCGGGCGCGAATGAAAAATCAATCAAGACGAATATCTCCTCGCAGTATCTTGTCAGACCTGTGACAGAAAATCATCACTCGCCCACGTCTCTGCTACACGCCCTAGCCTGATTTGAGTGAGCTCTAAACCGAAAAAATGGGATCGCGCAGATCTGCCCAAAGGGTCGGAAAAGGTCGAGGCCGTTCGCGAAATGTTCGACTCGATTGCGCCCCGTTACGACTTTGTCAATCGGCTGATGACTTTTCGCCTGGATGTCAAGTGGCGAAAGAAGACCGTCCGCAGCCTCGGCCTGCCCGCGGGTTCGACAATTCTCGACTTGGCGAGCGGCACGGGCGACCTTTGCGTAGAACTCAAAAAATTCGGTTACTCGCCGATTTCAATGGATTTGTCGTTCGGCATGCTCAGCGCCGATCGCAGCGGTGCGCCGCGCTCGCAGGCCGATATTCTTCGGTTGCCCGTGCCAAACGCCAGCGTCGACGGCATCACCTGCGGCTTCGCGCTGCGCAACCTCGAGAATCTGCAGCGATTTTTCATCGAACTCGCGCGCGTCACCCGGCACGGCGGTCGCATCGCCCTGCTCGATGTTGGCCGACCGACGAACCCTCTGATTCGTCTCGGCAACAAAATCTATTTCGGCAAAGTGGTGCCGATCATCGGCGGCCTGCTCTCTGATCGTGCGGCCTACAAATACCTGCCGAAAAGCGTCGCCTACTTGCCTGAGTCGGGCGAAATTGTTGCGATGTTGCAGCAAAGCGGGTTCTCCGACGCGACGCACACGCAACTCTCGGGTGGGCTGACCCAACTGATCGTTGCGACAAAAAACTAGATGCGCTCGACCACCAGGCTGTTATCGTCGGTCACCGACCGCCCGATCGACCTGAATGAATTCGCGGGAAGCGAAGGTTTTCTCTTCGTCAAAGACGGCGTTGGTGTCGCAGGCCGAGGCGTCGCTATTCGCGCTAGAAGAGATCAAGTCGAAAAAGTTCTGCGTGAAATCACCGACGACAATTCGAGCGCGATCGTCGACTCGGGTCCGGTCGCGATGGGCTGCATTCCGTTCATCGGCTCAGACCCGCACGAGTTCGTGATTCCACGAATCGTGATCGGCAAGACCTCCACAGGTGAACAATGGATTTCACAGGTCGGTGCCGATGATCTCGATCTTGCGACTGCGATCATGCCGACTGATTCGAAGCCCAAAACGAGCGCTGCTTCTTTCGCGGTGAACCCTGGTGTGCCTGTCGCGCGATATCTCGAGGCGGTTCGTCGCACGGCCCACGCGGTCAGGGCGGGTCGGCTCGCCAAGGCGGTGATCGCCCGCGATATTTTTGTTTCGGCTGACCAGCCGTTTGATATCGGCGCGGTTTTGCTGCGACTCAAGGCGAGTTTCGGTTCGAGCTACAGATACTCGATCGACGGGCTGATCGGCGCATCACCCGAACTTTTGGTCGCAGTTTCAGGCAATCAAGTTTCAAGTCATCCGCTCGCGGGCACCGCGCCCCGATCCGGCAACCCCGTGACCGACGCCAAAGTCGCCGAAGAGTTGCTGTCGAGTGCAAAAAATCAAATCGAGCACCGGATCGTCATCGACATGGTTCGCGACACCCTGTTGCCATGGTGCAGTTTTTTGGATTGGCAGGCCGAGCCGTCGATCGTGCCCGTGGCCAATGTTCAGCATCTGGGCACAGAAATCAGCGGTCAATTGAGCGAACCTCGCCCCGGGGTGCTCGAACTCGCCTA
>VGAB01000083.1 GCA_016870935.1 Actinomycetota bacterium | reverse complement strand
GAAAAACGCAAAATTTGTTGGGGTGGACGACGGGGCTTGAACCCGCGACCTCCAGGACCACAACCTGGCGCTCTAGCCAACTGAGCTACGCCCACCACGAACACTTCATTTTGCCACAGTAAACGGCCCACCCCAACGCAGAGCCGCACGGCTAGACTCAAGGCGACCAGTTATTGGAGTTGATAACCATGACAGCGATGGATTCCACGCTGTTTTCACCGCTTGCGCAACGTGCGAGGGAGATCACCACCCGGGAACTCGCCCTGTATGCCGAGCGGACGAAAGGCTCGCACAGCGCCATCGAGCGGGCACGAAAGGTTTTGCCGCTCGGGGTGCCGTCCAATTTCCAGTCGTATGACCCGTATCCGATCGTGATCAAGGCGGCCGGCAGCTCGTGGATGCAAGACGTCGACGGCAACAAATACACCGATTTCGACATGGGTTTTGGGGCGTTGTTCGCCGGTCACGTGCACCCCAAGGTGCGCGAGGCAATCGACCGACAACTCGATGTCGGCACGCTCTTTGTGTCCCCGTGTCCAGACAACGCCGAGGTGGCCGAGATGCTGGCCGAGCGCTATGGCCTGCCTCTTTGGCGTTTCACCAACTCGGGTACCGAGGCCACGATGGACGCCATTCGGGTCGCCCGCGCGGCTACTGGTCGCGACAAAATCGTCAAGGTCGAGGGCGGCTACCACGGGCATCACGACGAGGTGATGGTTTCGATGAAGCCGCCGATTGCGGTTGCCGGCCCCGCCCGCAAGCCGATTTCGGTGCCGTCGAGCGCGGGTATCACCGCCGACACTCTTAAAACAACGCTGGTTGTTCCGTATAACGACCCTGAGGCGCTCGAAGAAGTTTTGCGTGACGGCGACGTGGCGTGCTTCATCGTCGAACCCGTGATGCAGAACATCGGCATCTGCATGCCGCTGCCCGGATATCTGCAGGCCGTGCGCGAGATTACCCAGCGGTACGGCACCCTGCTGATTTTCGACGAGGTCAAGACGGGCATTACTTCAGGTTGGGGCGGTGCGACTGGCGCGCTCGGCGTGACCCCCGACCTCGTCGCTTTGGCCAAGTCGATCGGTGGCGGGCTGCCGCTTGGCGCGTTCGGCGGCAAGCGCGAATATATGGACACGATCACCAGCGGCAAGGTGGTGCACCTCGGCACGTACAACGGCAACCCGCTGTGCATGGCCGCGTCGCGAGCCGTGTTGCGCGAAGTGTGCACGCCCGAGGCGACACAAAAAACGATCGACCTCAACACCAAACTTGTCGAGGCTTGCACGGCGGTTATCGAGCGTTCGGGCATCGAGGCCCATGTCGTGCAATTCGGCGCCAAGGGTTGCGTGACCTGGTCGCGCGAGCCGATTCAAAATTATCGCGACTACAAAGCCACAGATTTCGACCTTGCGTTCGCCCAATGGATGCATGGCATAAATCGCGGCGCCTTGTTGCCGCCCGGTCTCGACGACCAATGGCTGATTTCGGTGTTGCACGGCGAGGCCGAGACGCTCAATTACGCCAACGTCTTTCAAGAATTCGTCGACGAACTTCTGGCCTGACCAGAGTTCTCGTGCCGAACAATTCGCCTACGAATTTGCGCATGTTGACCCGTGGATTATTTCGCCGCTGCCCACATTGCGGCACCCGCGGTGCGTTCTTCGTGTCGTGGTTCAAAACGCAAGAAACTTGTCGGGGTTGCAACCTTGTTTGGCAGCGCAATTTAGACGGCTTCATGCTCGGCGCGTTGGCGATCAATTTCATCGTCACCGGCGCGGCGTTGTTGGCGACATTGGTGGCGGGAGTCTTGGTCAGTTACCCCGACATCGCGATTCTTGAACTGTTGGTGTCGACCGTCGGTGTGACTTTGCTGGTCGGCATTTTTGGCTACCCGATTTCGTATACGTTGTGGCTGGCGGTCGACCTGATTATGCGACCGCTGGACGCCGCGGAGTTGGCGGGTTTACGCGAGCCCGCAAAAGGCTGAGAACTCGCGTTTTTGGGGCGTAAAAGCCTGTAATTTGTGGCTTTTAGAGTGCTTGACCGAACATCTGTTCGTGTGTAGGGTTGCCTGCAACACCCGTTACCTAAAGTGCGAAATCCCCAAAACAAACGAAGCAATCCAGACAATCCAGACATTCGAAACAATCAAGCGAAAGGCAAAAACAAATGAGCACAGAAAAAGACAAAGCCCTCGAAGTAGCCCTCGGGGCGATCGACAAGCAGTTCGGCAAGGGCTCGATCATGCGCATGGGCGACAAGCAAGGTCTTGAAATCGCCGCAATTCCCACCGGGGCGCTTCCACTAGATATCGCTCTGGGCATCGGCGGCGTTCCGCGCGGTCGCATCATCGAGATTTTCGGTCCAGAATCCTCGGGCAAATCGACGCTGGCGATGCACATCGTGGCCGAAGCCCAACGCAATGGCGGCATCTGCGCTTACGTCGACGCCGAACACGCAATGGATCCTGTTTATGCCAAGGCGATCGGTGTCGATACCGACAACCTTTTGATCTCGCAGCCAGACACGGGCGAGCAGGCGCTCGAAATCGTCGACATGTTGGTGCGCTCGGGCGCGCTCGATGTCGTGGTCGTCGACTCGGTCGCCGCGCTCACACCGCGAGCCGAAATCGAAGGCGAGATGGGCGACAGCCACATGGGGTTGCAGGCTCGACTGATGAGCCAAGCGATGCGCAAACTCACCGCCAACTTGAACAAATCGAACACCGTCGCGGTGTTCATCAACCAGTTGCGCGAAAAAATCGGCGTGATGTTCGGTTCACCAGAAACAACACCTGGTGGTCGAGCCCTCAAGTTTTATTCGTCGGTTCGCCTCGACATCCGTCGCATCGAAACCATCAAAGACGGCGTCGAGGTCGTGGGTTCCCGCACCCGCGTAAAAGTCGTCAAGAACAAGGTCTCGCCACCGTTCAAGCAGGCCGAGTTCGACATCATGTACGGCAAAGGCATCAGCCGAGAGGGTGCGGTGCTCGACATGGCCGTCGATCTTGGCATCGCCAAGAAATCGGGTGCATGGTTCACATATGACGGCGAGCAACTCGGTCAAGGTCGCGAGAATGCCAAATTGTTCCTGGCCGAAAACGCCGAGATCATGGTGCAGATGGCCGAGCGAGTGCGTCAGCAGTCGATGCCCGCCGTCGATTCGAAGTCGGCTGAGGGTGCAGACACCAAAACTGCGCCGACCAAGCCGGCCGCCGAGAAGGCCTCCAAAAAAGCCTTCACCGCCAAAGACGACGAGCCGATCGAGCTCTAATCTCGCCCCCGAGATATCCCAGTAAAATAAGCGGGTCGTGACCCGCAACTATTTCGTGCGCACCTTCGGGTGCCAGATGAACGAGCATGACTCCGAGCGAATCTCGGGTCTGCTCGAGGCAGACGGCATGGCCAATGTCGATGGTCTGGGCGACGCCGATGTGGCGGTGATCAACACCTGTTGCATTCGCGAAAACGCCGACGAGAAGTTCTACGGCACACTCGGTCGATTGAAGACCTGGAAGGCCGAAAAAGAAAGTCGCCAGATATTGGTGGCGGGCTGTCTGGCGCAAAAAGACCGCGACGCGATTCGCAAGCGGGCCCCATATGTCGATGTGGTGATCGGCACCCACAACGTGCACCGGGCGGCCGAACTGCTCGAGCAAACCCGCGATGGCAAGCCCGTGACCGAGATTCTCGAGGCCGCGGTGCTCGACGATCATTCGCTGTTTCCGAGCGCGTTGCCCGTTCGCCGCGAGGTTTCATACAACGCGTGGGTGACGATTCAGATCGGCTGCGACAATACATGTGCTTATTGCATCGTGCCCGCCGTGCGGGGCAAAGAGATTTCGCGGCCCGCCGCCGAAATCGTGGCCGAGGTCGAATCGCTGGCCCGCAGCGGCGTGACGCAAATTTCTTTGATCGGCCAAAATGTGAACAGCTACGGGCGTGATCTCGCTCTTTCGGCGCGCGCCGCAGGCGACACGACCACCAAGGCCAAGCCGCAGTTCGCCGATTTGCTGCGCAAGGTCGGCGCGGTGCCGGGCATCTCGCGCGTGCGGTTCATCAGCCCGCACCCCAAAGACATGCGAGAAGACACATTGGCGGCGATGGCCGAAACGAGGGCGGTTGTCGAGCATCTTCATTATCCGTTGCAGTCGGGCTCTGACGGCGTCTTGGCGTCGATGCACCGTGGCTACACGGCCGAGCGTTATCTGAAGAGATTGGCCCAAGCCCGAGAAATGATCGACGATCTGGCGGTGACCACCGATGTGATCGTCGGTTTTCCGGGCGAGACCGAGCAAGATTTCTTGCAGACCGTCGAGGTCTGTGCCGAGGCATGTTTCGACTCGGCGTTTTCATTTATCTTCTCGCCCCGACCCGGCACGCAAGCGGCGCAAATGACCGACAAGTTCATCGACCCCGAGGTCGCCGTTTCGCGATATGAACGACTGAAGGTCGTGCTTGATCATTCGGCCGTGCAAAAACATCGCGCACGAATCGGTCGCGTCGAAGAAGTGGTGGTCGAGGGCATGAGCAAAAAGAACCCCGAGTTGACCACCGGTCGAACCAGGCAAAACAAACTCGTCCATTTCGCCTCGCCCGAAAGTTTGCGCGTCGGCACATTCGCCAAAGTCGAGATAACCGATGCGGCGCGGTTTCACCTGGCGGGTCGTTTGGTCGAAGTCGGCGAGGCCCCGCGACACAAATTGCGACTGGCCGTTTCGAGCGCGGTTTAGTCGCCGAACTTGGCCCCGCAAGACCCGCCGAAAACATTCGTGTCAAAACCAGAAAGCAATCTCAAACCACTGGTCATCGTCGGGCCGACGGCGAGCGGCAAATCAGCCGTGGCGATGGCGGTCGCGCAATCGCGCCCGGCGGGCGATCAGCCAATACATATCGTCGCCGTCGACGCGATGCAGGTCTACAGAGACATGAGCGTCGGCACCGCCAAACCCACGGCACAAGACCAAAAACTGGTGCCGCATCACTGCATCGACCTGGTCGACAGCCATCAGAGTTTCACCGTCGCCGAATTCAAGAAAGCGGCGACGGCTGCGATGCAAAAAATCGGCGATCTGAACGCCCGGGCGCTGCTGGTCGCCGGCACGGGTCTATATCTCACCGCCGTGATCGACGATCTCAACCTTCCGGGCGAGTATCCGCAGATCAGGGCGTCGCTCGAGGCCGAGAGCGATACCGCGGCGTTGTTCGCAAGACTTTTCGAACTTGATGCGGTTGCGGCAAAAAAGATCGAGCCGTCGAACCGACGCCGAATCATTCGGGCGCTCGAGGTCTGTCTGGGCAGCGGCCGGGCGTTCAGCAGTTTTGGGCCGGGCACTGGTGCGTATCCCGACAACGGGGTCGTGCAGATCGGGCTGCTCTGGGGCCGCGAACGATTGTCGGCGCGCGTCGAACAGCG
>VGAB01000082.1 GCA_016870935.1 Actinomycetota bacterium | reverse complement strand
GGTGGTCAGAATCAACGAAATGTTGGCTGAACGCCCCGGTCAAGTAAATTCAGATCCGTATGGCGACGGCTGGATTTTCGAAGTGCGCATAGACGACAATCAACGGCTCGACGGGCTGCTCGATGCGAAATCGTATCGACGCTTGATTGAAGGTTGAGGGTTTATGGCGTATGTGTTCTGCAACGCCTGCGGCCATCGCAATCCGCCGAATTCGTCGTTTTGCTCGTCTTGTGGCGCTGTCCTCGACCTGCCTGATGAGCGAACCGTCGTCATCGCACAAGTCGACCCGATGCAAGACCTCCCGGGCTCGCAGGACAACGCGGCGATTCGACTCGGCGACGTTCGCGGGCACGGAGTTTTGGTTGTTCGCTCGGGTGAACTAACCGGCAGTCGTTTCACCCTCGACAAAGATTCGACCCAGATCGGTCGGCATTCCGACAGCGACATCTTGCTCGACGACATCACCGTTTCGCGGCGACACGCAGAGATCGTGAAGACGGGCGGTTCGCTTGTCATTCGCGATCTTGGGTCGTTGAACGGCAGCTATGTGAATCAAAATCGCGTCGATGAATTTCGCATAACCCACGGCGACGAGATTCAGGTCGGCAAATACCGCATGGTATTTTTCAGCAAGGCCGACATATTGTCATGACGAAATCGGTCAAGACAGCGCGATGAGCACGGCACGCAGTTATCTTTCGATCGGCGAAGTCTTGGCGTTGCTGCTCGAGGAGTTCCCCGATGTCACGATCTCCAAGATTCGTTTTTTGGAGAGTCAAGGCCTGATCGAACCGGAGCGCACCCCATCGGGGTATCGCAAGTTCTCGCAGTCCGAGGTCGAGCGCCTCAAGTTTATTTTGCGCGAGCAAAAAGACAATTACTTGCCGCTCAAGGTGATTCGCACCCGTCTCGAAGGCGACACAAACTCGGGCGAGATCACCGCACCAAGGGGACTCGGGCACATCCCAGCGCCGCGAGGTCAGGGGCATCCGGCCGGCAACAAACGCCTGACAAGATCGTCAGATTCGACCAAGCCGACCAACGAAGCCACTGACGGGGTTCATGACATCTCGGACAAGCGCGCCCAGCAAGGCGGGGATCGTTCATACAATCGCGACGAAGCGATCAAAGCCGCGGGCATTGACGAGAAAACTCTGGCTGCACTCGAGAAATTCGGGATCGTCAAGTCAAACCAGGTCGGCTCGACCGAACTATTCGATGAGGCCGACTTGCGAATCCTCGAGGCGTCGGCGCAGTTGTTGAGACTGGGCATCGAAGCCCGGCATTTGAAGGCCTGGCGATCTGCGGCCGATCACGAAGTTTCTTTGTTCGAAAGTCGCGTCGTGCCGCTGATGCGCCAACGAAATCCGCAGGCACGACAGCAGGCCGCAGAAATGTTCGCAGAACTCGTAGATCAGGGCGCCAAATTGCGCAGCGCATTAATCGCCGCGCAGGCCAACGATCACATTGAAAAACGCTGATCCGGCGTTTGTCGGGTTTTTGCTCCCAGCGATACGCTGACGCAATGATCGAAATGCGTCTCGAAGGCATTCGTCTCGAGATTCCGCAGAACACGCCGGTGTTGATGCTGCGTGAGCAGGGCGGCGTGAAAAGGTTGATGCCGATCTACATCGGCGCACCCGAGGCATCTTCGATTCATTACGCTCTCGAGGGTCTCAAACCCGATCGTCCGCTGACCCACGACCTGTTGATCAATGTGGTGGAGGCGCTCGATGCCCAGCCCGTAAAACTGGTGATCACGAATATCGAGGAGAACACGTATTTCGCCGACCTGCATGTTTTGCAACTGGGCAAGGTCGTGAAAATCAGTTGTCGGCCATCCGACGGGGTGGCCATTGCGGTGAGAACAAGCATCCCGATTTATGTCGAGGATGAATTGCTGGACCAAGTGGGCAAGGTGGTAGTCGAAGACGCCCCAGAGAACGCCGAAGAAATCATCGATGATTTCCGTGATTTCATTGACTCAATCAAGCCCGAAGACTTTCAAAGTTGATCTTTGAAATTCGACTTTGCACCGTAGCCTGAGCCTCGGGCTTTGAGAAAAGGTTTTGGGGGTCGCCGTGGCGAAGCAAAGTTTTAGTGGTGGTCAAGCCGCGCAAATCGTCGGCATTACATATCGTCAACTCGACTACTGGGCCCGAACCAACTTGATTCGTCCCTCACTCAGCGACGCCAAGGGCAGCGGTTCGCGGCGCGTCTATGAATATCGCGACCTGCTCGAGTTGAAGGTGATCAAACAGTTGTTGGATGCCGGCATTCGACTCGAATCAGTGCGCGAGGTCTTCAACTATTTGCGTTCTCATGTCGATACCGACATAGCCGCCGCGCACATCGTGATCAGCGGCAAAGCCGTGGTGCTGTGCCAAGGTGACCAACTTGTCGATGTCGTGCGCAACGGCCAGGGAGTGCTGAATGTCCTCCCGTTGGCCAACATCAAATCCGACGTCGATTCGATGATCGTGAGCTTGGCCGACAAGAAGATTTCCAAAAGCGACGAGGCCGGAGTCGCTGCACGATCTCGGACCGTCGCAATTTAAGAAAGCGAGCATTTCATGAACTCCTCTGAAGTCGCAACCACGATCGCACCGCTCCTCGGTTCGGTCGGTGCAAAATACATGCTCGACCCTGAAACCATGGCGCACGGCACCGCGGCGGGCTACCCGAACGGCTTTGCCTATTACATGGCGGGCAGGGGAGGCGTACTCGGTGATGTCGACAGCGATGTCGTGTATTCGGCGTTCATGTTCTTCGAAAAATCTTTAGTCGACAAACTCTGGAAGGCTGGGGTCGCGGTCGAGGGCGCGCGCGCCGCAGGTCGCAGATACATGCAGAGTTGCGATGCATGGGGCGCGAAGAACATGGCGAACGTCGCCGATCTCGAGAAGTTCATCGCACCGGCCGAAAAACTCGTGATGAGCGTCGACTCGTCGGGATTGTCGTTGTTCGCCGGTTTGCGCGCCGAACCGCTGCCGAGCGGCTCACCAGCGCGCGCATATCGACTGATAACTCTGTTGCGCGAACTGCGCGGCTGCGTGCACATCAACGCCTGCGCGGTTCACGGCATCAGCGGTCTTGAGGCGACCCTGCTCGCCCAAGGTGGGGAATTCATGGCCAAGCTTCATGGCTGGCAACCGCCTTATGAAAACGTCGAACACCTGCGACCGAATCGCGACGCTGCTGAAAAATCAACCAATGATGCAATGGCTCGACTGATCGACAAGCACCTGTCGCCGAGCGAAATGAACCAACTCGCCGAGCAAACCACCCGAATCACAAGTTCGCTCTAATCCGCAATTCACAGACTCGTACTTTTTAGTCGAAGCACCGCTTCGGCAGTTGCAAAGATTCTTTGAGTTGCAGTACCGCGCCGAACTCATCGGCAAACCGAACATCGGCAAAGGTCGCAAAAGCCGAGAGTTCGGTGTTGTTCTCGTCACGAACGAAATAAAACCACGTAACGCAACCTTCGCGAAGAGCCCGATATGTCTCAGGGGACGGGTTTCTCGCGAACTCAAACTGCGCTGCAAACCGATCTGCAACTCCCTGCATTTCAACCACATAGGACGATGCGTAGTTGCGAATGCCAGTCATCCCCGCCAATAGACCATTGTCTTTTGTCGAATTGCTGGCAATCACATCTACGTAGGTGAGGTTGTCGGCAAGAAAATCCATCGCCGGTTGAATTTCGACAATTTTTCCAACCACATCTTCTTCGACGATGAGTGGCCACCCATTCGACCGGTAAATCATCTGTTTTTGTTCTTCCCGCAGAGAATGCGCGAAATATGAACCCGGTGCTAAAGCCAAAACAAAAACCAACAACAGAGCGGTATACGAGGTTGTTACCTTCTTCAATCGACTTGCGAGATAGATCAACGTCAATAGCGCAACGAGAACCCCGATCGGCACAAGAAATGACAAGAGCAGCGACTGCAACTGGGTGACAAATTGATAGTTCAGATCATGGAGGCGAAAGGTAGTGGCGGCGCCCGCTGCCGAACCAGCGATTGAAATCGTCACAAGAAAAAACCTGTGGTGCTTTTGGTTCATTGACTTTGCCGAGATCGTCTGTGCAGCCCCAAAGCCAATTATCAATGAAAACGAGATCAGAAACGGCAAAAGGGTGTATGTGTTGGCGACGGTGAGCTCAAATTTCAGAAAAAATGAAACTGCGAGACTGGTGAGCGAAATTGCCACCAAAAGAAAATTGAAAGAAGCCTTAAGATCTAGGCGATGCCAGGCAAGCATCAGCGCCGTGAATTTAGGCAGGGCGAACAAGACGATGTCGATCGCCACGACTCCGACGACTATCCCTAAGGCATCACTTGAAACCTGCCAAGTCACGTCAAAATAGCTCTGCGCAAGTGACGCCTCTGGTTTGATGAATACGAGATACAAAACAAACGATAAAACGGTTGCTACGGTCGTTGAAATTAACAGCCGACTTGTTGATTTCGTGGAGACGCGAAAATTTTTGAGAAATAAAGTGGCGACGGCGAGTCCCGCGATAACAGGCACGGCGGTCGTCAATTTGGTCATGGTCAGAAGACAGATGAAAAAGACCAAACTCGCCAAAGTGCCAATTTTTTCGTTCCTGAAATAGTCGTCGACCAAAAACAAAATCAGCACCACCCAAAGAACGGCCACCGTCTGGCTGAAACTTGCAAGGCTTACTAAGACGCTGGGGGCACCGAGCAAAGAAGATGCGCAGACGACGCCAACCAGCAACCAGGTGGTCCGTTGATCAGAAATTCGATGCTTGACGATTTCAAACAGCAGACCAGCAACGGCCAACGCAACCAGCAACGGGCCGAACTGCGTAGTCACCACCCAGTCACCGACATGCGACCGTTGAGTCAGCGCGCCAGCCCAGGCGTCATGCAACCAGTAGTAGGCGTATTTGATATTCGCCAAAAAGATATGGTCGAAAGGGCCGTAGCGAAGAAGCGCTTTGCTGCTTGCCTCGAAAATCACTCCGTCCCAGCCACTTATGTAACTCTCTACGCTTCGTCGACCGAACCGAATTGACTCGAATAGCGATGAAGCCAACAGGGGGAGGGCGATGGCTAGAGGTCCGACGAACCAGATGAGCCTTCCCGGCAGATCAGAGAGTCGGGCGAGTCGACGATTTGTCAGCACCAAAAATATTCCGTAAAAAAGCAATGACGAAACCCAAAGGTAATAACGGTCGGCGGCCAACAGCAACAAACAGGTGGCAAAGATCGCATACTCGGTGCCCTTCGCGGAGGATGCGACGTTGAAGTTGACTCGATCCGTGCGTCGCAAAGTGAAATACGCAACCAATGCAAGAAGCAGTAACAGATAACCGATGTAGTCAGCGAGAATAAAGTTTCGAAATAGAACCTGTACAACTGCGTTGACTGACGAGCCGATAGAAAAACCGACCGCGAACAACTCAGTTGCAGAGTATTGAGCCTTTTTTGTAAGGATCACCCAGAT
>VGAB01000081.1 GCA_016870935.1 Actinomycetota bacterium | reverse complement strand
GGCGGACAAAAAGTGTTCGTGTCGGCGTTGATCGCCCGTGTGATCGCGCCCAACTCGAGCATGCGATCGCGAATCTTGACGTTGTTCTGCGTGGCGTGCAGACCCGCGGCCCAAACGGCGCCGTCGCCGCGAGCGTGGTCGATAACGCCGTCTTTGGCCAAGGCCTGCAACGCCGAACCGATGCGTTTGCCGATGTGCACGGCGCGGTCACGCAAACCCTCACGTTCGATGATCTCGATGTTGACCAGCGCCGCCGCGCACGCCGAGGCGTGCCCTGAATATGTGTAGCCGTGGCGCAAAAAGAAATCAGGGTCGGCTTCGAGCGATTTTCTGACGGTGCCGCCGACAAAGACGCCGCCCAGAGGTTGATAGCCAGAAGTGACCGCTTTGGCGAAGCAGAGAAGGTCTGGGTTCACGCCGTAAAACTGCGAACCAAACCATGTGCCGAGACGGGCGAAACCCGTGATCACCTCGTCAAAAATCAAAAACGCGCCGTGTTGATCGCAAAGTTTTCGCAGTCCTTGCAGATAACTCGGCGACGGCGGATAGACGCCACCCGCACCTTGCAACGGTTCTGCCAACACGGCGGCGACGGTCGGGCCGCGTTGGGTCATAAGCACGGACATCGCCTCGAGGTCGTCGCTTGCCACCTGCTCGACATCCGGCACAAGCGGCCCATAACCGACTTTGTTCAATGGCAGACCCTGGGCGCTCGTGCCGCCGTAGTTGGTGCCGTGGTAGCCGCGCATTCGCGAAATGATCAGCGTTCGTTCGGGGTGCCCGGCCTGCACATGCGCCAGGCGCGCGAGTTTCATCGCCGTATCCACCGCTTCCGAGCCGCTGCCACAGAAGAAAACCCGCGGATCGGGCATCGGGCAAATCGAAACTAGTTTTGCCGCGAGTTTTTCGACGGGCTCGCTGGTGAAAGGATCAAAAGTTGAATAAGCCTCGAGCGTCGCGATCTGTTTGGCGACCGCATCGGCGATCTCTTGCCGACCGTGCCCGACCGCGCAATACCAAAGGCTGGCCATGCCGTCCACGAGTTGATTTCCTTTGTCGTCCCAGACGAGAGCACCTTGACCGCGCACGAGTTTGATGAAGTTGTCTTTCGTCGGTTTGGCGAACGGATGCAAAAAGGCGTTGCGGGCTTGATTCACGGTTAATCACGCTAGTTCGCTGCATCGCTCTAGGCTTATGGGCTGATGAAGGGGCTGATTCTTTCGGGTGGAGCCGGCACCCGACTAAGACCGATCACGCACACGAGCGCCAAACAGCTCGTGCCGATCGCCAACAAGCCCATCTTGTTCTACGGAATCGAGGCCATGGCCCGCGCCGGTATCCGCGAAATCGGCATAATCGTCGGTTCGACGCGCGAAGAAATCAAGGCGGCGGTGGGCGACGGCGGCCAATTCGGCGTGAAGGTGACATATATACCGCAAGACGAGCCGCTCGGCTTGGCGCATTGTGTGCTGATCGCCGACAAGTTTCTCGGCGACGACGACTTCATCATGTATCTCGGTGACAACATGCTCGAGCAGGGCCTCGAAGAATTCGTCAACGAGTTCGAGGCGGCCCGCAAGGGGAGCGCGAAAGACAAACCGGCTGCACAAATTCTGCTGTGCCACGTCGAAGACCCCCGCCAATTCGGCGTGGCCGAAGTCGACAAGCAGGGTCATGTCGTGCGTTTGGTCGAAAAGCCAAAAGATCCACCGTCAGATTTGGCTCTGGTCGGCGTCTATCTTTTCGACAAGACGATCAACAAAGCCGTGCGCTCGATAAAGCCGTCGGCGCGCGGTGAACTCGAGATCACAGACGCGATCCAGTGGTTGGTCGACAACAAACTCGCCGTGAGACACAAAGTTCTGCAGGGTTGGTGGATCGACACGGGCAAGAAAGACCCGTTGCTCGAGTGCAACCGCCTGGTTCTCGATGCGATGCAGCATCGCATCGCCGGCGCCGTCGACGCGGCCTCGCAGATTCAGGGTCGCGTGACAATCGAGAAAGGCGCGAAGATCTCGAACTCGCGCATTCGCGGCCCTGTCGTGATCGGCCCCGACGCGATCGTCGAAGACAGCTACATCGGCCCTTACACCTCGTTGGGAAAAAACTGCAGGGTGATCAAATCTGAAATGGAGCACTCGGTAGTGCTCGACGGAAGTTCGATCATCGGCGTGTCGAAGTTGACCGACTCGTTGATCGGTCGCGATGTCGAGGTCGGCAAGAGCCTGCAACAGCCGCGGGCGTTGCGCCTGATGCTGGGCGACGACTCGAAAGTAGAACTCGAATAATGGCGAAGATCACCGAGTCGCAAGTGATCAAAGGTGTGCAGATAGTCGAACCGCAAATGCACGGCGATTCGCGCGGATTCTTCGTCGAGACCTATCGCCGCGAATGGTTTCCGCTCGGTCGCGAAATGCTGCAGGCCAACCGTGGCGACCGACAGAAGGGTTGCGTGGTCGGTCTGCACTATCACCTGCATCAGGCCGACTATTGGTATGTGCCGTTCGGAACCTGCCGCGTCGTGCTGCACGATTTGCGCCAGGGTTCACCCACCGACGGGGCGACCCAGGTGATCGACATCGGCGCGCGCGCCGACGGCACCCATGATCACCGCGGCATCTTCATTCCGCCCGGGGTGGCGCACGGATTTTCTTCGCTGACAGACATGACGATCACATATTTGGTCGACGGTTACTACAACCCGAAGGACGAGTTGGGCCTTGCCTACAACGACAAGGCAGTGGACGCCGATTGGGGTTTCGACAAGCCGATTTTGTCCGAGCGGGACGCGGCGAACCCGACGCGCGACAAAATTGATGCCCAGCGTCGGCCATTCTGGCCGATGCGAACATAATCTCGCATGAAAATTTTCGTCACCGGTGGCGCCGGTTTTATCGGCTCGAACTACGTGCGATGGGTGTTCGCCAACACTGAACACGAGGTGACGATTTTTGACGCGCTGACCTATGCGGGCAATCTTTCGACGCTGAAAGACATCGACGACAACCCGCGTTTTAAATTCATCAAGGGAAACATCTGTCAGCCACATGACGTCGAACAAGCGATGAAGGGCCACGACGCCGTGGTGCACTTCGCCGCCGAGAGCCATGTCGATCGCTCGATCGCCGGCAGCGAAGATTTCATCCTGACCAACTGTTTCGGCACGAACACGGTGGTCGACGCGGCTCGTCGCCTCGAAATTTCTCGCGTGCTGCACATCGGCACAGACGAGGTCTACGGTTCGGTCGAGACCGGCTCGTCGAAAGAAAGTGATCCACTCGAGCCACGAAGCCCATATTCGGCCTCGAAGGCGGGCAGCGACCTGATCGCTCTGTCATATTTCTCTACCCATGGCACCCCCGTGGTCGTGACAAGGTGCACCAACAACTTCGGACCTTTTCAATATCCGGAGAAGGCGATTCCGTTGTTCACCACGAACCTGCTCGACGGCAAAAAGATCCCGCTCTACGGTGACGGGTTGAACGAGCGAGATTGGATCTATGTCGACGACCATTGCTCGGGTGTGCATTTGGCCCTCGAACACGGCGAGGCGGGCGAGATTTACAACATCGGTGCGGGCAACGAGACGACCAATCGCGTGCTCGTCGACAAATTGCTCGGCCTTCTCGGCAAAGACGAATCAAGCGTGCAATATGTCGCCGATCGTCTCGGTCACGATCGTCGTTATTCGGTGGATATCTCGAAAGTTTCGAAACTGGGCTGGAAGCGAACGCGATCGCTCGACGAGGCGCTCGAAGCCACCGTGCGTTGGTATCGCGACAACCGCTGGTGGTGGGAGCCGCTGAAAGCGAAAAAATAGTGAAGATTTTCGTCACGGGCGCGAGCGGGCAGTTGGGCACCGATGTCGTGCTTGCCGCAAGCCGAGCCAATCACGAGGTCGTCGCGGTTTCACACACCGAACTCGACGTGACAGATCAGGCGAAGGTCATGGCGTCGATAGCGGCGAGCAAACCCGACTGCGTGATTCACGCCGCCGCATGGACGGCCGTCGACGCCTGCGAATCAGACGAGGCGAAGGCGATGGCGATCAACAGTCGCGGCACGGCGAACATCGTCGGCGCCGCGCGTGAAGTCGGCGCCCGAGTTGTATATATATCGACTGATTATGTTTTCGACGGCACCAAGAAGACGCCCTATGTAGAGACTGATCGACCCAATCCACAGTCGGTTTACGGGGCGAGCAAACTCGCGGGCGAAAAACACCTCGACTCGAATCAAGACGCGGTAGTTCGCATTTCATGGGTTTGCGGTGAACACGGCAACAACATGGTCAAAACAATTCTGCGACTCGCAGCCACGAGTCAGACCTTGACATTCGTCGACGACCAAATCGGCTCGCCGACATTCACCGAAGATGTCGCACCGGTCTTGGTCGAATTCGCCGAGCAGTCGCGCAACGGCATTTGGCACCTCACCAATCAGGGCGTGACGAGTTGGTTCGGTTTTGCCCAAGATGTTTTGCGCGCCGCAAAACTCGACGCGAACAGCGTTGTCTCGGTCGCCACGAGCGAGTTGCAGCCCGCGCGACCGGCGAAGCGACCCGCAAACTCGGTGCTCGAGAACGCGCAGATGCGTAAGGCCAACTTGACACTGCTTGACGACTATCACATTCCATTGCAGCGACTTATTGATCGTTTGGCAAGTTAAGGTTGAGTCGTGGACGAGCAAACACTTCTCAAAGAGATCGAGCCTGTTGCCGCCGAATTGCTGAATCGACATCTCGGCGTGGCCAAAGAGTGGTTTCCGCACGAGATGGTGCCATACAGTCGTGGCAAAGATTTCGAGCCAGGCAAACAGTGGACACAAAGCGATTCGGACTTCGGCACTGGCGAAATCGAGATGTCGGAAGCGGTGCGCGCATCGTTGTTCGTCAATTTGTTGACTGAAGACAATCTTCCCTATTACTTTCGCGACATCAACACGCTGTTTGGCAACGACGGCGTGTACGGAGAATGGGGACGAAACTGGACGGCAGAAGAAGGTCGCCACTCAATCGTCATCCGCGATTATTTGACGGTGACGCGGGCAATTGACCCGATCGCGCTCGAGCGTGGCCGCATGCAACAAGTACGCGGTGGCGAAGTTCCGGCGCCGCTCGACTTGTTCGAGGCGCTCGCTTATTTGAGCATGCAAGAACTCGCGACGCGTATAGCCCATCGCAACACGGGCAAAATGATGCACGACAAAGTTGGCGAGGCGATAATGGCGCGTGTTGGCAACGACGAGAACTTGCACTATTTGTTTTACCGAGATCTCGCAACGGCGGCGATCGCAGTTGATCCATCGAGCATGGTTATCGGCATTGAACGAGCCGTGAGAACCTTTGCAATGCCTGGCACGGGCATACCCGATTTCGAAAGGTTGGCGCGCGAAATCGCACGCGTTGGCATTTATGATTTGTTGATCCACCACGACCAGATCTTGCATCCGGTCGTGCTGCGCCACTGGAAAATCGACAAGTTGACCGGGCTTTCTAGCGAGGCCGAAAGTGCTCGTGAATCCTTGCTCAAGCGCATCGAGCGCATCGGCAAGGTGGCCGCCAAAATGTCGGGCGACCGAGCCGAAGTCTAAAACGCCCCAAACTGCACGATTTCACAAG
>VGAB01000080.1 GCA_016870935.1 Actinomycetota bacterium | reverse complement strand
CGACTGTTGGCCACCGTCGACTACGAGTCGGGGGTGGCGTGGTTGCGTGATCACCCGATGGATGGCAAACGGGCCTACGACTTTTCGAAAGAATGCGTCGTCGTTCTGGCAAAGCAGCAGGGCAAGTGGTTGCGTGAACGAGGGGTGCGCGTCAACACGGTCAGCCCGGGGCCCGTGCAAACGCCGATTCTCAAAGACTTTCGTGATTCGATCGGCCCGCTTTTGGATTTGGTGACCCGCGAGACGGGTCGCAACGCGACCGCCACCGACATCGCCCGGGTGATTCTGTTTTTGTCCGACCCGAAACTCGAGTGGCTCAACGCCACGGATGTTCAGGTCGACGGCGGTTTCATGAGCGGCCTCGTCGGCGGCTGGGTCAAACTCGGGTGAAAGCGTAGGCTGGGTGAGATGTTGGGGCAGTTGGCAGGGCAGAGGGCGCTCGTCACGGGTGGGGCAAGCGGCATCGGCGCCGAAATGGCGCGACGATTCACCCGCGAGGGCGCGAGCGTCGTCGTCGCCGACGTCAATGACGGCGACGGCAAACAAGTTGCGGTTGAAATCGGCGGTGAATTCGTGCATCTCGACGTCACCAATTCGGACGCCTGGAATCACCTGATCGCGAACTCCGAGCCGTTCGACATCGTCTGTTTGAACGCGGGCGTTTCGACGCACCAAAACGTGATCGGCAACATCTCGAATTATCCGCTCGAAAAAGTCGACAACGACGCCTATGAGCGAATCATGCGAATCAACGTCGACGGCGTCGTGTTCGGCGCCCGGGCGGTGATACCGACGATGGTGGCAAGAAAGTCGGGTCACATTCTCGTGACGGCCTCGCTGGCGGGCATAATCGCGATCGCCCCCGACCCTATATATGGTCTGACGAAACACGGCATGGTGGGTCTGGTCAAGTCGTTGGGGCCCGCGCTCGAACCGCACGGGGTGTGCATCAGCGCCCTGTGCCCGGGCTTTGTCGACACGCCGCTGGTCAGCGAACTGGCGCGGGAATACGCGAAAACTTTCAGCATGGGGGTTCTCGAAGTTTCGGTGGCTGGCGACTTGGCGATGCGCGCACTTACTGAACGTATCGCTGGTTCACAGTGGACGGTGATGGCGGGTCAGCCGATCGTCCAATACATTCCGGCCCCGCCGTTCGGCTGATGCCGAGATCTTGCGCGTAAAGCGGCTCAAAAAAACTTACGCCTGAGTTTTCGCCGGAACTTTCGCCTCGTCACGGTTCTCGAGAAGAGTCAACGCGATCAGCGCACCGATAACGAATGTGGCGCCGATGACCCGCTGAGTCGTGACGGGCTCGCTGAGAAAGATGATGCCCATGACGATCGCCAGAACAGGTTCGATCGTCGTTATCACCGAGAGCAGACTCGGGCCGACCCGTTTCATGCCTGCAAAAGAAAACATGAACGGCACCACCGTGCCGAACAGGCCGAATGCTGCGATGTAAGACCAACCCGCCACATTCTGCGGAAACTCGACGGTCAAATCAAAAGGGAGGATCGCGCAGATTATCCAGTAGCCAAACATCGCTCCGATATTGATGAAGGTTACGCCGGTCAACAGGTCGATTTTTTTGAGGACATTTGCCAGCCCCAGAAGATAGAACGCGAACAGGAATGCCGAAATCAAAACCAGCGCAATCGCGGAGTTCGAGCCGCCTTTGACCTGCCCTGTTGTGATGGCAATGCCGGTGATCGTGAAGAACAGCGAGATCAGGATGTTGCGCGATGGTCGTTTTTTATAGAAAATCCAATACAAAAAGACGACCACGAGCGGGTTGCAATACCAGATCACGATCGCCAGACCGGTGTCGATGGTTTCGATCGCCAAAAAATAGGTGAACGAGACCGTTGTGATGCCGAGAGCGCCGACCGCGAACATCTCGAGCAGCAGGCCGAACTTCGGTATCGGTGCGCTGCGCAACATAATTTGTCGAACGATGAGCATGAACAAACTCGCGATAGTGAACCTGATCGTCATCACACCGAGCGGGTTTGGGCCCTCGTCGTACGCGTACTTCGCCAGTGTCGGGCCAATCGAAAAACCCAGGCTCGACATCATCACCAAGATCGTGCCGAGAATCCGCTGGTTTTTTGGCACCCGCCAAATCTAGTTTGTTCACTTTCGCCGAGTGGGTAGCGTCATGGTGTGGCTGACTCGTCGTCGAAGTTTCCGAAAGCCGACTTCGCCGACATATTGGCGGCGAACTCTAAGTTTGTGTCTTCGTTCAAAGACGAACATTTGACGGGTACGGCCCGAAGAGGGTTGGCGATCGTGACCTGCATGGACTCGCGGATCAACCCGCTGGCGATTGTCGGCATGGGGGCGGGTGACGCCAAGATTCTCAGAAATGCGGGCGCTCGCGTCACCGACGACGTGCTGCGAACCCTCGTCTTGGCCACGTATTTGCTGGCGGTCGACAGGGTTTTGGTGATGCCGCACACCGACTGTCGAATGGCCAGCGGAGACGAAGAGTCGATTCATCGAACGATTCACGAACGGCATGGCGTCGACACCCGTGGCATCGCCTTTCGCACGGTGAAAGATCAGCGCGAGTCGCTGGCGCAAGACGTGGCGAGTATCCGCAACTACGCGCTGCTGCCGAAAACCCTGAAAGTCGCCGGGGCGATTTACAACGTCGGCACGGGCGAACTAGAGACCGTCGACTGCTAGGCGATTTTCAGCAGTTTCACGCCGATAGCTGAAACGCTCGCGATCAGAAACCATGCGACGAGACTCAGCAAGAGTGGTCGCGAGCCGACACGACGAAGTTTGCGAAAGTCGACGCCTGTGCCAAGGCCGGTCAATGCGCAGGCAAGCAGAGATTTTTCGACCCATTTAATTTTGCTCAACGCCTCGTTCGGCAGGTCAAAAGCGGAGTTGATCGTGACGGCGGCTATGAACCCGAGAACGAAAACGGGAATTGCGGGCGGAAGTTTGACCGGTGGAAGTTTGACAGTCGAGTCGGCAGGCTGATCTGCCTGATTGCGAACCAGTTTGTGACGGTACGAAAAACCGACAGCGGCCACGAGCGGCGCAAGCAACAAAACACGTGTGAGTTTGACGACGATCGCCGCATGTTGCGCATCTTGGCTGGCCGATGCGGCTGTTGCCACGGTTTGGGCGACATCATGCACGCTCGCACCAACCCATGAGCCAAATTGTGCATCGCTAAAGTCGAGTATGTCGTTGACCGCGGGAAGCAAGAAAATCGCCATCGTGCCACAAATAGTCACAAGTGCGATTGCATAAGCCATCTCTTCGTCGTCGGCCTCGCTGACCGGTCGCATCGCCGCGATCGCCGAGGCACCACAAATCGAAAAACCCGTAGCGACAAGCAGGCTGAGACCCGGCGACAAGCCCATCTTTTTGCCGAGCCACTGCGTGGCAAAAAAGG
Source organism: Actinomycetota bacterium (assembly GCA_016870935.1). Taxonomy (GTDB): domain Bacteria; phylum Actinomycetota; class Acidimicrobiia; order Acidimicrobiales; family Ilumatobacteraceae; genus BACL27. The sequence goes on along the minus strand of VGAB01000080.1, from coordinate 2,241 downwards.
TGACGGCAACGACGGTGATCACCAGAGCCAAACCTGGCACGCCGAGCTCGAGCACTTTCGTGAAGGAGAGTTGCAGTCCAAGCAGCACGATGCCGACCCGCAGCAAGTTTCGTGCCGAAAACCCGAGACCAATTCGGCACTCGTCGGGTACGAGACCCAGGTTCGAGAGCGTGGCACCGATCACTACGGCGATGACGAGGGGTGAAACAACAAGCGCCGTTAAGTTTCTCACCAGCGCTTCGACGACGAATGACGCACCGGCGACCACGGCCGCCATGAGCAGCCCCGGAATTTGTCTGACCCTCAACATCGCCTTTTGAGATTAGTGGTCAAAATAAAAGAGCCCCGGCCGAAGCCGGGGCCCAATTATTTCGAAATCGAAATTAAGCGGCGCGGTATCCCTCAGATTCTGAGCGCGCAATCGCGATGCCCAAAATCAAAAGACCGTAACCAGGTTTGGACAGTACGTCTGCGACTGTGTATCCGACTTGGATAATCGTCGCCGAGTCTCCAGCCGAGAGATCAAAGGCCTTGGCCAAGAAACTCCCGCTGTCGCCCAACAGGTAGGCGATCGGGTAAACCGACCAAGTGACGAGCAAGACATAACGAAGGTTGTTTAACTTGCTGCCGATCGCGCCTGACTGGCCTTTGAGCGCCTGGCCGACATCGCCGGCAAACAGGTTCCAAAGAATGTAGATAAAGAACACCATCGAGACGACGAACCAAATCATGCTGGCATTGCTGCCGGCAGCGGCTGTTTCGCCTGGGTATCCGAAGGCGATCATCAACAAAGCTGCTACTGCGAGTTTTGTCGTAAGGCCTTTCGCTTTGTCTTTTGCGACACCGGAGACGACGACGAGTTCTGCTACGAGTAGCGGAACGGTCAACAGCCAGTCTGCGTAGCGGTAACCCTCATTCCAGGGTTCCCCTTTTGCGAAGTTGTCGAACATTCTCCAGTAGTGATAAGCGGCAATACCGCATATCATCGCCGACATCGTCACCGCGCTGCGATAGGCAGGTGAGACTCGGTTTCGCGAGACCAGATAGTAAACAAACGAGATTGCCATCGTCGCTACGGCGAAAGAAAACGCGTTGTAGACCAACTGGTCATTGCTAGTAACTAGCTTTTCCATTTGTGTCCTCCGGTAGGTATTTCAGGAATCCCGATCACAACCTCGCGACCTAAAAGAATCCCCACTCGCTATATAAGCACAAATTCGGGCTCGAGGCGACGAAAGGTGCATGCGAAAAAGGCTATTTCTAGGGCGTTGGTAGGGTTTTGTCGTGGCAAACATCGAATCAGCCGTGCGCCGCAAGGTCGCCAATTGGTCGGTTGTCGCCGTGCGGAAGGACGGTTCGCAGGCCGGCAAACCCGACCTACTTGTGACCGAGGAGCCTCTCGAGATTCGTGTCGAGTCGCCCCAGCAAAGCGCCCAACCCGTCGCGGTGACGATGCGTACCCCGGGGCACGACTTCGAACTTGCGGTCGGATTTTTGTTTACCGAGGGCATGGTGCGTCGACCTGCCGATGTCGTTTCGGTGCGCTACTGCCAACTGCCAAATTCGGCCGAACAGCAATTCAATGTCGTGACGGTGGGTTTGGCGGTGCCGTTTGACGAGGCGCTTTCGCGTCGCGGCATGGTGACGTCGGCAAGTTGCGGCATTTGTGGCACAGGTTCGATCGAACAGTTGACGCAAAATGTCAGCCGCATCGATGCGGCGGCCGGGCCGGTTGTGACGGCGCAATTGCTGACTTCGCTGCCGGAGATCATTCGTCGCGCCCAGCCGACATTCGACCGCACCGGTGGTCTGCATGCTGCGGGTTTGGTCGACTCGAAGGGCGACGCATTCTGCGTGCGCGAAGACATCGGGCGGCACAATGCAGTCGACAAGGTCATCGGCAAAGCCGTGCTCGACTCACGGGTGCCGATCGACGCCCACGTGCTCGTCGTGAGCGGTCGACTTTCATTCGAGATAATTCAAAAGGCGGCGATGGCGGGCATCTCGTTCATCGCGGCGGTGGGTGCGCCGTCGAACTTGGCGGTCGAGACGGCCGACGAACTCGGCATCACCGTCGTTGGTTTTGTGCGCGACGGCGCGGCCAACATTTACACGCACAGACACAGAATCAGCGGTTAGATAGCCTTAAGGCTTCAAGCCCTTGTAGCTCAGTGGATAGAGCACCGGACTTCTAATCCGTTGGTCGTAGGTTCGACTCCTACCAAGGGCGCCACCTGGGCG
>VGAB01000079.1 GCA_016870935.1 Actinomycetota bacterium | reverse complement strand
GCGAGCACGTTGCCAGACTTGCCCGGCGGAATCAGAACCTTCAGAAAAACCCCTCGCGACGACGTTTAATCAACGAAATTTGCTTTAAGAGAGTTTAGCGATCTACTCAAATCAGGTCGAAGGCTCGCAAACAAACAAGCCCGGTCGCACGCCGCGACGCACCATTCACGCCGAGGGGCGCACGGCGCTTGCGGCGAAGATTCCGATCACGCTCGTGATCGCACCCGCCAGCAACGCGTAGGAAAAACTCTTTACGACCCCCGACCCGAGGGTCGCCTCGTGGATTCCGACCATCACGGCCGCCCCCAGAACCGCGCCCATCTGATTAAGCAGTTGCTGCACCGCGCTGGCGACACCAAGATCGGCAATCTCGACGGAGTTCGCCAACAGCGCCGTCAACGCAGGTGAGGCGATGCCCAGACCGACACCCGAGAGCGACAACCCGAAGGCGATGAACCAGTTCGGCGAACCGACGTCTATCCGCGAAAGTGCGAGCATCGAAGCCAAAACACAAGTCGCCCCGATGACCCCGGCGTTGCGCTCGCCGATTCGCGTCGCGATGCGGCCAGAAAACGGGGCGACGATCGAGAACACCAGCGGTCGGGCGATGATCAACCAGCCGATATGGGCGGTCGAAAACCCGAGACCGATCTCCAAAAGTTGCGGCACGATCATGAAGCCACCCATGTAGGCGAAATTCGTCATCGCCTGACTCAAAACCGGAAACGCGACATTGCGCGTGCCGAACCAATGCAGTGGCAACATCGGATCGCTCGCCCGCCGCTCGACACGAACGAACACCACCAGAGCCGCCACCCCCAGCAACGCCACGGCGAAAGTACGAGTCGACAAAAACCCCCAACTTGGTCCGCGATTGATCGCCAGCAGCACCAGAACAGAACCGAGACCCAAAAAAATCGCGCCCTGCACATCGAACTTGACATTCGACTTTCGCTCGGTGTCACTGAGCAGCCAACCGGCGATCAAACAACCAATCAGACACAGCGGGGCTTGCACGAAAAACATCGTCCGCCATCCAAAAAGTGCGACCAACGGCACGCCGCCAACGACACCGAGCACCGGCGCGCCCGCGGTGACGAAACTCCAATAGCCGAGCGGTCGAACTCTCTCGCTGGGATCAAACATCCGGTTGATGTACGCCATCGCGGCCGGGCCAAGCGCCGAGCCCCCCGCCGCGGAAAGCGTGCGAAAAATAATCATCGATGTTGCGTCCCAAGCCACGGCGGTGCACAGTGCGAAAATTCCGGCGACGAAAAGTCCCCAAACAAAGACCCGTTTGTGTCCCCAAAGATCGCCGACCTTGCCGAACGCCGGGCCGACGACACCGAAGGCCAGCATCGGTGCGGTGATCGCCCAACTGATCAAACCTGTCGTGCTGCCGAGGTCGTCGGCGACCGTCTTCAGCGAAACAACCAGCAGCGTGATCATGAAACTTACGGTGAAAACACACGAGAGCAGCACGACGAGCGTGGCCTTGCGACGCGAAACCCCGACTCGCTGCACGAGTTTGCGACGCAACAACAGCGACCATGGAATGACCGAAACTTCGTCGACTCCGCCGGAGTCGAGAACCGTCAACCGCGACGAGTCATCAACCTCCCGTTTGTCGCCGACGCTCACGGAAAGACCATGTCGATCACCGAACCGCGCGGCACCTTGTCGCCGTTGTTCACCGCGACACCTTTGACCGAGGCGCTCTTCATGCGATACGACTTTCGACCAGAAACTTCACCGACCACGAAGCCGGCACCGACCAGACGCTTCTCCGCCTCGGCGAAATTTATGCCGACGATGTTCGGCAATTCCACGAAGTCGGGGCCGAGTGAGATCGAATAGACCAAGGTGCTGTCTTTGGGCACCAATTGACCCGGCGGCGGAGACTGCGCACCGATCAGACCAACGGCGACATCGTTGCTGAAACTATCGTCGCTGACGCCGAGCACGAGACCGAGTTCGCTGGCGATCGCCGTGGCCTCCTCAAGTTTCAGGCCGACTATCAACGGCACACTGCGAAGAGCCGGGCCGCTCGAAACGACGATGTTCACCAGCGTGCCCGGCAGAACCTCGTCGCCTGCGACGAGCGAAGGTTGTTTCGCCACCGCCCACGAAATCACATTGCCCACAGGCACGCTCTCGCTCGCCTCATCGGACATGGCGACACTCAAGCCCTGATTAGTCAGAGCCTGCGTCGCCGCTTCGCGCGACTGACCCGCGACATCCACAAGCACGCCAAGCGGCTCGCCCGCTGAAACATACATCACGAAGGTGTCACCCTCTTTGAGCGACTCACCCGCCGCGGGTTCGGTGCGAATCACGAAACCAAACTCGACATCGTTGGTGCGCTCGGCACGGATGATCAACTCCCAATTAAAAGTCGCGATCGAGTTGCGCGCCTCAGCCTCGGCGACACCCGACAAATTCGGCACCACGAAACTGCTCGCGGTCAGAACTTGAAGTGTGATCAACGCCGTGACAAGCAACGCACTCACCGCGCCGAGTGCGAACACCTGCTTGAAACGACGACGGGTACGCGCCGATTCGACGACGACATTTTCGGTATCTGTGGCGCCGGGTTTCGAATCGGCGATCGAAGCCTCAACTTTCGGCGCAGCTGTCGTGATCGGCTGCGGCCTGGTGATGACATCCTCGAATTTTTTCGGCACAACCGTGTCGATCGGTGATGGTCGCGGCATCTTGTCGGCGATCTGCGCCAATGCCTGGCCGAGTTCGAGCGCCGAAACTCGCTCTTCGGCGTCGGGGCGACCGGCCCGCTCGATCGGTGCGGCGATCGGCCCCATGTCGGCATTCACGGGCAAAAGTTTTTCGACGCGGTTGGCCAAGGTAATCGCCACAGACTCGCCGACGAACGGCACCTCGCCCGTTATCGACTCGAGCAACGTGATCGCCAACGAATAGACATCCGTCGCCGAGTTCGGTGTGGCACCGAGCCCGATCTCGGGCGCCGCGTACCTCGCCTGCTCGATGCTCATCTGCTCGGCGACCGCGCTGCGCTTCGTGCCGAGGCCCGTCAGACGCACACGCGCATCGTCGCCAAAAATCAAATTCGCCGGGCGAACATCGCCGTGAATCAGGCCATTTTGGTGGGCATGGTGCAGCGCCCGACAGACATCGATACCGACGACCAACGCCTGCGACGGCGACAACCGACGACCCCGATCCAAGAACTCGCGCAGGGTGCCCTGACCAAAGAACTGCGTGACGCTGAAAGCATGTTGTTGGCCGTCGATGAAAGTGTCGCCCCAATCGTCGATGCAGACGAGTGTCGGGTGATTCATCGCGAACAACTGCTGCATCGTCGCCTTGTGCGCTTCGACCGCGGCTCGCTCGTCGCCCAGCCCAGATTCAAGGTCGACCAGCGACGACGTCGGAATCAGGCGCATCGAAACTTTCTTGGCATGGCGCAGGTCGAAGGCCTCGTAGACCTTTGTCACGGCCACTCGATCGCTCAGCAATGCCTCGATTCGATATCGCCCAACCAAGACTTTGCCGATCAGCGCTTCTGGGTCGTTCATTGCTCCTTCAAAACTACTAGTGATCGACAACTGACAATGTTTTCGGGATACTTTCGGGCGAGAATATGGGTGTGACATCAAACCCAGACTTTTCGCCGAGCGCCGATCGACCGCGTAAAAAAATCGACCGAGAAAAATTGTTGATGAGCGTCGGTATCGCGATGGGTCTCGTTCTGATTATTTTTGGCTTCAACGCATCGCAAACCGGGCGCGACGAGTCGGGCTTACCCGACGCGATCGAACGCATCTCACCCGCCGACGGCGATCGCGTTCTGCGTCAGGCCCAGATCATCGTCGACTTCATCGAGGGCTACGAAGCGGTGATGTTCATCGACGGAATGGAACTGCCGACCACCCGCCTCGACGAGCTGACCTCGTCGGGTCAACCGGCGACACCCGGTGCGCAAGTCGAACTGCCGCCCACGGCCGTCTTCGATCCGGGCAACTCGATCATCAGTTTTCAGCCGCAGGTCGGCGCTGTAATCGAAGAGTTCACACAGGGTGAGCACCAAGGAAAAGTTCTTTACTGGAAGATTCTCGACGGTCGTTCAAAGGCCCGCGTCTACACGTGGCAGTTTGAAACCGACTGAGAATCCAAAATGAACTTGAATCTACGTCTTAGTCAGACTCTCTCAGGGCAATTCGCCCGTTTCGAGTAGTTTCAAAAAGCCTTCGCGATTCAAGATCGGAATCTTCAATTCGGTCGCCTTTGTCAGTTTGTTGGCCCCAGGTTCGTCGCCGACAACCAGGGCAAAAGTTTTCGCGCTCACACTGCCGGGGCTCTTGCCACCGCGGCTAGTGATCGCCTCTTGCGCGCCCTCGCGGGTGAAACCCTCGACAGTGCCCGTAACGACAATCGCCTTGCCGACCAGGTTTTGCGGTGCCGTACTGACGGCGACGTTGCCGAACTCGACACCCGCGCGACGAAACTTTTTGATGATCTCTTTGTGCGATTTATCGGCGAACCATTCAGTGACTTTGCCCGCGATCACCTCGCCGAGACCGTCGATCTCGCTGAGTTGCTCGGGTGTCGCGGCGATTATCGCGTCGAGTGAACCAAAACGACGGGCCAACGACTCGGCCGCCGCCGGCCCTAGATTCTTGATGCCCAAGCCGACCAATAGTTTCGCCAGCGGCCTCGACTTTGAGCCGTCGATTGCCGCCAATAAATTTTTTGCACTGAGTTCGGCGAAGCCCTCGAGTTGCAGAAGTTTTTCGAGCGTAAGCGAATAAAGGTCGCCGATGTCGGAGACGAAATTTTTGTCAGACAAGGCGAACACCGTCTTTTCGCCGAGACCTTCGATGTCCATCGCGGTACGCGAGGCAAAATGAATTATCCGCTGGTCGCGCTGAAACGGGCACTCCGGCTCGACACAGCGCGTGTCTGATTCGCCCTCGACCTGCACGAGTTTCGACTTGCGGTCGCAAACGCACACGGTCGGAAACTTCCATGGCTTCGAGTTTTTAGGCCGCAAAGCCAACACTGGCCCGACGACTTCGGGGATTACATCGCCCGCCTTGCGCACGACCACCGTGTCGCCAGGCCGAACATCTTTCAACTGCACCTGCTCGCGGTTGTGCAGGGTCGCCATGCTGACGGTGCTGCCCGACAACACCACCGGCTCGAGCACGGCGAATGGCGTCGCCCGCCCCGTGCGACCGATCGACACCGAAATTTCTTTGAGAATCGTGTTGCGTTCTTCGGGCGGAAACTTTACGGCGATCGCCCATCTCGGCGCCCGCGATGTGAAGCCCAGTCGCTCGCGCTGCGCGAGAGCGTCGAGTTTCACGACCACTCCATCGATTTCATAATTCAGATCGTGGCGCTTGGCTTCCCATGAGTTGCAAAAACTGACGACGCCGGCCAACGAATCGAGTGTTCGCACCTCGGGATTTACCGGAAAACCCAGGTCGCGCAGGTACGCGAGCGTTTCGGAATGCGTCTCGAACCTGGGCCCGCCCTCGACTTCGCCGAGTTGATAGGCCCAAAACGAAAGTTCGCGGCTCGCGGTGACCGCGGCGCTCTTTTGTCGAAGACTTCCCGCGCCGGCGTTGCGCGGATTGGCGGGCACGTTCTCGGGTTTCTTGCCGTCTTGAACCCGCTTCTCGTTTTCGCGCA
>VGAB01000078.1 GCA_016870935.1 Actinomycetota bacterium | reverse complement strand
ACGCTACTTCGTGGCCAAACCGGCGAGGCTCAAGGCTTGCGCCACCGTCTCGGCTGGTTCAAGTTTGATGCCGGCAATCTTTATATCTTTCGCGCTGCTCGCTGGAATTATCGCCCGCGTGAAACCGAGCCGCGCCGCCTCGCCCAGGCGTCGCGTCGTGTTGCCCGCTTGACGCAGTTCACCCGCCAGACCAACTTCGCCGCACGCCACGAGATTCTCGGCCAGAGGTTTGTTGGTCGCCGCCGAAACCAAAGCCAGACACAAACCCAGATCGGCGCCGGGCTCGCTCATTTTCACGCCACCCACAGCCGAGGCGAACACCTCGTGTTGGGCGAGGTTGATGTTCGCCCGTCGTTCGAGCACCGCCAGCAACATCGCCAAGCGACCCGAGTCGACGCCCTGGGCCGAGCGTCGCGGCGAAACATGCGTTGGCGAAAGATTTGTCAGCGCCTGCACTTCAACCAACAACGGTCGATGACCCTCGAGGGTTGGCACGACGATCGAACCGGGGATGCCCGCTTTGCGGTCGGCGAGAAACAGTTTGCTCGCATCGGGCACGCTGCGCAGACCCGATTCGCCCATTTCGAACAAACCCAATTCGTTGGTCGAACCGAATCGATGCTTGACCGCTCGCAACAGGCGCAACGCATGGTGACGCTCGCCCTCGAACGACAGCACCGTGTCGACCACGTGCTCAAGCACGCGCGGCCCGGCCAAGCCGCCATCTTTGGTGACATGGCCGACCAGCACGATCGGCAGGTCGCGCGCCTTGGCCTCTTGCACGAGTCGGTGCGCGCAACCCCGCACCTGCGAAACCGAACCCGGCGCCGAATTCAATTGCGGATCAGCGATCGCCTGAACACTGTCGATGATCACAAGTTGCGGCTTCACCTGCTCGATCGAATTGATGATGTTGGTCAACGACATCTCGGCGACGAGCCACAACTCGGGCTTGATCGCCCCGAGTCGCTCGGCGCGCAACCGCACCTGCTGTGCAGATTCTTCTGCCGTCACATAAAGCGTCTTGCCCGACCAACTGGCGAGCAACTGCAACAACAAAGTCGATTTGCCGATGCCCGGTTCGCCGCCGAGCAAAGTCACCGAGCCGGGCACCAGGCCGCCACCCAACACTCGGTCGAGTTCGTCGACGCCGGTCGCGGTCGGGCGAGAAGCCTTGGCGTCGAGTTCGCTGATCGGTTTGGCCTCGCCGGGCGGCACGAGCGCCATGCCCGTGGCGATCGAAATTATTTCGCCGTCACCCTCGACATCTTCGACCAGGCTGTTCCATGCGCCGCATGCCGCGCATCGCCCCGCCCATTTGGGCACGCTCGCGCCGCATTCGGTGCAGCGATATACCGTGCGAAGTTTCACCATCTCGCACTAGACATTATTCGCTGGGTGTGCTGGTCGTCCCACGGCGCTTGTAGAGAAACCTCACCGTCACGCCGACCATGAACAACAGCCAGGCGATCAGAAGAAACCTGAACAAACCCGAGATCAAACGCGCCACCGTCGCGCGCACGGCGGTGTTGCGCGACGTCGTCGACACCGATTGTTCGCTGCCGTCCAGCGGCACGCGCCAGGTGATCGTGTTCAGGTTGTCGATGCCCGTCGTTCGCTCGACGACCCCCGGCAGTGTCGCCACAAAATCGATCGTCATCGCCTTGCCCAAGTCGAGGTCGGCCTGCTCGAGGTTTTGCGCGAACGGCGCGCCACCGATCACCTGCAAAAGTTTCGGGTCGGCGAACGCCTTCAACCCGCCGTCGGCCTGAAGTCGACCGTCGAGTTGAAATGTCGAGTCGGTGTCTTTTCCGTCTCGGGTCAAAGAAATTTGCTTGAACGGGCCGAACTCGCCGCTCAACTGCGCCAACAGTGCCGTGGCCTGCTCGGGATTATCGAAACTCTGCGTCATCGACACCTGCAGACCGCCATCGGGCGTCTTGTTCGGTCGGCTGACCACCCAACCGCCGGCGATCGCGTCGTCGAACCGCAGATCGTCGGCGAGATCAGGAATCTTGGCCAACACTTCAGAATCGGCGATCGCGTTGATCGTCACCGCGCCGGCGCCGCTTTGCGCCACATCGAGCGTCACGACGGCGTTGACTTGGCATGCGCAAAGCGCGACTGCCGCGATCGCGACGGCGAAAGTTTTACGAATCACTCAGCGGTCGGTGTCGCTTCACCCGCACCGGCCAGTTCGACGGCGGCGGGTGGCGCGAAACCTTCGACGCTGCTGAAAGTGAATCGCTTCTCCGACTCATTCTCGGGGTCGTCTTCGACGCCGATGACGATGATCTCACCGGCATGGAACTCTTTGTTGAGCAACTTCTCCGAAAGCGGATCTTCGAGATAGCGCTGCATCGCCCGGCGCAACGGTCGGGCGCCGAGTTGCGGGTCGTAGCCCCGTTTGGCGAGCAACTCTTTGGCCTCGACCTTCAATTCGAGACCCAAACCAAGGCCTTCGAGTTGTCCGACCAGGCGCTTGCTCATCAGGTCGACCATCTGCACGACCTCGTTCATCGAGAGTTCGTGGAACACGATCACTTCGTCGATGCGGTTCAAAAACTCGGGCTTGAACTGCGTCTTCAACGCCTCGTTGACCTTCTCGCGCATGCGGGCATACGAGAGCGCCTCGTCGTTCTTGCCGAAGCCCACGTTCGCCTTTCGCAAATCTTGCGTGCCGAGGTTCGAGGTCATGATCAACACCGTGTTCCTGAAGTCGGTGCTTCGACCCTGGGCGTCGGTCAGGCGGCCTTCTTCGAGAATTTGCAGCAACGTGTTGAACACATCGGGGTGCGCTTTTTCGATTTCGTCGAACAGCACCACCGAGAAAGGCTTGCGACGCACCGCTTCGGTCAACTGGCCGCCTTCTTCGTAGCCGACGTAGCCCGGCGGTGAACCCACAAGGCGGCTGACGGTGTGCTTCTCCATGTATTCGCTCATGTCGAGGGCGATCAACGCCTGTTCGTCACCAAACAAGAACTCGGCCAAAGTTTTTGCGAGTTCGGTCTTGCCCACGCCGGTCGGCCCGAGGAAGATGAACGAACCGCTCGGGCGTTTCGGGTCTTTCAAACCGGCGCGCGTGCGACGAATGCTCTGGCTGACCGCCTTGATCGCATCTTCTTGGCCGATGATGCGCTTGTGCAGTTCGGCCTCCATGCCCAACAACTTGGCCGTTTCTTCCTCGGTCAACTTGAACACGGGGATGCCCGTCCACATGCTCAACACTTCGGCGATCGACTCTTCGCTCACTTCGTCGAACAGGTCGATGCCCTGGGCCTTGACGTCAGACTCTTTTTGGGCGCGCTCTTCGAGCAACGACCTTTCTTGGTCGCGCAACCGACCCGCCTCCTCGAAACGCTGCTCTTCGACGGCCTTCTTCTTGGCCTCTTGAACGGTGCTGATCTTGTTCTCGATCTCCTTGAGATCGGGCGGCGTGGTCATTCGCTTGATGCGCAGACGGCTGCCCGCCTCGTCGATCAGGTCGATCGCCTTGTCGGGCAAGAATCGGTCCGAGATGTAACGATCGGCAAGGTTCGCCGCCGAAACTAGCGCCTGATCGGTGATCGTCACGCGGTGGTGCGTCTCGTATTTGTCGCGAATGCCCTTCAAAATCTCGATCGTGTGGGCCACCGACGGTTCGTCGACCTTCACCGGTTGAAAGCGTCGCTCGAGAGCGGCGTCTTTTTCGAAGTGTTTTCTGAACTCGTCGAGGGTCGTCGCGCCGATCGTTTGCAACTCGCCCCGCGCCAGCATCGGCTTGAGGATCGACGCCGCGTCGATCGCGCCTTCCGCGGCACCCGCACCGACGAGCGTGTGAATCTCGTCGATGAACAGAATGATGTCGCCGCGCGTCTTGATCTCTTTCAGAACTTTCTTCAGCCGCTCTTCGAAGTCGCCGCGATACCTGCTACCGGCGACCAACGCGCCGAGGTCGAGCGTGTACAACTGCTTGTTGGTCAAAGTTTCCGGCACCTCGTTGGCCACGATCTTCTGGGCCAAGCCCTCGATGATCGCCGTCTTGCCGACGCCCGGTTCGCCGATCAGCACCGGGTTGTTCTTGGTGCGACGCGAGAGAATCTGCATCACGCGCTCCATCTCTTTGTGGCGACCGATCACGGGGTCGAGTTTCTTGTCGCGCGCGAGTTGCGTCAGGTTGCGCCCGAACTGATCGAGAATCTGGCTGCCACCTTTTTCTTGCGGAATATCTTTCGCCCCGACGGCGTCGCCCTCGCCTTTGCCGCCCGGCCCCTGGTAGCCGCTCAACAACTGGATCACCTGTTGACGCACGCGACCCAGATCGGCGCCGAGTTTCACCAGCACCTGCGCCGCGACGCCTTCGCCCTCGCGAATCAGACCGAGCAAGATGTGCTCGGTGCCGATGTAGTTGTGGCCCAACTGCAACGCCTCGCGCAACGAAAGTTCGAGCACTTTTTTCGCCCGCGGCGTGAACGGAATATGGCCCGACGGCGACGAGCCGCCTTGGCCGATTATCTCTTCGACCTGGGCCCGCACCGCCTCGAGCGAGATGCCGAGGGCCTCGAGCCCTTTCGCGGCGACGCCTTCGCCCTCATGAATCAGACCCAACAAAATGTGTTCGGTGCCGATATACGAATGATTGAGCAGGCGGGCTTCTTCTTGGGCGAGAACTACGACCCTGCGAGCCCTGTCTGTAAATCTTTCGAACAATTCCGACCGCCTTGTGCGCCGACTGACCTTTTCTAAAGTGTATCGGTGACCGTGCGCTCATCTTCGTCGCGCGTGACCACCCTCACAACGCCAAGTTCGTAGTTTCACAAGGCGTCTTGCCTAACCTGTGGATATGGCCGTGTCGTCGCCGTTGCTCTCGCTGCCGATGATGGATGTCGATCGTCAGCGCGTCGAGACGGCGCTGTTGCAAAGTGTAAAAACCCGCGACGCGCACCTCAACGAACTCGCCGCGCATCTCATCGTCGCCGGCGGAAAGCGTCTTCGACCGGTGATGACCGTCGCCGCCGCGTCGGTGGGGCGCGACAAACCCGTGACCGACGACGTGATTCAGGGCGCGATCTCGTGCGAACTCGTGCATCTGGGTTCGCTCTACCACGACGATGTAATGGATGAATCCGCCACCCGACGTGGCGTCGAAACGGTGAACTCGCGGTGGGGCAACCTGCAGGCGATTTTGGCGGGCGATTTCTTGTTGGCCAAAGCCTCCGAGATCGCCGCGGCCCTCGGCACCGAAGTGGCGAGTTTGTTGGCGCGAACGATCGGTCATCTCTGCGAGGGCCAGATCGAAGAATTGACCAAGGCGTTCGACGTCTCGCGCTCGGTGCCGTCATATTTGGTCAGTATCGAAGGCAAGACGGCCTCGTTGTTCTCGACGTCCGCTCGTGTCGGTGCTTTGGTCGCGGGTCACGAGCGCAATGTCGTCGAGGCGCTGACGAATTACGGCACCGCGTATGGCATGGTCTTTCAGATCGTCGATGACATCCTCGATGTCATCGCCACCGACGCCGAACTCGGCAAACGAGCAGGTCACGACATGGAAGAAGGCGTCTACACCCTGCCCGTATTGCTGACTTTGAAAAGCGATTCGCCAGATTCGCTCGAGTTGCGCGATCTTTTGGGTCGACCGTTCTCGGGCGACGAGCGCGACACGGCGTTGGCGATTGTCCGCGCCAATTCGGGTGTCGCCAACGCGATCGAAACCGCCCGCGAATATGTCGCGATCGCCGAGGCCGAATGCGCCAAACTGCCGAAATCAGAGGCCACCACCGC
>VGAB01000077.1 GCA_016870935.1 Actinomycetota bacterium | reverse complement strand
TTCATCACCGCTTCACAAATCTCGACGGCGAAATCCGGCTCGGCCAAAGTGAAACTCTCGGGCGAATATTCGTAGCGAATCGCGGTGCCCTTGACCCGAGATTCGAGATCGGTGCAGATCTTCGCCGCATTTGTGGCGATGTCGATAATCCCGTTTTTGTCGAGACCAAAAACGACCCGGCGCTGCAACGGGTTGACCGAGTTGTAGAAGTGCACTATCGCCTTGGGCGCGCCGACCAGACACTCATAGGTGCGCTCGAGCAACTCGCGTCGACATTGCACCAACACCTGGATCGTCACATCTTCGGGAATCAAGTCTTGCTCGATCAGCAACCGCACGAAGTCGAAATCGGGCTGGCTGGCAGAGGGAAAACCGACCTCGATTTCTTTGAAACCCATCTTGACGAGCGTCTTGAACATGCGCAACTTACGCTCTGGGTCCATCGGGTCGATCAGCGCCTGGTTGCCGTCGCGCAAGTCGACCGAACACCACAACGGCGCTTTGTCGATGATTCGGTTCGGCCAGGTGCGGTCGGCGAGCACGAGCGGCACCGAGTGCGAGTATTTCTCGAACTGCATCTTTCGGGGCTTCGTCGGTTTTGGTGCCATTTTGTCTCTCGTTTCGTTTTTTTGATGCTGGTGTTAAAAAGAAAACCCCCTGGGCCTTTTGGCTCAGAGGGTGCGGCTGCAGTGATATGTGACTGCGCCGTTACGTAAGTAGAAGCTCGTTTCGCGAAATCATTGCTCTCAGTTTAACGAGCCTGGCGGCGAATCAACTCGGGGTCGGCGTGAGAAAGTTTCTGAATTGCCAAGGGTCGGTCGGGTCGATTCGCCCCGTGTTGCCGAACCCGGGAAACAAGTCGTTGCGAGTTTTCAACGGGTCCCAATCGGTGGGCGCGCTGTAGATCTCGCCGATATACGGGCGGGCATCGGCGAGCACAGACCTCCACGGCAGATCGTCGGGCACGCAGACGCCTTCGTTCGGGCTGGCGATCATCCACTTGACTGCGCCAATCACCGAGCCCGCAACCTGCAGTGTCGTCGCGCTTTGCCCGGCCACCACCGAACGAGCCTCGTCGATCGAAAGGCGGCTTCCCGTCCACCAGCCGGTGTAGTCGTGACCGAGCAGCAAAACACCGAGCTCATCGCGACCCGAGATGATCTCGTCGTTCATGATCCGCTCTTTGGGTTGCTTCTGCCAGTTGCGCATGCGCAATTCGAGCACGCTGTTGATCGCCTCGTTCGACGGGCAATACGAATAATGAACGGTGGGACGATAAATCGCCTTGCCTGATTCGTCGCGCACCGTCAGGTGATTGCTCATCGTGTAACTCTCGCCATGTCGAATGATCATGCCGAGAATTTCCCCGCTCGGCACCCACGATCGCACCCACGACTCCATTCC
This sequence comes from Actinomycetota bacterium, assembly GCA_016870935.1. GTDB lineage: Bacteria > Actinomycetota > Acidimicrobiia > Acidimicrobiales > Ilumatobacteraceae > BACL27. The sequence goes on along the minus strand of VGAB01000077.1, from coordinate 4,384 downwards.
GGGTTGCGCGAGACAAATCTGATTGCAGGGTCCGTCGTCGGCGTGCACATGCGCGTTCGCGGGCATCCATCGTTCGTGCGTGCCCCAACCCATTTCGGCGGGCGCGACGCCTTCTTCGTAGAAGCCCTCGACAGACCAGGTGTTGACGAACTCGTTCACTTCTTTGGGTCGGTTTGTGAGTTGCGTGTCGCGCTCGCTGATGTGAATCACACGCGTGCCCGTGAGCATCGCGAGTTGATTGAAACTTTCGGCGGCAAGCGCCGACTCGATCGCGCTTTGTCGCGACCCGGCGCGACCTTCGCTCAGAATTTTGTTCGAAATCTCGAACAATGCCTGCTTGGCAAAGTGCGACACCAAGCCTGGGTTCGCGCCGTGCTCGACGACGCTGCTCGGCCCGTTGTTCGCGCCCCATCGACCGATCATTTTGCGGATCGATTGATGCCGAACATACAGCGTGCGATCGAGCGGGTTTGTCGCCGCCATGTCGTAGTAGGGGTCCCAGAGTTCGACCGATGTGTTCAGATATCGCACGCCGCGATTGCGGCACCACTCGAGTATCGTCGGGCAGTCGATGTTCCAGGCGAGGTCGAGCAAGATGTCGCCGGCCGACAGTCGCGGCGACAACATTGCGTCGAGATTTTCGCGGGTGACCTGGCCAATCTCGTAGTTCGCGCCTTGTTTGATCGCGTCGGCGACGCGCGGGCGGTTGTCGACGAAGTCGAGAATCGAGAGCGAATTTGGTTTGATTTTCAGGTCACGCAACAGCAGCGGAATCACGCACTGCGCAACCGAACCACAACCCAGAACCAGCACCCGATTTGGGTGCGCTTGCGCGCTCACGCGTATCGCGGGGCGGAATCGTCCTTGCCAGCGTTTAGAAGTGTTTCAAGCGATGCTTCGAAAACCGCCTCGGAAGGAACCAACAATTTTTGCCAGTCATAGACGATGCCTTTTCGCCCGGTGAAGAGCGGCTCGTCCAGAACTGAATCGTCGAAGTTTTGTTGTGACACGATTTTTGACCCTACACATCTCATCCGAACTTGTCTACTGTCTGAGTGGTCAGCCAAAACTGACTCACGAGTCAGCGAACTTGAGTTGGTAGCGTGAAGGCTCACATGTCTGACCCCAAATCGCGGCGTCGCGCACCAATTCACAAGTCCAGCGAGCGGGCGACAGGCGATATCGGCGCCAACACCAGCCTGCGCCAGCCGGTGCCCACGCCCACCGAGTTTGCCCGCCTCGGCGTCGGCGACCGTGTCGACGCGGGCCTGGCCAGTGCCGGGTTTGCGGCACCGTTCGCGATTCAAACCGAGGCGATTCCGGTGGCACTGACCGGCGTAGATCTGTGTGGTCGGGCCCGCACGGGCTCGGGCAAGACGCTGGCCTTCGGCGTGCCGATGATCGAGCGCGCGACCCGCACCACCAAGGCCGAGCCGAAAAAGCCTCGCGGAGTCGTGCTCGTGCCGACCCGTGAACTCGCCGTGCAGGTGACAGATGTGCTCTCGCCGATTGCCAAGAGTTGTGGCGTGCGGGTCGTCGCCGTTTATGGTGGGGCGGCGCGCGACAAACAGGTCGAACAACTCTCGTCGGGCGTCGAGATAATCATCGCCACGCCATTGCGTCTTATCGATCTGATGAAAAACAGTGAGGCAGATTTGAGCAGCGTCGAGATCATGGTTCTCGACGAAGCCGACCGCATGGCCGACGAGGGCTTCATGCCGCAGGTCGAATGGATTCTTCGCCATGTCACGAGAGAGCATCAGACGATGCTCTTTTCGGCGACGCTAGACGGCCAGGTCGCCACGCTCGTCAAGCGATATATGAAATCGCCGCAGGAGGTCAGCATCGACGCGCCGACCGACACCGTCGGCACGATGCGGCATCTTTTTTTGGGCGTCCACCACATGGACAAAAATCGCGTGATCGCCGCCATGGCCCGCAATGGCGGCCAGACCGTTGTTTTCTGCGACACTAAACGCACCTGCGACAAGGTCGCCGATGATCTCGCCAAACTCGGCGAAAAAGTTTCGGCGTTGCACGGCGACATGGCCCAGGGTGCACGCGAAAGATCGCTGCGAAAATTCGCCCAGCGCGAACTCAACATCTTGGTCTGCACCGATGTCGCCGCGCGGGGCATCGATATCGACGATGTCGGAATCGTCGTGCATTATGTGCCACCGCTCGAGGTGAAAACATATCTGCACCGTTCGGGGCGAACCGCGCGGGCGGGCAAAGACGGCTGGGCGGTCACTTTGGCCGAATACAACCAGCACACGACCTGTCGAATCATTCAGCGCGGGCTTCGGCTCGACACCCAGGCGCCGATCGAAGTTTTCTCGACCGACAAGCGTCTCGCCGACCTGAATTCTTTTCTAACTACCGCCTAAAACCAACTCGGGCGGGTCGTCTCGAACTTGGTGATCGCCGCTTCGAACTGAAGCGAAATGGCGATGTCGTCGAGCCCGTTGAGCAGCCGATTTTGCGTGTCGGCATTCATCGCGAACTTTTCGTTCAAGCCGATCTTCGGCACCTCGACGAGCAGGCGCTCGACATCGACGGTGATCTCTGTCTGCGGGTCGGCTTCGATGATCTGCCAGAGTTTTTGCACGACATCTTCGCCGACTTCGACCACGACCAGACCGTTCTTGCCGCAGTTGTTGCGAAAGATGTCGCTGAAACTCGGCGCGATCACGGCGTCGAAACCGCCTTGTTGAATCGCCCACACGGCGTGCTCGCGCGACGAACCAACGCCGAAACTTTTGCCCGCGACGAGAATCGAACCGCCCGCGTATCGTTCGTCGTTGAGCACGAAGTTTCGATCATCGCGCCATGTCGAGAACAGACCTTTTTCGAAACCCGTGCGCTCGACGCGCTTCAACCACTCGGCAGGAATTATCTGGTCGGTGTCGACATCGCTGCGCTTCAAAGGCACTCCGCGACCGGTGATCACGCGAACGGCTTTCATTTCAAGTCTTCCGGTGCGGCGAAGTGGCCGGCGATCGCGGTCGCCGCGGCGACGCTCGGCGAGACCAGATGGGTTCGACCGCCTCGGCCTTGGCGTCCTTCGAAGTTTCGGTTCGACGTGCTGGCCGCGCGCTCTTGCGGCGCCAACTTGTCGGGGTTCATCGCCAAACACATCGAACAGCCGGGTTCGCGCCAATCGATGCCCGCCTCGATGAAAATCTTGTCGAGACCCTCTTTTTGGGCCTGAAGTTTGACGGCGTGACTGCCCGGCACGACCATCGCCCGTTTCACCGAAACTTTTCGTCCACGCACGACGCTGGCCACTGCCCGCAGGTCTTCGATGCGCGAGTTCGTGCACGAGCCGATGAACACCGTGTCGACTTTGATGTCGCGAATTTTTGTTCCCGCGGCCAAACCCATGTAATCAAGCGCCCGTGTGACGCTGTCGCGCTCGGTCGGATCGGCGAATTCTGATGGCTGGGGCACCCGGCCGTCGAGGGTGGCGACTTGGGCGGGGTTCGTGCCCCAAGTTACATGCGGGGAAAGTTTGCTCGCGTCGATCACGACTTCTTTGTCGAACACCGCGCCTTCGTCGGTGCGCAGCGTCTGCCAGTCGGCCACCGCCGCATCGAACTCGTCGCCGACGGGCGCGAATTCGCGGCCACGCAAATAGTTGAAAGTCGTCTCATCGGGTGCGACCAAACCGGCCCGCGCGCCCGCCTCGATCGACATATTGCATACCGTCATTCGACCTTCCATCGACAGCGCCCGAATCGCCGCGCCGCGATATTCGATCACATGCCCGATGCCGCCACCAGTGCCGATCTCGCCGATGATCGCCAAAATGATGTCTTTGGCGGTGACGCCGTTCGGGGCTCGACCCTCGACCGTTACGCTCATCCATTTGGGTCGGGCTTGGGGCAACGTTTGCGTGGCCAGAACATGTTCGACCTCGCTCGTGCCGATGCCGAACGCGAGCGCGCCGAACGCGCCGTGCGTCGCCGTGTGGCTGTCGCCGCAAACGATCGTCATGCCGGGCAATGTGCGGCCCTGCTCGGGGCCGATCACATGCACGATGCCTTGACCGGCGTTGCCCATCGGGTAAAGCGTGATCTTGAACTCTTTGGCGTTGTTGCGCAACACTTCGATTTGTTTTGCCGAAATCGGGTCGGCAATCGGCAAGTGGATATTTTCGGTCGGCACGTTGTGGTCTTCGGTGGCAACCGTGAGGTCGGGGCGTCGCACGGTGCGTTGGGCCAGACGCAGACCGTCGAACGCCTGCGGGCTCGTGACCTCATGCACGAGGTGCAGGTCTATATATATGAGGTCTGGCTGGTTCGCCCCCGATGTCACAACATGGCGGTCCCAAATCTTTTGCGCCAATGTCTTGGGTTGCGAACTCATCGTTCTATTCTGCCTG
>VGAB01000076.1 GCA_016870935.1 Actinomycetota bacterium | reverse complement strand
GTTCAACTTTACAGCCGTATTTTTGGCTATTTGTTTTTCGGCTTCACCCTGTGCAGAATCGCGCGAATCACTTCGATCAAAACCGTGATCGAGAACGCGCTTGTGAACGCGATCAAGAATGCTTTCGTGTGATTGTCGGCGAAAGATTTGCCGCCGATGAAACCGAGCAGCGACGCATAGAGCGACCAGATGCTCGCCGCGGCGATTGCCCAACCGATGAACCATCGGCGCGGTTGTCGGGTCACGCCGCAAGACAAAGTCAGCAGGGTGCGCCCACCGGGAATGAAACGGGCCGTGATCAGCAGCAGACCACCGCGATCATGAATTTGCTCGACGATGTTGGCGAGTTGTTTCGCGCCTTTTTCGGTTCGGGTACGACGCTTGACCACCCAGTCGCTGGCTTCGCGTCCGAGAAAATAACTGAGGTTGTCGCCGACGAACGCCCCGGCTGCGGCGCAGGCGACAACCACGGCGATCGACAATTCGCCCGTGCCCGCGGTGACGCCGCCGATGATCACCAGCGTTTCGCTCGGCACTATCGGCAGCACCGAGTCGAGCACGGCGATCGTGAAAATCACCAGATAAAACCATGGAGATGACGAGGACTCTTTGAGCCACTCGAAAAAAGAATCCAAAATCGCGAACATTCGGTGAATTAAATGAGATCGGGCTCTTCGTGTTTTTTGAGGCGGCGAAGGTTCGGCAGGTGTTTGATGATGATGAAAAAGACCATGGCGAGCGTGGCGACGATCTCCCAAGTTTCGGCACCCTCGCGATAGATGCCGAAAGGCAGGGCGATCGAAATCGTCAGCGAGGCGATCGAAGCCTTGCGCGTGACTTTCGTCAGCACGAACCATGAGGTGAACAGAACCAGGCTCGTCAGCGGAAACAACACGAACATGCCGCCACCCCCGCTGGCCACACCTTTGCCGCCCTTGAACTTGCGCGTGACCGGATAAGAGTGCCCGAGAATCGCCGCGAACAGACATATATATGACAGCGGGTCGTGCCGATCGCCGGTAACCCACCACGCCAGACCGATGGCGATCGCCGCTTTGGCCATGTCCAACAAGAACACGGCGAGCCCGGTCTTCCAACCGAGATTGCGAATGACATTTGAGGCGCCGGGGTTGCCCGAACCGACTTTGGTGATGTCCAAATTTTTCTTGCCGGCGACCAGCGCCGCACTGGGGAATGTGCCCAAAAAATAACCGACGATCACGACGACAACGGCGACGAATATCTCCATTTACGACCCCTGCTTGATGTTAGTCAGGCAACGGTCAGCGGCACGCCGGGTCGTCGGGCGGCACGACTCCGTTTGGCTGTTGCGAGAGTTTTTCTGAGCCGATTTGTGCAACGCGAAATGTGGCCGACTCGAAATCGTTGGTCGGTCGCGACATGAGTTCCGTGCTCTCGACGACAAGCTCAGCGCGTCCTTGAAAAATCGCGAGAACTTTTTTCATTTCATCGGTCTTGAGCGCCGGGATCAGTACCGAGTTCTCACCGATTCGTTTCGGATAAGAGTCGACCGTGTAAGTGGCGATGGTCTGTGTGTTCAGATCGCGCATCGCCTGGGCGAGCGTCAGCATGCCTCGCGGGGTGAGTTTGTCGTCGGTGATCACATTTTTGATCGCCGCGTTCAAGAGGTTGTTGGCCACCGAGAGACTCTTTGATCCTTTGTCGAGGGCCCGTTGCATCGAGCGCCGCAAGAAGTCTTGCTGTCGTTTGATTCGACCCAGGTCGCCCGTCGGATCTTCGAGCCATTTTTGCTTGGTCGGATCAAAATATCGATAACCCGAACGCGAGCGCACGTAAGCGAGCGCGGTGTCGCCGTCGAAGTTGATGCAACCCGGCGCGCCGACATTGAAACCTGTCTTGCGGTCGCGGGTCGGATACGCGAAAGGCACCTTCACGCCGTCGACGGCGGTGACGATTTCTTTGAAGGCGCAAAAGTTGATGTTGACGTAGTGATCGACGGGGATGCCGAAGTTCTCACGAATCGTGGACACCAGGCGATTTGGATCGGTGCTCTGAAAGGCCGAGTTGATTCGATTTTGTCGGGTTGTTCCGGCGATGTCGACCCAGAGGTCGCGGGGAAACGAAAGTATCGCCGCGCGCTTCGAACTCGGGTCGATGCGAATGAGCATGATCGTGTCGCTGCGCTCGCCGAAACTCGTGCGGTCGCCGATGCCACCCGAGGTGACGCTGTCGGGGTCGGTGCACGCGCCGTTGTCTGAACCCGTCAACAAAAAGTTTTCGGCGTCGAGATTTTCGGTGTTCAGGTCCCACTCCGAACCGTCGGGCGCCGTTTGATCGCCCGAAACAGGGTCGCCCGGTTGGTTGAGAGTGACCACGAGGCGTTGATTGATGCGACCGTTGATCCACAAAAGACCAAGCGCACTGGTGACGAGCGTGCAGACCACGAAAAGGTTGAACACGAGCACGAAATAGTGCAGTTTTGGTCTCGGGCGAACGCCAGCCTGCAACTTTTTCGTTCGCGCCATGCGTGGTTCAGTTTAGTTGCGAAGCCAGAGTGACCTCCGCCGACAACTGCTGAGTGTCGGCGTCAGAATTCGAGGCGACGAACTCGACCTGCTTGAGCGCGCCCGCGTTGCGGAGATCGTCGAGATTATTTTTCACCAGTTCAATCGACGACTTGTCGCCGCTAACCACCAGTCGCTCGACCTCGGCGCGTTGCGAAACTTTCGCCTCGGTTTTCGCCCGGCGCACCGAAGCCAGAATCGTGCAAGTCGCCTCGAGACATTTTTCGGCGTCGTCGAGCATCGAGAAACCGCCCAGAGTCTCGGCGACGGTCGGCCAATCAGATCTATGAATCGAGCCCGTTTGCCACCATGACCAGACTTCGTCGCAGGCGAACGGCAGCATCGGTGCGAGCAGTCGCTGAATGACGCTCAGGGCGCGTTGCAACGAGGCACGTGCCGAAGACGAATCTTGGTTCTCGCCGTAGGCGCGCGTCTTGACGAGTTCGACATAGTCGTCGCAGAACCACCAAAAAAACGCCTCGGTGCGCTCGAGCGCGCGCGCGTAGTCGAATTGTTCGAGCGACTTGGTCGCCTCGTCGACGACGCTTGCGAGCCTGCCCAACATCGCCTGATCGACCAGATCGACGGGAGAGGTCTTGGTCGGGTCGACATCGCCGGCACCCAAAACGAATTTCGTCAGATTCAGGAGTTTGGTCGCGAGTTTGCGGCCGACCTTCATCTGTTCTTCGCTGAACGCCGTGTCGACACCGGGTCGTGCGCAGGCCGCCCAATAGCGAACCGCATCGCTGCCGTATTGATCGAACAGATCGGAGGGTGTGACGACGTTGCCTTTTGACTTCGACATTTTTTTGCGATCCGGGTCGAGAATCCAACCCGAGAGGCACGCGTTCATCCAGGGCGAATGCCCGTGTTCGAAATTCGATCGCACCATCGTGGCGAAAAGCCAGGTGCGAATGATGTCGTGCCCCTGCGGGCGAACATCCATCGGGAAAATGTTTTCAAAAAGTTTTGGCTGATCGACCCAGCGACCGGCGATCTGCGGGGTGAGAGAAGATGTCGCCCAGGTGTCCATGATGTCGGGGTCTCCGACAAAGCCGTCGGGCTTGCCCCGTTGCGCGCCGACGAAGCCGTCGGGAACATCGGTGCTCGGATCGACGGGAAGTTGTCGCGCGGTAGGCACCAACGGATCGTCGTATTTGATTTGCCCGTCGCCGTCGAGTCGATACCAAAGCGGAATCGGCACGCCGAAAAATCTTTGTCGGCTGACGAGCCAGTCGCCGTTCAAACCGTCGACCCAATTCGAGTAGCGGTATTGCATGAAGTCGGGGTGCCAGGTCAATTCGTCGCCCCTGTGCAGCAAAGTTTCGCGAAGTTTCTGATCCCGACCACCGTTGCGGATATACCACTGCCGACTCGTCACAATCTCGAGCGGTCGGTCGCCTTTTTCGTAGAACTTGACGGGGTGCATGATCGCCCGCGGTTCTTCGGCGAGTTCGTTGTTTTCGCGCAACATCTCGACGGTGATCGTCTGGGCCTGTTTCACCGACTTTCCCGCGAGACGCGCATATTGTTTTTTGGCATGGTCGGACATGACTTCGGGAGCCTCGGCGACGAATCGACCGTCGCGACCGATGGTTGGTCGCGTCTCCAAATTCAACTCGCGCCACCACACGACGTCGGTCAGGTCGCCGAAGGTGCAGACCATCGCGATGCCCGAACCTTTGTCGGGCTGGGCGAGCGGGTGCGGGTGCACCGGCACGGCGACGTCGAAAATCGGTGACCGCACCTGCTTGCCGAAGAGATGCGCGTATCGCGCGTCGTCGGGGTGGGCGACCAGGCCGACGCACGCGGCGATCAATTCGGGACGCGTGCTCTCGACGATCAGGTCGGTGCGTGCGTCGTCTGTCTGGTGGAACACCAGTTTGTGAAACGCGCCGGGACGCTCGCGATCCTCGAGTTCGGCCTGGGCAACGGCCGTGCCGAAATCGACATCCCACAAAGTCGGCGCCTCTTGCGTGTACGCCTCGCCGCGCTCGAGGTTGCGCAAAAACGCAGTCTGCGCGGTGCGCCGCGCATGTTCGCTGATGGTCGTGTAGAGCAGGCTCCAGTCGACCGAAAGGCCGAGGCGTCTGAACAGATCTTCGAAGACCTTCTCGTCTTGCGCGGTGAGTTCGTCGCACAACTCGATGAAGTTCGGTCTCGAAATCGGCACGGGTTTGTGGTCTTTTGGTGGATCGCCGCGGAACGGCGGCTTGAAATCGGCGACATACCTCAACGACGGGTCGCACGAAACTCCGTAAAAATTTTGCACGCGACGCTCGGTCGGCAGACCGTTGTCATCCCAGCCCATCGGGTAGAACACCGTCTTTCCGCGCATGCGCCAAAAACGCGCGAGCGTGTCGGTGTGCGTGTAAGAAAAAACATGGCCCATGTGCAAAGAACCGCTCACGGTCGGTGGCGGAGTATCGATCGCGAAAATATTCGCGCGTGGCGCGGCGCGATCGAATCGATATGTGCCGTCACGCTCCCACTCGGCGATGAGACGAGACTCGACACCGTCCATCGTCGGCTTTTCTGGTACGCGTGGCATGACGAAATAACGGTACTCGCCTATCCTTAATCAACGTGCTTAATCTGTTCGACACCGCGAGTTCGCAAGTAAGACCGCTCAAACAGCGCGTGCCGGGGCAGTTGAGCATTTACCTTTGTGGTCCGACGGTTTACGGGCCTCCGCACATCGGCCACGGTCGGGCCACGTTGGTCTACGACATCTTGCGTCGGTATCTCGAGTGGAACAACATCAAGGTTCGTTTGGTCTCGAACATCACGGATATCGACGACCAAATCATCAATCGGGCGAATCGCGAGCAACGGCCGTGGCAAGAAATCACCCACAAATGCGAGAGCGTGTGGTTCGACGCGATGGGGCGCCTCGGCGTGCAGCGACCGACGGACGTGCCGCATGCGACCGAATATGTCGTGCAGATGGTCGAGATGATCGGCACTTTGATGGCCAACGGCTCGGCATACGCGACATCAGACGGTGTCTATCTCGACGTGCAAAGCGTGCCCGATTACGGCGCGCTCGCGCATCAATCTTTGGATGAAATGCTCGCAGGCGGCGGGGATCGCGCGGTGCTGGGGGCCGAAGAGAAGCGACACCCCGCGGATTTTGCACTTTGGAAATTCTCCAAACCGGGTGAGCCGTCGTGGCCGTCGCCGTGGGGCGAGGGTCGACCTGGTTGGCACAGCGAGTGCGTCGTGATGAGTCTCGAATTATTGGGAGAAGGCTTCGACCTGCACTGCGGCGGCGCCGATCTTCGGTTTCCGCATCATGAAAACGAGCGCGCCCAGGCCGT
>VGAB01000075.1 GCA_016870935.1 Actinomycetota bacterium | reverse complement strand
TGGTGAATCGCGTCGTCGGTCGCGGGGGCGAGCAGGCTTGTGGTGTCGCGCCAAATCTCGGTGTTGACACCGCCCGCACCGAGAGTGATCAACCAACCAACCGGCGCGTCTCGACGCACGCTGACAAGAACCTCGGCGACAACATCGGTGATCGTCTGCTCGACCAGAAACTCGCCGATTGATTTGGGCATTTTGTCTAGCGCGGTCTGCAGAGAGTCGGCGTCTTTGATGCCCACGATCACGGCACCGGCCTCGCTCTTGTGGGCGAGACCCAGACCCTTGAGCGTGATCGGAAAACCCAGTTTGTTCGCACTTGGCATCACCATGTCGCGAGCGCAACGCAGACCCCGCGGAACCGCAACACCAAATTTCTCGAGTCGCGTTTTCGCCTCGGCCTCGTCGAGCAGTTTTGTCTTGCCTGCTAGAACGACCCGGGCGGGCAACTCTCCCGGAAGATTTTGGCCGAGCCAGGCGACCGCATCGAGTGCCGTCAAGGATTCGCGCAAACCCTGCAAGACGACAAGACCTGATTCGTTGGCTGCCTCGCGCACCGGTGTCGTGACGCATTCTGGAATGGTCGCGATGATCACCCCCCGTTTGCCCGTGGCGCGTGCCGCGTCGCCCAAAGACTGGGCGGCGATCGTCCAAGTTTCTGAGGCGTGATCAGGTCGGGGTGGGGTGTCGAGAATCAGCAGGGTTGCGTCTTGCGGACCGTTCATGACCTGGGTGAAAGTGTTCGCAGTGGCGGCACGGTCTCCCCACATGAAGGTGTGATAGTCGAACGGGTTGCCGATCGTCACGAGTTCGGTGAGGGTTTCGCTGATGCGTCGATGCTGCTCGGTCGCGAACGGCTCGAAACTCAGCGAAGTTTTTTCGCTGAGGTCGGCGACCAGCGACGCCTCGCCACCCGAGCACGAGAGCGACACGAGTTTGTTGCCCGAGAGCACACCCGCTTGATTGAGCAGCTTCAACGTTTCGATCAATTCGGTGGGAGTATCGACCATCGCCACCCCGCAACGCTTGAACAACGCCTCGTAGGCACTGCGTCGACCCGCCAGCGATGCGGTGTGCGACGCGGCGATGGCCGCGCCCGCCTCGCTGCGCCCTGTCTGCAGAGCGACGATCCGCAAGTTGCGCTGCGCGGCGTAGTGGGCGAGTTGGGCGAACCGAACCGGGTCGACGATCGCCTCGATGAACAGACCAATTGATTTGACCCGTGGATCATTGATGAAAACTTCGAGACAGTCTTCGACGCCAGCCACCGCCTGGTTGCCGACGGTGACCAAATATGCCAGGTTCAAGTCGCGCTGTTGCAGCGTGAGGTTGAGCCCCACGTTTCCACTTTGGCTGACGATCGCCGCGCCAGACTGCTCGGGTTTGCAACCGTGTTGGTCGGGCCACAGCGCGACGCCGTCGAGCGCGTTGATATAGCCGTAACAGTTCGGTCCGAGCAGGGGCATTTGCCCCGCTGCGGCGACGAGTTTTTGTTGCAGTTCCGTGCCGTCGACCCCCGACTGAGTTCCTGATTCGGCGAAACCCGAGGCGTAGCAAACCGCGCCACCGCAACCGATTTTGGCGAGTTGTGCGACCACATCGATCGTGGCGATGCGATTGACGGCGACAAACGCGACGTCGGGGTTTTCGGGAAGGTCATCGATCGACTTGAACGTCTTTACGCCCGCGATCGAGTCGCGTGTCGGATGCACGGGCATCAACCGACCCGTGAAGCCCAACTTTTGGCACTGTTCGATCACGCTTTGCGCCGGGCCCGCGCCGAATAGGGCGATCGAGCGCGGGTTCAGCGTGCGCGAGAGCAGGCTTTCAGCCGCCATGTGGTCGCAGAAGCGCCCGCGAGATTATGTGGCGCTGAATCTCGCTGGTGCCGTCCCAGATGCGATCGACTCGTGTATCGCGCCACATGCGCTCAAGCGGCAATTCGTCCATCAGGCCCATGCCGCCGAAAATTTGGATCGCCTCGTCGGTCACGAACTGGCACATCTCGCTCGAGAAGACCTTGGCCATCGCCATCTCGGTGTCGCTGAAATTGCCGTGCGCGTCGTTGAACGCCGCACGCAGGGTCAACAGTTCGGCGGCATCGAGTTGAATCTGCATGTCGGCAAGTTTGAACGAAATGCCCTGGAACTTTCCGATTTGCTGCCCGAACTGTTCGCGGGTCGCGGCCCATTCGACCGAGAGTTTGAGAGCGCGGCGCGCCCGACCAACGCACACCGCCGCGACTTGAAGACGGGTTGCGCCAAGCCATTCGTTGGCGGCGTCGAAGCCCTTGTGTTCTTCGCCCAGGATGTTTCGCGCCGGCACCCGACAGTTGTCGAAGTTGAGGATCATGTTGTGGTAGCCGTTGTTCGAAACGCAGTTGTAGCCCTTGACCCTCTCGCAGCCGGGTGAATCGAAATCGACGAGGAAGCCGGTGATCTTCTTTTTGACGCCCTTCGATGTCTGCTCCTCGCCGCTGGCGGCAAAAAGAATCACATAGTCGGCGAGGTCGGCGTGCGAAATGAAGTGCTTCGTGCCGTTGATGACATAGTCGTCGCCATCGCGAGTCGCGGTGCACTTCATGCCGCGCACGTCTGATCCCGCGTCGGGTTCGGACATCGCCAGACATTCGACACGCTCACCCGTGATCGTCGGAATCAAGAATTCTTTGATCTGTTGGTCGCGACAAGCCCGCAAGATGTTGCTCGGCCTGGCCACGATGTAGTGCAGCGCATACGAGGTCGCGCCGAATTCGCGATCGACCAGAGTGGTGTCGAAAGAGTCGAGACCGCCGCCCCCGTATTCGGTGGGCATGTTGCAGGCGTAGATGCCCGCCTCGATCGACCGCTTCTTGATTTGTTCGATCAGATCGGGCGCGACATGGCCGTCTCGTTCGACTTTCTCTTCGTGCGGAATCATTTCGCGCTCGGTGAATTGCCGCGCCGTGTCGACGATCATCTGCTGCTCTGGGGAAAGTCGGAAGTCCATGGTTTATTCTCTCAGTCTTTTCGTCGAATTTTCATGGTTCGCCCAACCTCGGGTGGCACGGGCAGGCGAGCGTGGCTATGCATAATCGCGGCCAGGGCCGCAGCCACCTTGTCGGGTATCGGCGCCGACTTGGCGGCCGCCGAATCGACATGCAACAGCATCTGCTCGCAGGTAGAGAGCCTCTGGTTGTCTCGGGCGTTGAACATCTCGTGGTTGAAATGCAGGCGCTTCGCGTCGAAGTCGAGAACCTGGGTGGTGATGCGCAGTTCATCGCCGAAGTCGGCCTCACGCTCGTAAACAATGTGGGTTTCAACCGTGTAGTAGGAGTTGCCGGCCGCACGGTAGTCGTCGTTGATGCCGATGTACTGGAACAGCACGTCGGATGCCCAACCGAAGGCGGTCAGATACGCCGCCTCCGTCATGTGGTTGTTGTAGTCGACCCATTCGGCGACGACCGAGCAGTGGTAAAAATTCAACGGCGCGGGCACCGACTCGCCGGGCTTCAAGGGCGCGATCTTGAGAATCATTCGGCGCTCAAACCTGATTCATTCGAGTGTCACTTCACGCTTTGGCCGACGAAGCGCCCGACACCCTCGGGCTTGGCGAGTTTTGCGTGAGCCGCGGCGATGGGAGCGAGGCGTTCGAGTAGTTCTTTGCCGATCGGCGAACCCTTTTTTAGTTTCGTGTCGACATGCAAATAGATGTGCTCGGCGGTGGCGACGATGGTGCCGTCGGTCTTAGACATCACCGAATGCAGATGAACTTTTTTCTCGTCGAGGGCGATCACCTGGGCGGTGACCACGATTTCGTCGCCGACTTTGCTTTCGTTGACATAGCGAACATGGCTTTCAAGCGAGTAGAAAGACCGACCCGTGGCCAGATAGTCGGAGTTGAAGCCGATGGATCTGAAGAAAGCATCGAGGGCCTCGCTCGAGAGCTGCATGTATCTGCTGTCGTTGGTGTGGCCGTTGTAGTCGGCCCAGTCGGCGGTGATGAGGCGGCGCTGCACCTCGATCGGCCGATCGATTTTGGTCGGTGCCGCGGTCGCGCCACTGAATAGTTTGTTCTCGTAACTCGCCAGCACCTCGCCCGAGGCAAAACCCACAGACTTCAAACCTTGCATCACGGCGACGAGACAATCATCGCGCAATTTTTCGAGCTCGCGGATCGTTCGTGTTCCTGCTTGGGCGTCGGACTGCGAGACTATTTTTTCGAGAAGTTTTTCGTCCAATTCGGGGACATCCATCAGTTTCGTCCACGGCCATTTGAGCGTCGGACCAAATTGGGCCATGAAATGTCTCATTCCCGCCTCGCCACCGGCGATTCTGTAAACCATGAACGTGCCCATGAAAGACCAGCGCAAACCCGCGCCGAATCGAATCGCGTCGTCGATTTCTTCCGCGGTCGCGACTCCGTCGTTGATCAGCCACAGCGCCTCGCGCCACATCGCCTCCATCAGACGGTCGGCGACGAACCCGTCGATTTCTTTTTGCAGCATCAACGGACGCATGCCGATCGATTCGTAAACCTCGCGGGCCCGTTGGCGCGCTTCGTTCGAGGATTTGTCGCCACCGCAAATTTCGACGAGCGGCAACAAATAAACGGGGTTGAACGGGTGGCCGACAACCAGTCTCTCGGGGTTGATCATGTCGCGCTGCAGTTGGGTCGGCAAGATGCCCGAGGTCGACGAGCCGAATACGGTGTCGGGTTTCGCCGCCTTGCTGGCACGGGCGAAAAGTTCTTGTTTCAGTTCGACGCGTTCGGGGGCACTCTCTTGCACAAAGTCGACATCGCTCACCGCCTCTTCGGGCGTGGCAACGAACGTAATTTTTCCTTCTTTCGGCAACGGTGCAAAGGTGAGTTTTGCGTATGCGCGTCGGGCGTTGGCCATGACTTCGCCGATCTTTCGCTGCGCCTGTGGATCAACATCGTAGATTTTGACGTCGATCCCGTTAAGCACGAACCGTGCCGCCCATCCGCCGCCGATTACCCCGCCGCCGAGCAGGCCGACCGTGCGCAACGGTTTGCTGAGAGTCACGAGTGCTTCGTGAGTTTGAGTTTTTTTCGAACGTCTTGCGGGCCGAGCACCTTGACGTTCATGTTTTCGAGAATGTTCACGGCACGGGTGACCAGGTCGGCGTTGCTGGCCAATTCGCCGCGCGAGAGGTAGATGTTGTCTTCAAGGCCGACGCGAACATTGCCGCCGGCGAGGGCGGCCATCGCCACATACGGCAGTTGCATGCGGCTGATCGAAAACGCCGAGAAGATCGCGCCCGCGGGCAGTTGGTTGACCATCGCCATGAATGTCGACGGATCGTCTGGTGCGCCGTAGGCGATGCCCATGCACAACTGGATCATTATCGGGTCGTCGAGCAGGCCTTCGGCGATCAAGTCTTTGACCATCACCAGGTGACCCGTGTCGAACACTTCAAGTTCGGCGCGCACGCCCAGTTTTTGCACCTGCTTGGCCATGCTGCGCAAAACGCTCGGGGTGTTGACCATGATGTAGTCGCCACCCGAGGCGAAATTCATCGTGCCGCAGTCGAGCGTGCAGATCTCGGGCAGCAACTTCGCGACATGGGCCAGACGTTCGGTTGCGCCGACCATGTCGGTGCCGATCTCGTCGAACGGCAGAACTTTTTCGTCGCCACCGAGCACGAGGTCGCCGCCCATGCCGGCTGTCAGGTTCAAGACGACATCGGTGTTCGAAGAGCGAATGCGGTCGACGACCTCGGCATAAAGTTCGACGTCGCGGGTGCCCTTGCCCGTTCGCGGGTCGCGAACATGGATGTGCACGACTGCGGCACCTGCCTTCGCCGCGTCAAGTGCCGATTCTGCGATTTGTTTCGGCGTGACGGGCACCTTGTCGCTCTTGCCCGTGGTGTCGCCCGCCCCCGTCACCGCGCAAGTTATGAACACGTCCCAATTCATGATGA
>VGAB01000074.1 GCA_016870935.1 Actinomycetota bacterium | reverse complement strand
CTAGTTGAGCGGGGCGTGGCAGGCGACGGTGCCGTGCTTGCGCGGGGTCAAGGACGGTCGATCACTGACACAAAGTGCGGCGAGCTCCGGGGAGAGCGATGATCGAATCTGGCACCTTGTGTGGAACCGACAACCCGTGGGCGGATTGGCAGGGCTGGGCAATTCGCCCTGCAACAGAATTCGTTTGCGAACTCGTTCAACTTTCGGATCAGGAATCGGCACGGCGGACAAGAGCGCCTGGGTGTACGGATGCTGCGGGTTGGCAAACACATCTCGAACCGGACCGGACTCGACGATCGAACCCAGGTACATCACAGCGATGTCGTCGGCGACATGCTGAACGACCGCAAGATCATGCGAAACAAACAGATAACTGAGTTTGAGTTTTTCCTGCAATTCGGCGAGCAAGTTGAGTACTCCGGCCCGCACACTGACGTCGAGCGCAGACACAGGTTCGTCGAGCGCAAGGATTTTCGGGTTCAGCGCAAGAGCACGCGCGATGGCGATTCGCTGACGCTGACCACCGGAGAACTCGTTCGGATATTTGCTGGCCTGCTCAGGATTCAGACCGACAAGCTCGAGAAGTTCGATGACACGCTTATCCTGCTCACTTTGTGACATGCCAAAATTCTCGAGCGGCTCGGCGATCGCATCGCCGATCGGCAGACGCGGATCGAGCGATGCGAACGGATCCTGGAACACAATTTGCAAATCTTTTCGCCTCTTCAAACGGGAAGCCTTCGACAGTTCGGCCACATCTTGACCGAGCACGGCGATCGTGCCCGCCTCGGGGGCGACCATGTTCAGAATCTCGAGCAGTGTTGTCGTCTTGCCGCAACCAGATTCACCAACGAGCGCCAGACTGTGACCTTGGCGAAGCAGCAAGTCGACACCGTCGACCGCAAATACAGAGCCGACGCGACGACGCAGCAAAGAGCCTTTGAGCAACGGAAAAGTTTTGCGCAACCCGCGAACCTCAAGGGCAATCGCGTCACTGGTCGACGTAACGGCAACGTGCGGTGGCCCCTCCTCAAACAACTTTCCGGACTTCTGCAAATCAAAAATTTCGCTCTGTCGAACGCACGCGGTCATGCGAGTCGGAGAGATACTCAATAGTTCTGGGGTCTTTGCGGAGCACGACTCGTTCGCCGCCGGGCAACGCGGAGCGAACGCGCAACCGTCGGGCAGATTCACTGGCGAGACCGGTGCGCCCGAGATCGAGGTGAGGCGCTCACCCGAGGCGGCATCTAACCGAGGTATCGATCTAAGCAAACCGATGGTGTACGGCATCGCCGGCTGAGCGTAAACCTCGTCGACCGAACCGACTTCGACCACTTTGCCCGCGTACATGATCGCCACCCGATCGGCGATGCCCGCGACGACGCCAAGGTCGTGGGTCACCAAGACGACCGCCGCACCCGTCATGTCTCGGGCGGTTTTCAACACATCAAGAATCTGTGCCTGAACCGTGACATCTAACGCCGTGGTCGGTTCGTCGGCGAGCAAGACTTTCGGCTCGTTGGCGATCGCAAGCGCAATCATCACGCGCTGACGCATGCCGCCCGAAAATTCGTGAGGATACGACTGCGCACGCTCGGCTGGTCGCGGAATACCGACTATTTCGAGCAACTCGATCGCGCGCTTGTTCGCCGCCTCGACTGAAATCTCTTTGTGGATCAGGAGTGCTTCGGCGATTTGGCGCCCGATGGTGTGCACGGGATTTAGCGCCGAGAGCGGGTCTTGGAAGATCATCGCGATGTCGTTGCCCCGATATTTCGACATCTGCTCGTCGGATAGCGACAGCAGGTTTACCCCGTTGTAGGCAACAGAGCCCGCGACCGTGGCGCTGTCGGGAAGCAACCCGATCACCGAAAGCGAGGTGACTGTTTTGCCTGAACCTGACTCGCCGACGATGCCAAGCACCTCGCCCGCGCGAATGTCTAACGAGACATTGCGCACCGCCTGAACAATGCCGGCCTCGCTCGGAAATGTGACCGACAAGTCACGTATCTCGATCAATGATCTGCTCATGACTTGACGGTTTTCTTCACTCGCAATGATCCCGGGTCAAAAGCATCACGCAATCCGTCTCCGATGAAACTCACCGCCAAAACCGTGAGCACCAAGATCGAACCAGCGAACAAAAACAGCCACGGATACGTCAGCGCCGCGCCTGTACCCTCGGCAATTAACGTGCCCAGCGAAACATCGGGCGCGGCGACGCCGAACCCAAGATATGAAAGACCGGTTTCAGCCAGGATCGCACCACCAACATTGAGCGTGGCGGCAATGATCAAAACCGATGCCATGTTCGGTAACAAGTGTCGGAAAACTATTTTGCGAGTGGGCACGCCCATATATCGGGCAGCGCGAACGAAGTCTCTTTCACGAAGACTCATCGCCAAACCGCGCACCACGCGGGCTGTGATCATCCAGTCGAAAATGGTCAAACCCACGACCAATAGCAGCCATGTTTTGCCCTGATAAAACCGCGAGAGGATTACAAGAACCAAAAACGAGGGCAGAACCAATAGAAGGTCGACGAACCACATGATTGACCTGTCGGTGCGACCGCCCAGATAACCGGCGAATGCGCCGACAATCGCCGACAACCCCGTCGAAAATACCGCGACCAACAAACCAATTATCAGAGACTTCTGTAAACCTCTGGTTGTTTGGGCGAAAACATCGACACCGACTTGTGTCGTGCCGAACCAGTGCGACCACGATGGGCCCTTCAACAAACTTGAAAAATCGTTTTCGCTGTAGCTCCACTGACTGATGTAAGGGCCACCAAAAGCGAATACGAACATGAACGCGATGACACCAAGGCCGAAGACGGCCGTTTTGTTTCGAAAGAAGCGTCGACGAATAAGTTGACCGCGCGAGACCCTCTCGATCGCCAACTCGCCGGCAGAACTCATCAGCGTGTGCGAACCCGCGGGTCGAGTGCGGCGAGAATCACGTCAGCCAAAAACCCCGAGAACAGAACAAGGACGGCCGTGAACGTGACGAATGCACTCACCGAATTGATGTCGTTCTTGCCGACCGACGAGATGAACCACTGGCCCATGCCGTACCAGCCATAAATGGTTTCGGTGAATGCCGCACCGGCGATTAACAAACCGAAACCATAGGCAAAGAAAGTTGCCATCGGCGAGATTGCCACTCGCAGGCCGTGCTTGAAGAGCGCTTGACGCTTGGTCAGACCCTTTGCCCGCGCCGTGCGCAAGTGATCGCTGCTCAGAACATCGAGCATCGTGTTGCGTTGATACCGCGAATAAAACGAAATGCTGCCGAGCGCAATCGAAAGAGTAGGCAAAATCAAGTGTTGCAAACGGTCGCCCAGCGCGGCGAGTGCCGATCCTTGAAACTCGGGCGTGTACTCACCTTGCGTGAAGAAAAAAGTCGACCCGATGGCGTCGTTAAATTTGATGCCAAAGAACTTGAGCAAAATTGCCAAGAGAAATACTGGCGTCGACAGAATGAAATAGGCGAACAAACTGGTGCTGCGATCAAAGAACTGATACTGGCGCACGGCACTGACCACTCCGACGATCACACCGATGGTCGCCCCGATCACGGTACCGATCAACAACAGTCGAAGACTCACCCAGATTCGTCTGGTGAACTCTTCGTTCACTTGATTTTGCTCGAGATCCTCACCGAAGTCGCCCTGGACAACGTTTCCAGCCCACTTCACATAGCGGTCGATGAACGGCACTTCGTTATTGACGTTTGCACGGTTCAAAATTGCATCAATCGACTCTTTGGGAATCGGCGGATTTGCGGCCTCGAAGTTTCCCCGCGGATTCAGCGCGATGGATGCCAAGAAATAACCGAAAGTGGCGGCGATCATCACCATGACCACGAAGTTCAAGAAGCGCCGAACCACAAAACCGATCATTGGAAAACCTAGAAACCCCTGTATTTATAAGCAATTCACGTGAATTGGCAGGCTATCAGAACTCGCGCCAGCCTGAACTCTCACTGAACACCAGGTGAACAAATCGGCTTTCTGGTTGTTAGTTTATAACGGAGTTAAAACACGGGCAAAACCGTGTACATCAAAAGGGGAATAAATGAGCAAGAAAATACTTAAACGCGCTCTTGCGCTTGCTGTGGCTGGAGCAGTTGTCGCACCATTTGGTGCAGCAACTTCGGTCAGCGCTGCCAAGGATGGCGGTTCGCGTCAAATCAATGAAGTGCCGGTAGAAAAACTGAAACAGGGCGGCACCTTCCGCTTTGTTCAAGTCGACATCTGCCCGAACTTCAACACCAGCGCGATTGAAGGAAACCTCCTCAACTGCAGCCAGGTGATGAACACCATGTTGCCAACCTTTATCTACTTCGACAAGAACGCAGTTCTTCAAATCGACAAGAACTATGCGCTCGACATCAAGGCGACTCGAGTAAACGGGAAGCAAACCGTGACTTACACGCTTAATCCAGACGCGAAGTGGAACAACGGCAAGAAGATCGGTCTCGCAGACTTCGTAGGTATGTGGAACGCCCAGAAGAAAACTGGCCAGGGCTACAACATCACCTCTGTTCTCGGATACGAGAAGATTGAGTCGGTCAAGCAGGGCAAAGCCGAAAATGAAATCGTCGTGACATTCAGTGAGACATATCCTGACTGGCAACCACTCTTTGGTGCGTTGAAGCCGTTTTCACTGACTGCAACACCAACCGACTTCAACACATCATGGAAGGAAAAGCCGTTGGTCACTGCTGGTCCTTTCAAGTTCAAGGCTCTCGACAAGGTGACACGAACAATCACTGTCGAACGCGATCCGAAGTGGTGGGGTGACACGCCAGTGCTGAAAACGATCATTTTCAAGGCGTTGCCGCAGGCCGCACAAATCGACGCGTTGCTCAACGGAGAAATCGACTACATGGACGTCGGCAACGACACCAATGCTCTCAAGCGAGCCCGTGAAAACTCAAAGGTCAGCGTCCGCGTGGCGAAAGCTCCGACTCACGAACACTTCACCTTCGGTCCTGTCACGCCCGCAACTTCAGACGTTGCCGTTCGTCAGGCGATAATGCTTTCAATCGACCGTCAACAGATCGCAACCGCGATTCAAGGCGTTGTCGACCCGAAAGTCAAGCCGAACAACAACCACGTGTTCCTTGACGGAACTGCGTGCAACCAGGACAACACGGGCAATCTCGGCAAGCGTGACCTCACGGCCGCGAACAAGTTGCTCGATGGTGCTGGTTGGGTCAAGGGCTCAGATGGCATTCGCGCCAAGGGTGGCACTCGTCTCTCGGTCAAGTTGATTTACCCAAGTGGTAACGACAACCGTCGTGACACGGTGCTGCTCGCCTCGGCCATGGCCAAGGAAGCCGGCATCGAATTGGTGCCAACTTTGATTCCGTCGGCTGATTACTTCAGCAAGTACGTGCTCGTATCGAATTTTGAGATGGCGATCTTCGCTTGGGTTGGTACAAACTTCCCGATCGCGTCGGCGCCGAACATCTACAAGATCGGTTCGGCACAAAACTTCGGTCGCATCGGTAACACGACGATCGACGACTTGTTCTCAAAAGCGAATAAAATCCTCGATCTTAAGAAGCGTTGCGAACTAGCAAACCAAGCGGACAAAGAGGTCTACAAAGTTGTCCACTCGATCACGCTGTTCCAGCGCAACAACGTCGTTGCCGTGCCAAAGAATGTCGCCAACTTCGGCGCATTCGGTTTCACGTCAATCGACTGGACGAAGGTCGGCTTTACAAAGGGCAAGTAATCAGAATTTAAGTTAGAAAATGGCGGGTAGTCCGAAAGGACTACCCGCCATTTCTGTTTACTGGTTTGAGTAGGCGGCGTAGCCGGTGGCTTCGAGCTGAACGGCAAGTTCGGGGCCCGCGCTCTTGACGATGCGACCGTTGGTCAAAATGTGCACGAAATCGGGCTTTAATTGCTCGAACAATCGGCTGTAGTGCGTGATCACCAAGACGCCCAGATTCATCTCACGGGTCGCGTCTTCGACGCGTTG
>VGAB01000073.1 GCA_016870935.1 Actinomycetota bacterium | reverse complement strand
CGAACCGAGTCGCCAAAAACCCGACCATAAACCGGGGGCGCACGAGCGCCTACTCGGGCGGGTTACTCGACTAGTCCGACTTGGTCGGACTTAAATCAGCGCTTCTTTTTTGCTGCTGGCGGGGCAGGCTTGCGCACTGTCACGATTTTTGGCGGCTTGGCGACACCGAGTGCGATGTCTTTGAAGCCTTTCAGCGCCGTGATCTTGGCGACGGTCTTCGCCTTCACTTGCACCTGCTCACCAGTTGCTGGGTTGCGCGCCATGCGGGCTGGACGGTACTTCTTCGCGAATTTGGCGAAACCCGAAATGTTGACGACGTCGCCCTTGGCGACTGCTGCCAAAATCACGTCGATGGTGCCTTCGACGACAGCGGTTGCTGTCTTCTTGTCGACGTCGGCGTGGATTGCTACTGCTTGGATGAGGTCACGTTTTTTCATATGTGATAAAGGTATTAGATGGTCGGTGTTATTTGGTGGATTACCGACAAAAACCCCGAAAATCCGCTTAAAAGGGCTATTTGTTGACTTTTAGGCTCGCCCAAACCGGTTGATGGTCGGATGCACCCGTTTCTTCGTCAATGGACGAATCGACCACATCGAAATGCGTCGAGACGAATATGAAGTCGATTCTCATGTCGCTGTAGGTGCCTTGGTCGGGGTTCGTCTTAAAAGTGACGCCGGGGCTGGCGGCTCCCGCGGGCCGCCAAGTGTCGCGGAAACCCGCATTGATCACCTTTTCGATGACAGGTGAGTCGGGCTCCGCGTTGAAATCGCCCGCGAGAATTACCGCCTCAGGCATCGGGGGCACGGGATCGTTGAGTTGCCAATGCTCCATCGACTCGGCATCCCAAGCCTCGCCGTTCCAGGCGCCCCCCTCGAGTGTCGCGCTGTTGCATTGATCGATTAGACAGGAGATTTCATCGATTCGACTCGACTCCGAACTATCGGAGAGATGCAAATTGATCACTCGAACGGGTGTCGGGGTTAGCACCACCGACTCAACGAACGCGCTCCACATGTTCATGGTCGGCCCCGTGTCAAGTTTTGGCAGGTGGATAACCCTTGACGAGGCGATCGGATACCTGCTGATCGTCATCTGTCCGCCTTGTCGGCGACGATTTTTGATCGATCCGTCTGGGTTTACGGCACTCGCGTCGACATCGAGCCATGGACCAAACACGGCATAACGATCGGGCAGCAGAGCCTGAATTTCGGCGAACTGGTCGGCCATGTTGGTTCGACGCCAATTGCGATCGATTTCCTGCAGGCAGATTATGTCGGCATCTCGCACCGTGTCGATGCTGCGTTTAAGGTCGTACTTGTTGTCGGCGCCAAGTGAATATTGAATGTTGAATGAGGCAATACTGATTGAACTCATTAGACGTCAGGTTACATTACGGGTAATATCGCTCGTATGGCAAAACGTCGTCGTACATCGTCCGTTATTCTCGCGTTCTTTGCTCTGGTTATCGCAGTCAGTGCGTGCGGAAGAACATCGGCGGTTTCCGGTGTTTTGCGTGTCGGCAACGACGCCGGATTCGGTGGCGCTGAAACGATGGATCCATACGACGGCAATCGCACTTGGCCGACGATCAACATGGTTTTTGATCGATTGATCGGTGTCGACAAAGACTTTTCTCCGATTCCCGAATTAGCGCTGTCTTGGTCGTCAAACTCAGATTTGACCGAATGGTCGATCATTTTGCGGGAGGGCGTGAAGTTTCACGACGGCAGCGACTTCGATGCCGAAGATGTCGTGTATTCAATCAACAGAATGATCGACCCTGAGTTTGATTCACCGGTCCGCGCCGTGCTCGGAGTGATCACGTCGGCGACAGCGATTGCTCCCTACGAAGTGAAATTAAATTTGTCGGTGGGCGAAGCCGACCTGCCGTTGTTGCTTGCCGACTATCGGGCTTTGATGACCCCTGTCGGCTCGCAGGAGACCATCGGAAAGAATCCGATCGGCACGGGTCCGTTCAAGATGCAAACCTTCGATCCTGCAGGCACGACCGTGCTCTTGGCGAATGCAGACTATTTTTTCGGCCAACCCAAATTGGAACGAATTGAGATAATCACTTTCGCTGATTCTCAGTCGGCGGGGCAGGCCCTGGCGGGAGATCAGGTCGATTTGTTGTTGGCGATCGATGGAAAGTCGTCTTCGATGTTCGGCGACAAGTCAAAATTCACTCTTCAACAGATTCCGACCGGTGACTGGAATGCAATTGATTTCCGCGTCGACCAAAAGCCGTTCGATGATGCTCGAGTTCGCAAAGCGTTGCGAATTGCCGCCGACCGTCAAGCGATCGTCGACACGGTGCTCGGCGCCGGAGCCGGGGTTGTCTCGTGTGATACACCGGTTTGGTCGGCCGACCCATACAGATGGGAGGGCTCCTGCCCCAAAGACACCGAAGGGGCAAAAGCCTTGCTGGCCGAAGCGGGCTTCAAAGATGGCATCGACATCGAGATCTTCACGAGCGATGTCGAGGTGCACATGGTCGAGCTTGTGACCGTCTACAAAGACCAGGTCAAAGATGCCGGCATTCGGGTGTCGATCAAAATTGCCGACGCCAGCGGTTTCTGGGACGATGTGTGGATGAAAGAACCCGCCTTCGTCGACAGTTGGGGACAACGCCCGGCGACGCAGGTTTTGAACGAGGTTTACCGCAGCACGGCAACTTGGAATCCGACAGGACAGGTGGACAGCGATCTTGACGCGATGCTTGACGACGCACGGTCGACCCTCGATCGCGACGAGCGAACGAAAAAATACGCAAAGATCCAGGAGCGGCTGTTCGAAAACTCGGCGATTTTTCTGCCGTATCACAAGACTTTGACCCGCGCGATGAGCAGCAAAGTCCAGGGAATCGAACCGATCGTCATCGACGCAGTTAGATGGGAAAAGATCAGCGTCAAGTGAAGTTGATGTGAAAAACCTGGCAAGACGAATTTTTTTCGCCCTTGCCACTTTTTTCGCCCTTGCGGTTTTTTCTTTTCTAGGTGTCGATGCTTTGCCCGGAGACGGGTGCACGGCGTTACTCGGGCGTTTCGGCACGGCCCAAAAAGTCGCCGAGTGTCGAAAAACCAACGAATTGGACAAGCCCGTCTTGGTGCGAATGGGCGATTGGTCGCTTGACCTGATCAAAGGCGATCTGGGTTATTCGATCAAACGAGATTTGCCCGTCGCCGACGTGATTATTCCGCGCCTCCGCAATACGGCGGTGATGGCCGTAGTTGCAGCACTGATCGCGTTTCCCGCGGCGGTTCTCGTCGGTGTGCGCCTGGGGAGATTTCCCAATAGTCGCCTCGGCCGTTTGACAAATCAGTTCAGCGTTATCGCCATGACGCTTCCAGAGTTTGTCACCGCCACCGTCTTGTGGTTGGTGCTTTCGATTTGGATTCCGATTTTTCCGGGAGTAAACGTCGTGCCGAGCAACGCCACGATCCGCGAACTGATGCCAAATGTGTGGTTGCCTGCGCTGACGCTCGCCACCGTGATCTTCGCCCACACGATGCGCACGATGCGGGCCAGCGTGATGAGTGTCAAGGAAATGCCGTTCGTCGAAAGCGCCCGACTGCGCGGCACCAAAGAAAGAGTCACCGTAAGGCGAAACATTGTCCCCGCGGCGATGCCACCCGTCTTGAGCGTGATCGCGATCGATGGATCGTGGCTGCTGACGGGCACTTTCGTGACCGAAGCTGTATTCAACTATCAGGGCCTCGGCAGGTTGGCGATCGATGCAATCTCTGATCGCGATACCGCACTGATCTTGCCGATAATTCTGTTCGGGCTCGCCGTATACCTGGTCGCGTCACTGCTCGCCGATGCCCTCGTCAAAATATTTGACCCTCGCCAGGTAGGCGCCGTGTGAAGACGATTCTCACCAAGCCAGTCGCGTCATTGCGGTCGAGACGGGTCAAACCTCTCGTGCTGTTCACGATTACGTTTCATGGCTTTATCGCGGTGCTTGCGCCATTTTTGCCTCTGGCCTCGACCGACGCGCAAGATTCGGGCTCGCTGTTGCAAGGACCGTCGCTTGAACACTGGCTCGGCACCGATTCTTTGGGTCGAGATGTGTTCAGTCGTCTTCTTCACGGCGGTCGACCCTCGCTACTGATCGCGGTCGCTGCCACGCTTATCTCCGCTGTCGCGGGGATAGTGATTGGCTCGTTGTCGGCGCTTGCCGGCGGTTGGCTCGATGATGCGTTGTCGAGGCTGCTCGACTTCTTGCTGGCGTTGCCGACATTGATTCTGTTGTTGTTGATTTCGAGTTTTTTTGGTCAGGATCCTTTTATTCTGAGTCTGGCTCTCGGTCTGATGTACCTTGCACCGATCGCTCGCGTGACCCGAAGCACCACGCAGACCTTGCTGGCAAGAGACTTTGTGCGGGTTGCGCGAATGCAAGGTGCGGGAAACCTGGCGATTCTCCGTGGCGAGGTTCTGCCCAATGTCGGGTGGGTCGTGTTCACCGAAGTGACCATGCAATTCACCTGGATACTCCTGGCCTTCAGTTCGCTTTCGTTCTTGGGGTTGGGCGCCAGCCCGCCGACACCCGAATGGGGTTTGATGATCGCCGAGTCGCGCTCTTATATGACACTCAATCCAATTTTGGTGATCTCACCGATTTTGATGCTGGCAAGTTTGGTGCTGGCGATCCAGGCACTCGCGGATCACGAGTGAGTTCGCACGTGACCGTTAAAACAACTTTGGAAATCGTCGAGTTGAGGGATGTCGAGGTCGTGGTGCGTGGCGCGCGCGAAGAAACTCCACCAATTTTGCAGTCGATCGATTTTCAGGTCGCACAAGGCGAGTCGGTCGGCATCGTCGGCGGCTCGGGGAGCGGAAAGTCAACTTTGCTTCGTCTGATCGCGGGAGTCGTCTCTGAGGGCCTGCATTTGCAGCGCGGAGCGGTGCGCGTGTTGGGAAAAAACATCGTTGATTCGTCGGCGCAGGAGCGCGAGGAGATGTACGGAAAGTCGCTGGCATTGGTCGCCCAATCGCTCGGCGAGTCGATGACGCCTCATCTCACGGTGCTCGGTCATTTTCGTGACACGGTGGGCAAAGATGTCGCGCCCGACAGGGTGCTGCGATCTTTGACCGAGGTGGGTTTGGATGGAGACGGTTATCTTCGGCGCTTTCCGCATCAATTGTCGGGGGGAGAGCGTCAGCGGGTTTTGCTCGCCCTGGCACTGGTTCGATCACCCAAGTTGCTGTTGTTAGACGAGCCGACTTCCGCGCTCGATGTGAGCATCGCGGCCGATGTTCTGAAAACGATCAAAGATCTCCAGGCCAGGCACGGGTTCGCACTTGTTTGCGTGAGTCATGATTTGGGTGTTGTCAGGCAGATTGCAGATCGTTTGGTGGTGATGGCACAAGGTCAGATCGTCGAGTCGGGCGAGACGACGAAGGTCTTGCGGCAGCCCGGCAACTCTTATACTCAAAAACTCGTCGACTCGATTCCAAAACTTGAAAGCAGGGTTCGGCAGATCGACATGAATCACGGCGATATCTTGCTCGAGTCTCGGGATCTGACGATCTCTCGCGGCAGAACTACGCGCGCCGTCGACTCTCTGAGTTTTGAAATTCGCAAGGGAGAAGTCGTCGGCATAATCGGCGAGTCGGGGAGCGGAAAGTCGAGTTTGCTATCCGCCATCTGCGGCCTCGTGCCGATCGACTCGGGCGATCTGCGATTCGGGAATGGACAAGATTTGGCCACGACGATGAAACGAAGGTCTCCAGATCTTTTGTCTTCGATTCAAATGGTTTTTCAGAATCCCGACGACTCGCTGAACCCAAAATGCTCGGTGGCGCAATCTCTCGGCCGATACACGAATGCATCAAGAGACGATATGGTCGCGGTTTTGTCGGCGGTGGGTCTGGACCAGAAATTCTTGTCGCGCCAACCGAACGAGATGTCGGGGGGTGAAAAACAGCGTGTGGCCTTGGCTAGAGCCTTATTGGCGAGCCCCGAGCTGTTGTTGTTGGATGAAATCACATCGGCCCTGGATGTGACGGTGCAGGCGGCCGTTTTAAAAACGCT
>VGAB01000072.1 GCA_016870935.1 Actinomycetota bacterium | reverse complement strand
AAACCGTGCTGAACCCAGTGTTTAATCGCTAGAGTTCAAGGGCTATTTGAAGGTCATATTCCAAAATCAAATTGCACGATCCCGTCCTGTGGTCGCTTCGGCGCCGAGGGTCGTGTAAATAAACCACAGAAAGGCAGCAAGTCATGGCAATAATCAGCATGCGTCAGATGCTCGAGGCCGGTGTTCATTTCGGCCACCGCACCGCCCGCTGGGATCCCCGAATGCAGCGCTTCATTCACAGCGAGCGCAACGGCATTTACATCATCGATCTCGAACAGACCCTCGTGCGCATCGAAGAGGCCTACAGGTTCGTGCGCGACCTCGTGGCCAACGGCGGAACGATACTTTTCGTCGGCACCAAGAAGCAGGCGCAAGACCCCGTGCGGTTGTTCGCCCAACACTGCGGCATGCCGTATGTCAACGAACGATGGCTGGGTGGCATGCTCACCAACTTCGACACGATCTCCAAGCGCGTCAGCAAAATGCAGGAATACGAGCGTCTGCGCGAGACGGGCGAGTTCGACTTGATGCCGAAAAAAGAGGCGTTGTTGATCATTCGCGAACTCGAAAAACTTCAGCGCAACCTCGCGGGCATCAGTTCGATGTCGCGCCGCCCGAGCGCGGTGTTCGTGCTCGACACGCAAAAAGAGCACATCGCCGTCACCGAGGCGCGAAAACTCGGCATCCCGGTGATCGCGGTCGTCGACACCAATGTCAACCCCGATGTCATCGACTATCCGATTCCGGGCAACGACGACGCGATTCGCGCCAACGAGTTGATGACGCGCGTCATCGCCGAGGCGGTAATCGAAGGACGCTACATCGCCGAGAAAATGACGCCGCGCGTGGCCGCGGGTTCGGCGCCGGCAGGTGCGCAAGCATCCGCAGCAGCGCAGGTCAACACCCGCACGCCGGCCGAACAGGCGATCTTCGAAGCGCAACAAGAAGCGGCGAAGGCGCAAGCGGTGGCCGACATGGCCAAGCGCGATGCCAAGGTTGCCTCGACCACCGACAACAAATAAAGCGAGCATAGAAATGTCGTTCTCAGCAAAAGAGGTTCAAGTGCTGCGCCAGGCGACCGGCGCGGGAATGATGGACTGCAAGAAAGCCCTCGAGGCCGCCAACGGCGATCTCGACGCGGCGAAACTTTGGTTGCGCGAAAAAGGTCTTTCGGCCAGCGCCAAGCGCGATGATCGCGACAACACCCAAGGCGTCGTCGCACTGCTCGTCAAAGGCAATGTCGGCGTGATGGTCAAACTCAAGTGCGAGACCGACTTCGTCGCCAGCAGCGACGGGTTCAAAGCCGAGGCCGAGGCGTTGGCCGCGCTGGTGGCCGACAAGGGTGAAGCCGCCGCCTCGCAACGAACGACGCAGTTGGAAGATCTCAAGATTTTGTTGAAAGAAAAAATCGAGATCGGCGATGTTGTGCGCATCGAGGCGGGCGCGGGCAACAAACTTGGTTCTTACTCGCACTTGCAGGGTGGTCGTGGTATCAACGGTGTTCTCGTCGAGATGTCGGGGGCCGGCGATGAACTGGCCCACGATGTGGCGGTGCACATCGCGTTCGCCCGACCCAAATATTTGGTCAAGTCAGATGTGCCAGACTCGGTCGTGGCCGCCGAACGGGCGACGCTCGAGGTCGTCACCCGCAACGAGGGCAAACCCGAGCAGGCCATCGCCAAAATCGTCGACGGTCGTATCGGCGGTTTCTTCAAAGATGTCTGCCTGCTTGAACAGCCTTACGCCAAAGACGACAAACAGTCGGTGGCGCAGATAATCGGATCGGCGAAAATTATTCGCTTTGCGCAGGTTGAAATAGGCTAGAAGCATGGCTGGTGCGTCCTCCGCGAATCCTCGTTGGAAGCGGGTGGTTTTGAAATTGTCGGGTGAGGCGTTGGCCGAGCCCTCGGGTTTTGGTCTCGACTCGGATGTGTTGCATCAGATCGCAACCGAACTGCACGAAACCCGCCGTGATTTGGGTGTCGACATCGCCGTGGTCGTCGGGGGCGGAAACTTTTGGCGAGGCCTGAAAGGCGCAGGTCAAGGCATGGATCAAGCCCAGGCCGACTACATGGGCATGATCGCAACGGTGATGAACGCGCTGGCGTTGCAGGATGCGTTCGAACGCGTCGGCCAATACTCGCGCGTGATGACCGCGGTCGAAATGCCGAAAGTGGCCGAGCCTTATATTCGGCGACGCGCCGAGCGACATCTCGAGAAGGGCCGAATCGTGATTCTGGCGGGTGGCACCGGCAACCCGTTCTTCACCACCGATACGGCGGCGGCATTGCGCGCCGCCGAGATTTCGGCCCAGGCGATCTTGAAGGGCACGCACTCGGGCGTCGACGGCGTCTATACGGCCGACCCGAAAAAAGACAAGGGCGCGACCCGCTTCGACCAGATCAGTTATCTCGACGTGATCAGCAAGGGCCTGAAGGTTATGGATTCGACGGCGATCACCTTCTGCATGGACAACAAACTTCCGATTGTCGTGTTCAACCTGCTCGAGAAGGGCAATGTTCGCAAGATTCTCGAGGGCAAAAAGATCGGAACGCTGGTCGAGTGATCGAAGAAACATTGCTCGAAGCGATGGAGAAAATGTCGAAGGCCGTCGACCATGTGCAGGCGCAATTTCTCGGCGTACGCACGGGTCGGGCGAGCGCATCGCTGGTCGAAAAGATTCAGGTCGAGTACTACGGGGCTTTCGTGCCGTTGCAACAACTCGCCTCGTTTCAGGTGCCCGAGGCGCGGATGCTCGTCGTCAAGCCTCATGATCGGGGTTCGATCGCGGCGATCGAGCGAGCGTTGCAGTCGAGCGATCTGGGTTTGACGCCCAGCAACGACGGCGTCGTGATTCGGTTGAGTTTTCCGGCTTTGACCGAGGAGCGTCGCAAAGAGTTCGTGAAAGTCGTCAAGAACATGGCCGAAGAAGGACGGGTGACCGTGCGCAATATTCGCCGCGATGCGCGAAAAGTTTTGGAGACGGCGAAAAAAGACGGCGACATCTCACAAGACGATCTGGACAGGGCAGAAAAAGAATTGGAGCAGGTCACACACAGCAATGTCGACGCGGTCGACAAGGCTTTCGCCCGCAAAGAGCAAGAACTACTTGAGGTATAAACTCAAGACGACGAATTTCAGAGGGGAATTCTCAAGATGAGCGACGACACGAACGACCAGAATCTCGACGACACGAACGACACGACCGCCAACTCATCGGCCCCCGCAAACGACGACGCGACGATCGATTTCGGAGACGAGTTCGGCATGGTCAAGTTCGCCGACGACGATGACAGCGCGCCGGCGATCTCGCTTTCCGAGAACCAGACCGATCAGTTGCCGCACTGGACAGAACCGCCGACGGGTGAACTGCCGAAGTTCGTGCAGCCGACCGAAGACACAATTTCGCCGACCCCGAGCGCGGGCGACCCGCGTCCGCGCCTTAATCTGACGGGTTCGACCAGGCGAATAGAGCCGAGCGCACCACCAAAGCCGGTTTCGCGTCCGCCGCGAGAGGGGAGAATCTCGATCGGCTCCGATCCGACGGGTGAAAGAAACCGACCCGACTCGTCGGGCGGCCTGTCGCGACGCGACACCACGGGTGGAGCGGTTCGAGAATCATCCAGAGGGGCAGATCCGTCGCGACCGCAACAAGTTCGCCGTGCCCGACCGGGCGATCGAAGCGATTCGGGCACTCGACCCCGCGGTGGTTCGTCGCGCTCGATGGGCCGATCAAGTTCGGGTTCGAGACCGCAAGGTTCGGGCGCAAGAGACCTGCCGACCGCGACCGCCGTCGGGGTCTTGTTGGGCGCCGTGTTCATCGCCGCCGTTTTGGTCGGCCCGGTCGCGGTGATGCTGTTGCTTGTAGTCGTTTTGGGTTTGGCGGCGGTCGAATTTTTCAACCAGACCACGGCCACCGGCTATCAGCCCGCGTTGATCGTCGGCGTGGCGGGTTGCGTCAGCGCACCTTTGGCCGCATATTGGATCGGCGACGCGGCCCTTCCGCTCGTTTTTGTTTTTGCGTTCATCGCCGGCGCGATCAGTTTCATCGGCACCAGTTCGGTCGAGAGCGGTCCCGTGCCGAATTTGGCCCTGACGATGCTCGGTCTCACCTGGATCGGCTTGTTCGGTTCGTATGGCGCGTTGATCTTGCGACTTTCAAATTCGGGGCCCGGTTTTGAAAATGTCGGCACCGACACGTTGTTCATTTTGGTAGTCGGCATAATCGCCAACGACACCGCCGCCTACTTCGTCGGTGCAGCCACGGGGCGCACCCCGTTGCGCGCCTGGATCAGCCCGTCAAAAACCATGGAAGGTTTCGTCGGGGGCGCAATCGGCACATTCGTCGCGGTGATTCTCGTCGGCCTGCAAAGCGGAACTTGGACGAAACTCAGCGAGTGGTTGCTCATCGCCCTGGTGATCTCG
The DNA here is from genome assembly GCA_016870935.1 of Actinomycetota bacterium. Lineage (GTDB taxonomy): Bacteria > Actinomycetota > Acidimicrobiia > Acidimicrobiales > Ilumatobacteraceae > BACL27. Next base: position 1,757 of record VGAB01000072.1, on the reverse strand, counting down.
ATTCTCGGGCCGATCGGCGACCTGACCGAGTCGATGTTCAAGCGCAACATGGACATCAAGGATTTCGGCACGGTGTTGCGCGGTCACGGTGGCGCACTCGATCGATTCGACAGCGTTTTGTTCGCCCTGCCGATCATTTATTACTTGACGTTGGTGCTCACACCCTGGGCTAGTTGAGCCGTGGCTCGGGTTGCGATTGCCGGGTCGACCGGTTCAATCGGAAGACAGACGCTGGATGTAATTCGATTGTCGCGAAGTTCGAGCGATCACCGCGTCGTGGCGCTGAGCGCGAACTCCTCGGCCGATGAACTGATCGAACAAATTCGCGAGTTTGAGCCCGAGCTCGTCGCGATCGCCGACGCGAAGGCGCGCAAACAGGTCGAGCGAGAGATTTCGGGCTCGAAACTTCGCACCCAGGTCGCGGGCGAGTCGTCGAGTCTGGCCGAGGTCGCCGATGTCGTGGTCAACGGTGTCGTGGGCTTCGCCGGACTCGAAGTCACCCTGTCGACATTGCGCGCGGGCAAGCGACTCGCGCTGGCCAACAAAGAGAGCCTGATCGCGGCGGGGCCCGTGGTCGCACCGCTGAGACGAGTTGCTGGCGCCGAAATCATCCCCGTAGACAGCGAGCATTGCGCGATTCACCAAAGCCTGCGCAGTTCGCAAAATGTCGATCGTGATGTGGCCAAACTTTTGCTGACCGCTAGCGGCGGGCCGTTCAGGGGCAGGTCGAGGGATTCGCTGAAAAACGTGACGGTGGCCGAGGCGTTGCAACACCCGACCTGGTCGATGGGGCCGAAAATCACCGTCGATTCGTCGACGCTGATGAACAAGGGGCTCGAGGTCATCGAGGCCCACGAATTGTTCGGCGTGGGCTACGACGCGATCGACGTGGTGGTGCATCCGCAGTCGATCGTGCACTCGATGGTCGAGTTTCGCGACGGCGCGATCATCGCCCAACTGTCGATGCCCGACATGAAACTGCCGATCGCATACGCGCTCGAGTACCCGAGCAGGTCGGCGACCAGTTTCGGGTCGATCGACTGGTCCGAACTTTCTCGGCTTGATTTCGAGAAGCCCGACCGTGACACATTTCGCTGCCTGCAACTCGCCTATGACGCGGGTCGAATCGGAGGCACCGCGCCGGCATGGTTGAGCGCCGCCAACGAGGTCGCCGTTGAGACATTTTTGACCGGAGGTGTGAAATGGGTGGATATTCCGCGCATCATTGAGGCAACCATGCAACACCATGATGGTCAAATACCCGGGAGCGTCGAAGATATTTTGCAAGCCGATCGATTGGCGCGCGATTGGGCGAAGAAAGAGTCGAAAAACTGAAATGTCGGGCGGGCAATGAGTTCTTTTTACAACAAGTTCCGCGACGAGATCGCCGCGGGTGGTGCCACCGACGAGCAGAGCCAAAAAAATAGTTCTACGATCACGACGGTCACGGGCCTGGTCGTGTTGGGCCTGCTGGCATGGTTGGGCGTCAGCAACCCGTGGTCGCTGGTGTTCGTGGCGGGCTTGATCGTGTCGGTTTTTTTGCACGAAGTCGGGCACTACTACACGGCGAAACGCAGCGGCATGAAAGTGACGCAGTTCTACATGGGCATGGGTCCGCGAGTCTTCAGTTTTCAGCGGGGCGAGGTCGAGTTCGGTTTGCGCGCCCTGCCCATCGGGGCGTTCGTGCGAATCGTGGGCATGAACAATCTCGATCAATGCGACCCGCAAGACGAGCCGCGCACCTACAGGCAGCAGTC
>VGAB01000071.1 GCA_016870935.1 Actinomycetota bacterium | reverse complement strand
ATCGCTACCAGTCGCCGAGCATCTCCTCGAGTCGCATGTCGTACTCATCGGCCGTCAGATTGAGAATCTCCAGCACCTCCGGCGTGCCGTCAATCAACCCCGAAAGTTCATAGAGATTCTTCACAAACAGAAAATCCGAGAGATAGTCGTGAGTCGTACGAGTCGACGCAATTATTGACGCACCGTATCGCACAGATAGAAATTTAAACTCATTTTTTCTCAAGCCGTTTTGTTTGATGAACTTCTTTGAGTCGTACAAACCCAGAAGAGCAGAATTGTATTGCTCTCGCTCTGCGTAGAAATTAAACCCAAACAGCTTGATTTTTTTTGGACTTTGACACAACAATTCGAAAATTGCCAATGTGCCAGAGGTTGCAGTGGTTAGAACTGTCGGAGCAAAAGTTGTTAAGGGGCCAATCGGAGGTAAATCTTCTGAAACGTACTTATATTTTCGTGAAATGATTAGATTTACATTGTTTAAGTAGGCGTGTGACTTCGGATCGTGTTTGCGATCGAGAATCGCCGTTTCGACAAGTTGATCGACCAAAAAGTTCACATCACACCTTTCGCCAACTTTTGTAGTGCTTTGAGAAAATTGTGGTCCAAGGTATTTGACTCGCGCGACAACTTCGTGGGAGTCGATCTCTAAGCCATACTCGGGTTGAATAACTCCTGGTGCGACGAGTGCGACCGAACGGCTATTGACCCGCTCAAACAGGGGTGGCGAGTCAAAGTTAATCTTTGGATTCTTATCAAAAGCACTGAGATCTTCCGTTGCACCAACAAGCGCTAAGAACTGAATGTAACTCTTCAATTGTGGGTCGGACCCTTGGCTCGCAATTTCTTGGTTGATCATCACTAGTGCTTCACTAAATCGTCGGGCCTCCAGAAGCCCTGAGATTGCGAGATGACGTGTTCGCGTTGAGGCGGTGCCTGCAGATACCTCTTCAATCGCTGCCTTTATGCACTTTCGTCGGGCAGATTGACCAGCTCGGAGATAGCCAAAACCGCTCAAGGCTAATGAAGTGAATTTCCAACTTGAAGCTGTCGCGATTCTGTAATCCAGTCTTTCAATTTCCAATTGCATTTGGTCGCTTAGAAGTCTTCGGAGTTGGGGCCTTCGCCGCGTTTTCTTGGTCGCATTGGCTAACTTTTCCATGACTATCGCAGGCATGTCGCTCGCACCAAGCGCAAAGGAAAATTCCAAGAATTTTGGAATCAAAAAGAAAAATTTTGTTGGGTACAAATTTTCCGTATCCATCAGGAACTTCGTAGCCTCGAGCGAACACCTCTCGTTGTTGTCTTGCAGACGCCGCCGCAGAAGCCGAACGCCTACTTGATTCGGCATGATCAGCAGGAGTAGTCGTCTCAGTCGGTCTCGAGCCGAAAAATCGCTTTCAACGCGAACTTTCGGCCTTGTCATCGCCCAGAATTCTAAGTCCGAATGTCCACTCGAAGTAGATTTTCAAGGGTCTTGACAGATTGTTGATCTGATAGTTGGTCTGGTGATGAATCTCGTCTGATTCGGTTTACCCCGAAACTGGTGTAAAAGAGTAGCGTTTGGCTGATTGCGTGGGGCCAGTAGCTCAGTGGTCAGAGCAGGGGACTCATAATCCCTTGGTCGTAGGTTCGATCCCTACCTGGCCCACGACGTTTGGCGAGGGCGCGCGGTACCGAGAATTCGACAGCGCCGAGGGCGGGCACTTTTTGCCGTGTTACCCGGATGCGCTAGTCTCGTTACACAAATCGCATAGTCCATCGGGGTCTATGCAAAAGGGAGAACAACAATGATTAAGCGCAAAGGACTGAAGTCTGCTGCTCTTGCCATTGCTGCGTTTTCGCTGATCGCAGGTGCCTGCGGTGGAAGCGACAGCACAGTAACTGAAGAGACAGTCACTGAAGAGACGACAGCCGAAACAACCGCGGCACTTCCGGGTGAGGGCATTCTTGCCTGTCAGGTGACTGACACCGGTGGCGTCGACGACAAAGGCTTCAACCAGATTTCGTACAAGGGCATGCAAGACGCTGAGGCAACCCTCGGTGTAACCATCGACCTGCTCGAATCGGCATCAGACGCCGACTATGCACCGAACCTGCAGAACTTCGCAGACAAGGGTTGCAACATCATCGTGACCGTCGGTTTCTTGCTTGGCGATGCGACAAAGGCAGCAGCCGAAGCCAACCCCGACAAGAACTATGCGATTGTCGACTCGGCATTTGATCCGCCGATCGCCAATGCGCGTGGTCTCGTGTTTTCAACCGACCAGCCGTCGTTTATGGCGGGTTACTTGGCCGCGGGCATGACGAAGACCGGCGTTGTCGGTACCTTCGGTGGTATCAACATTCCGCCAGTGAGCATCTTCATGGACGGCTTCGCCAAGGGTGTCGCCTATTACAACGCTCAAAAGGGAACGAAAGTCAAAGTTCTCGGTTGGGACACAGAGAAGAAGGACGGCACATTCGCCGGAAACTTCAACAGTTTGGATGACGGCAAGAACATCGCCAAGAGCCAGGCTGACGAAGGCGCCGACATCATTTTCCCAGTGGCTGGTCCGGTGGGTCTTGGTTCGGCACAGTTCGCCAAAGAGTCTGGTGGCAAGGTCAAGATCATCGGTGTTGACGTTGACATGAGCATCTCTAACCCGGACGCCGCAGAGGTCTACATCGCCTCGGTGTTGAAGAACATCGACGCGGCGGTACTCGCAGCGATCACCGACACGGTCAATGGTGTGAAGACATCAGACAACTATGTCGGCACCTTGGCCAACGGTGGTGTTGGTGTTGCCTATACGGCAGTGCCAGCCGAACTGCAGGCTGAGGTCGAGGCAATCGGCGCAGGAATCGCCGACGGCACGATCAAAATCTAATTTCTTGCCGTAAAAACGGCGGAGGTTAAAAACTCTGGCCCTACTGCGAAAGCAGTAGGGCCTTTGTTTTTATGGCGAGCGGTCGTAGATTCGAGAAGTCTCTCGGCAGAAGTCATAAATTTTTCGCGCCGAATTGCGCCGACTAGTGTCGGTGCAGAAGCACGCCACGAGGTAACGCCTGAGATGAAACTTGAATTGCGGGGTATCACCAAAAGATTTCCCGGTGTGGTCGCAAATGATTCGGTGAACCTGAGTATCGCCACGGGTGAGGTGCTGGCGCTCGTGGGCGAAAATGGCGCGGGTAAGTCGACCTTGATGAACGTGCTCTATGGCCTGTACAAAGCCGACGAGGGCGAAATCTTGATCGACGGCGCATCGAAGAAATTCAACTCACCTGCCGACGCGATCGCCTCTGGTATTGGCATGGTGCACCAGCACTTCATGTTGGTGCCCGTTTTTTCGGTTGCCGAAAACGTGGTTCTCGGGTCTGAGCCGACCAGGCGACTCGGTGCGCTCGACATCGAGCAGGCGCGCAAGATGGTGCGCGACGTTTCTGATCGATACAACCTCAACCTCGACCCGGATGCGATCGTGGAAGACCTGCCCGTGGGCGTACGTCAGCGCGTCGAGATCGTGAAGGTGTTGTTGCGCGACGCCAAGATTGTCGTGTTCGACGAGCCGACGGCCGTGCTGACCCCGAGCGAAATCCTCGAGTTCTTCGAGATCGTGCGAACTCTGATCAGATCGGGCAAAGGTGTCGTGTTCATCACCCACAAACTGAAAGAGGCGCTGACGATCGCCGATCGGATCAATGTTTTGCGACGCGGCAAGGTCGTAGGAGACGCCGACCCCAAGACGGCGTCAGAGGCGCAGATCGCCGAGATGATGGTGGGTCGTCCCGTGCAATTGACGGTCGACAAGAAGCCCGCCGATCCTAAACAGGTCGTGTTGAGCGTGAAGGATCTGAGTTTGATCGACCCCGACGGTCGGACGGTGGTCGACCAGGTCTCGTTCGAGGTGCGTGCAGGCGAGATCGTGGGTATCGCCGGCGTGCAGGGCAACGGACAGACCGAATTGGTCGAGGCTTTGAGCGGCCTGCGCAACGCGAACTCTGGGGTCGTGGAAATCGACGGCAAAGACGTGACGAAGGCGTCGCCGCGAGAGAGACATAGTTTGGGCATGGGTCATGTGCCTGAAGATCGCCAACGACAGGGTTTGATAACCGGAATGTCGATCACCGAAAATCTTGTTCTGACCCGCTATCACGACAACGAGTTTTGCAACGGCATGAAGATGAGATGGTCTGACGCGTCGAAAAAGGCGAAAGAGTTGGTGGCGAACTACGACATTCGCACCAGCGACCCAGATCAGTTGGCCTCGACGCTGTCGGGTGGCAACCAGCAAAAAGTGATCGTCGCTCGCGAACTGAGCAGGAAGATCGGCCTGGTTCTTGCCGCCCAACCCACGCGCGGCATCGATGTCGGCAGCATCGAATACATTCACGAACAGATCGTCAAAGAAAGAGACGCCGGCACGGCGGTTTTGATCGTCAGCACCGAACTCGACGAAGTGATGGCTTTGTCGGATCGCTTGTTGGTGATGTATCGAGGAAAAATTGTCGCCGACCTCGACCCGAAAAAAATCAGCCACATGGATGTCGGTCTGTATATGGCGGGATCGCGACCGGAAAGCGCCGTCGGGTCGCACCGATGACAGACCTGCTCAAATCTCTGCGTTACACGCTGCTGGCTTTGTTGGCCTCGCTGTTGGTGGGTGCGGTGATCATCGTCGTGACCGATATCGATGCGCTTAAAGTCGGCGACTACGGCAAGGCGTTCACGACCGTGTTGACCGCATACAGATCTTTGTTCGAAGGCTCGTTTTGGGGCCTGCGATCGATTTCGAACACGATCACGGGCACGACACCGCTGTTGCTCAGCGGTCTCGCCGTTTCGGTGGCGTTCAAAGCGGGCCTGTTCAATATCGGTGCGACGGGTCAAATGTTGGCCGGTGGAATGACGGCGTTGTGGGTCGGGTTCACGATGAGCGGCCCCGGTTGGTTGCAGGTTCCCCTCGCGGTTCTGGCGGGTGCGATCGGCGGCGCGATCTTCGGCGGCATCGCCGGCGTGTTGAAAGCGCGCACCGGGGCGCACGAGGTGATAACGACGATCATGCTCAACAGCATCGCGAGTTTTTTGGTGTTGTGGCTGTTGAAGACGACCTTGTTTCAACGCGAGGGTCGACCCGACCCGATTTCGAAACTGATCGCCGACGAGGCGCATTTGCCTAGATTGTTCGGGTTTTTGGAGGGCAGATCAGATCTGGTCGCACACTCGGGATTCTTCGTCGCGCTGCTGGCGACCTACGGATATTGGTACCTGCTCAAGCGCACGACGCTCGGCTTCGAACTTCGTGCCACGGGTTTGAACAGTGACGCCGCGAAATATGCGGGCATGAAATCTAAAACTCTGATGGTCGTGGCGATGTTGCTGGCCGGGGGTTTCGCCGGCATGGCCGGCGCGACCGAGGTACTCGGCACCTACGGCTATGCGTCGACAAGTTTGGCCGGCAACATCGGGTTTGATGCGATCGCCGTGGCGTTGCTCGGTCAGTCGTCGCCGATCGGAACGCTGGTTTCAGCCTTGCTGTTCGGCGCGCTGCAGGCGGGCGGTCGCTCGATGCAGGCGAACACCGATGTGCCCGTCGACCTGATAATCGTGCTCCGCGCGCTAATCGTGATGTTCGTCGCCGCGCCGTTGTTGGTCAAGGCGATGTTCAGGGTCAAGTCGCAATTTTCGGCCCAGGGTCAGACCTTCAGAGGATGGGGCGGGTGAGCCAGGTGAAGCCGACGGACCAGTTGAGCGAGGCTGCCGAGAGTTTGGTGCTGTCCGCAGAACAAAAAAAACGCGCGCGAAATGTCGGCTTTGCCTATCTGGGTCTGGCCGTGATCACGATGGTGATTTTTTCGCGACGACCGGGAGACGCCGGTTTCAGGTTGACCGAAGGGGGCACGCTGCTGACGTTGCCGGCCCAACAGATCGCCTGGATTTTTGGTCTTGTCTTTGTCGGCCTCGGTTCGGCGCAACTTTGGCGGGGCTTCGGCAAGATCTCGAACATCGTGCTGGCATTGGCCACCGCGATGTTCGTGATGAGTTTCTTGTCGTGGGCCACGGCGGGCGAGTCGTTCAGTCTTGTCGGCATGTTGCAAGACACGGTTGCGCGTAGCGTGCCGATAACCCTCGGCGCGCTCGGCGGCATTCTGTGCGAGCGCAGTGGCGTGATCAATATCGCGATCGAAGGCATGTTGTTGGCGGGCGCGTTCACGGGTGCGGTCGGTGCGTCGTTGACGAACCTGTGGCTCGGCACCGTGATCGCGATGCTCACGGGCGTATTTTTGGCGTGGATACTTGCCGTTTTCTCGATCAAGTA
>VGAB01000070.1 GCA_016870935.1 Actinomycetota bacterium | reverse complement strand
TCGTTTGTGTGGGCGAAACTCTGGCTGAGCGCGAAGCCGGTCGGACCCACGAAAAAGTTTTGGGTCAGGTCAGAAGCGCACTCGAAAAACGCAGCGTGGAGCAGGTCAAGTCGATGGTCATCGCCTACGAGCCGATTTGGGCGATCGGCACGGGAAAAACTGCGACCGCCGGCGACGCCCAGGTGATGATCGAAGCGATTCGCCAAGAGGTGGCCAGGGTTTCTTCCGGGCCCGCGGCGGCGGCAATCAGGTTGCAATACGGCGGGAGCGTAAAGGCGAGCAACATAGTAGAGATTATGTCGCAGCCCGATATTGACGGGGTTCTGGTGGGTGGTGCGAGCCTGGATGCTGCCGAATTCGGGCGCATCTGTCAATATCGCCTGCGCCCTGCAACTTGACGTTCGCTTTAGCGAATAATCCAGTCAACAAACTTGTCTTTTTGATGATTAGGCTTAAAACGTTGAAGACCATTTCGGTATTCACCTATTTCGACGGGGAGGTCGGAGAGTGAGAAAAACCACAAAAGTGGCGCGTCTCGCTGCAGCACTTATAACCGTGTCATTGATTGGCGCGGCATGTGGTGGCAGTGACGACACGGCTACAGAAGAAACAACAGCAGAGCCGGCAGCTGAGCCGGTCAGTTATCCGACGAGTTTGGAAGACTGTCCGAGCGTCACCTACGACTATGCCAAACCAGCAACAACTGGTGGCATGACGATTACTTATGACATCAACCCAGCGGCAGTTTGGGATGACGGTTCGCCAATCACGGCGGCAGACTTCATCGCTACCTGGGAAGCGGCATTGAACACCCCGGGATCAATCTCGACCTCGGGTTACGACCAAGTCACGGCAGTTGCGGCTGGTGCGAGCGACAAGCAAGTCGTCGCCACACTCAAGGCTGTTTATGCCCCTTGGCGAGGTTTGTTCAGCGGTTTGATCAAGGCGGCGGCGGTCAAGAACACGAAAGATATTTCGGCCGATTTCGCCGACAACATTCCGTTCTCGGGTCGACCATACAAGATCAAATCGTGGAGCCCGGATCAAATCATTTTTGTACCGAACGACAAATATTGGGGCACCGACAAGGCCGTCACCAAAAAGTTCGTGATGGTGCCAAAGGCCGACAGCGACACTGAAATCGCCGCGATCAAAGCCGGCGAAGTCGACTTCATCTATCCGCAGTTCTATGCGGGTATCGAAGAAGCTGTAGCTCAAGACAACATCCAGAGCCAGATTGACTACGGTGGCGACTACGAAGGCTTCTACTTCCAGCAGAAGTGCGGTCCGTTTGCTGACCCGAACTTCCGCGCCGCATTCTCGATGTCGATCGACCGTGAGGCGTTGTTCCAGCAGATCTACATTCCACTTGGAGGCAAAGAACTGCTCCAGTGCGGTCCGATGGTCCCGGGTGAATATTGCAACGGTGACGAGTTCGCGAACAGCTACGACCCGGCAGCGGCCGAGGCGTTGTTGACTGAGAACGGTTGGACAAAGGGCGCCGACGGCTACTGGGTCGACCCAAGCGGAAATGTTCCCGATGTTCGATGGATCATCAATACGGGCAACACTCGTCGTGAGAACACCCAGGCATATTTGATTCCGTTGCTGAACGCAGCCGGTTTCAAGGTTCGTGCCGACAACTGCGACGCCGCCTGCTATTTCCAGCAGCGTCTCCCGGCTATGGACTACGACATGGCGATGTACATCTCGACGGCGCCACCAGACCCTGCGTACTTGACGGCGTCATTCGCTTGCGACTTGATCCCGACCGAGGCCAACGGCAACATTGGCCAGAACAGCCAAGGTTGGTGCAACTCAGAGGCGTCTGATCTGCTTTATGCAGCGGACGTCGATGCCGATGCGGCTTCCCGCGCTGGCAAGGTCAAGCAAGTGCTTGCGCTCATGGCAAAAGACCATGTGATGCTGCCGTTGATGCAGTTCCCCAAGTCTGGCTTCGCCCGTACCGACAAGGTCGGCGGACCATGGACTGGCGAACTCAACAACTACGCCGCGTTCAAAAACATTCACCTCTGGCAAGATGTCGACGGTGACGGGCAAATCGTGCTCGGTGCCGAACAGTGGCCGGAGTGTTTGAACCCGATCACGGAGTGTGCAAACTCTTCGTGGATGGTTTGGACAACCGCATTCCAGGTGATGCCGGGTGCCTACGAAACTACCAATGACGGTAAGTACGTGGTCACAAACCTGCTCTCTGGCGAGGCGAAGGTTGAAATCAAGAGCTAAACGCTCGAGATAAACAGAAATTAGCCAAGGTGCGTCGGTTCGGTTTTGCCGAATCGGCGCACCTTGTGCGTTGCGGTTGAAGTAGTTTCAATTTTGACATTGCGTTCTGATCGGCAAGAGTTGAAAAGATGTTTCGTTACATTCTGAGACGGTTGGCGTGGGCGATCCCGACGCTGCTGATCGTTACTTTCTTGGTTTATTTGGCGTTGCGTATCGGAACCGACCCTGTCGCCAGTTACAAAAGGGTCAACCCACGGGCGACCCGTGCAAAAGTTCAGCAATATATCGACGTGAACGGGCTCGACCCGAATTTCGTCAAAGGTTATTTGACCTGGTTGCGAAACTTCGTGACTGGTGATTGGGCGCCAAGCATCAAAGGCCGCCGCGAAGTTTGGCCGGCGCTGAAGGATGCGATGGCGAACACCCTGCGCCTTGGCACTGCGGCGACGGTCGTTGGAATCTTCTTTGGTTTGATCGCGGGAGTCTTTGCCGCTCTTCGACCCGGCGGCAAGCGCGATGTGTTCATCAACACCAGCGCCTTCGTCGGCATCTCTATTCCCCCGTTTATCAGTGCGATTCTGTTGCAACTGTTGTTCGCCGTCTATTGGCAGAGGTGGTTCGGCGAGAGCCTGTTTCCCACGTCGGGCGTCTATCCGCCGGGGCATTCTGGGTTTGATCTTCCGCTGATGATTCGCTACATGGTTCTGCCGACGATCGTCGTGGCGATTCAAATCATCGCCACCTACAGCCGGTATATGCGCTCGTCGCTATTGGATGTCTTGAATTCCGACTATATGCGAACGGCTCGATCAAAGGGCATCAGCGAGCGCCGAGTTTTGGTGAAGCACGGAATGCGCAACGCGCTGATTCCCGTGGTGACCATTGCCGCGCTCGATGTCGGTTCGATAGTCGGTGGTTTGATTATCACCGAAAATATTTTCTCGTATCCCGGCATGGGCCTATATTTCTTGAAATCTTTCGGCGAGGGCGACTTTCCGCTGTTGATGCCATGGATGGTCGTGATCGTCGCGTCAGTTTTGCTGTTCAATTTGATCGCCGACATCTCGTATGCATGGTTAGACCCGAGGATTCGACTTGAGTGACGTGACGCTACAACTCTCGCCACGACAGATGGCTTTTCGCAGATTCGTCTCGCACAAAGCGGCTGTTGCCAGTTGCGGGGTGATTCTCGCGCTCAGTTTGTTCGTGATTTTGGCGCCGTTAACGGCGCGCTACGGAGTCAATCAGTCGGTGCAGGCACCACCGAACTCGTTTCTGTCCCCGAGAGGCAACGCCTGGCTCGGCACCGATGACATCGGTCGCGACCTCTACAGTCGCCTGATTTTCGGGATACGCGTATCGCTGCTGATCGGTCTGGCAAGCGCGCTGATTTCGGTGACTTTGGGTTCATTGATCGGTGCGGTCGCCGGTTTTCGTGGCGGCAAATTTGACGACGTCATGATGCGGGTTACCGACCTGTTTTTGGCGTTTCCGTTTTTGGTGACGCTATTGGTCGTGCGAAACGTGCTCGGGGCCGTGCCATGGTTGAAGCCGTTGACGGGTGAGATGAACTCGGTGCGCTTCATCATCGTGTTGTTCGGCATTTTCGGTTGGATGGGCGTCGCACGAATCGTGCGCGGACAGGTGCTCTCGTTGAAGGAGCGCGAATTCGTTGAGGCCGCACGCGCGGTCGGCGCATCGCGAAGATACATAATCTCGCGCCATCTTTTGCCGAATTCGGTCGGCCCGATCATGGTGGCGCTCACTTTTTCGGTCGTGGGTGCGATTATCGGCGAGTCGACCTTGGCATTTTTTGGTTATGGTCCCCAGGCCGGCGACGGAGCGACATCTCTCGGCATCTTGGTTGGTGCCGCCAAAGGCGCCGTGCAAACAGGCTTTTGGTGGCTGGCGGTGTTTCCCTGTTTCGCCCTGATCGTCATCGCTTTGAGCATCAACTTCATCGGTGACGCGCTGCGAGACGCCACCGACCCGCGACTTGATCGGGGGGCATGATGGGCGAGAAGGTAATGCAGATTCGTGACCTGCACGTCACTTTTGACACGCCCTCGGGCCCACTTGAGGCGGTGCGCGGGGTCGACCTCGAAGTCGAGGCGGGTGAGTTGCTGGGTGTCGTGGGCGAGTCGGGTTCAGGAAAGTCGGTGACTTTCTTGGCCACCATGGGACTCTTGCCGACTCGGGCGCATGTGACGGGTTCTGTGGTGCTGGAAGGCGAACAGTTGATCGGCGCATCGGCCAAAAAGATGCGCGATGTGCGGGGTCGACTTTTGTCGATGATTTTTCAAGATCCTCTTTCGGCACTGAATCCGGTTCATCGAATCGGCGACCAGATCTCCGAGATGTTGCATTCGCACCAGAGCCTGACACGCCGCGAGTCTGAAAAGCGGGCCATCGAACTTCTCGACATTGTCGGCATCCCCCAGCCAGCCGACAGGGCGCGCCAGTATCCGCACGAGTTTTCGGGAGGCATGCGACAACGGGTTGTGATCGCGATTGCGATCGCGAACAACCCGAAAGTTTTGATCGCCGACGAGCCGACGACGGCTCTCGACGTAACTGTTCAGGCGCAGATACTGGAAGTCATCGAACGGGTGCAAGAGCGTTTCGGCACCGCGGTTGTGTTGATCACTCACGATCTGGGCGTAATTGCCCGCGTGGCCGACAGGGTGAACGTGATGTATGCGGGTCGAAATGTCGAACATGGCACGATCCATAGTTTGTTCGACCACCCGAGTCACCCGTATACGCGGGGCTTGCTCGCCTCACTGCCGCGGGCCGGCAAACAGCGCCTCAAACCGATCACGGGGTTTCCACCGAACATGCTGCAACCACCCAGCGGATGCGCGTTTCATCCGCGGTGCGAATTCGCCGCCGATGTCTGTCGCGGGGCAATGCCTGAATTGAGACAGATCGACGACCTGCAATCGGCCTGCGTGAGGGCCAAAGAATTGCCCCGAGCCGAGAGTTTCGTATGACGACACAGTTGTTGAAAGTCACGAATCTGGTCAAGAACTTCGAGTTGCGGGTCAACAACGGCGCGCGACGAAAAAAACGGATCGTGCAGGCGGTGACGAATGTGTCATTCGGCTTGGAGAAGGGTCAGACGCTGGGCCTGGTCGGCGAGTCGGGCTCGGGCAAGACGACTGTCGGTCGATGCGTCTTGCGCTTGATCGAGCCGACTTCGGGCACTGTCGAGTTCGAAGGGCAAGAACTCGGCTCGCTGAAGTTTGAGGAATTGCGGGCCCTGCGCCGAAAGATGCAGATCGTGTTTCAAGACCCGTTCGCCTCACTCGACCCGAAGATGACGGTTGGTGCCTCGATTTCCGAGCCACTCGTCGTTCAAGGCGTGCCGGGCGACCACACAGACAAGGTGATCGAGTTGCTCGAACTGGTGGGTCTTGCACCCGACCACGCCCAGCGGTTTCCGCACGAATTTTCGGGCGGGCAGCGCCAGCGAATCGGCGTCGCTCGCGCCCTCGCGTTGAACCCCGCGCTGGTCGTGCTCGACGAACCAGTGTCGGCGCTCGACGTCAGCATCCAGGCGGGCGTGGTGAACTTGTTCGAAGATCTGCAGCATCGACTCGGCATGAGCTATATCTTCATCGCCCACGACTTGTCGGTCGTTCGGCATATCGCCGATCGGGTCGCGGTGATGTACCTCGGCAAGATCGTCGAGATCGGCGATCAAAAAGCTGTTTATGAAAAACCGTCTCATCCGTATACCAAGGCGCTCCTGTCGGCGGTGCCAGTGCCCGACCCAAAGAGTGAGCGCGCTCGACAGCGCATCATGCTCGAAGGAGACGTGCCGTCGCCGGTGAACCCGCCGAGTGGTTGTCGATTTCGCACGCGGTGTTGGAAGGCGCAAGATGTTTGCACGCAGGAGGAGCCGATTTTAATGCAACGCGCGAGCGGCCAGATGTCGGCCTGCCATTTTCCAGAGTCTTAAAGATAGAGTTTCGGGGTGCGAAATTTCGTTACATATCTGACCATCGTGATCAACGTGGCGTCGATGCTGGCGATGATCGTCGGCGTGTTGTTGCACAGCGGTCGTGGCGGCGGCTTGTCTGACATGTTCGGTGGCGGCGGCTCAACCGCCCTCGGCTCGGCGGCCGCCGAGCGAAACCTGAACCGAATCACCACGGTTTTGTCGCTGGTTTGGATACTTACCGTGATTGCGCTGGGTTTGTTGCTGACAAACTAGATAGATTTTTACTGCAAGTCGGAGTGGCGAAATTGGCAGACGCACCAGCTTAAGGGGCTGGCGCTCGCAAGAGCGTGAGGGTTCAAGTCCCTCCTTCGACACGAT
>VGAB01000069.1 GCA_016870935.1 Actinomycetota bacterium | reverse complement strand
AGCGGTTCGCGCTTGATCAGATTGTTCAGGCGCACCAGCACATGGAAGCCAACGCGAACATCGGCAAGATCGTCGTCACCGTCGCCAGTTAGCGTCAAACCGCCATCCCACGCACGACATCGCGCCAAATCTCATCATGACCATCACCTATCGCCCGCTTCGGGACGTCGACTACGACGCGCTTGCCGCGCTGCTGAACGCCGCAGATATCGCCGATGGCCGCGCACAATGCCGAGTGGCGGAAGAAATCCGCGAGGAGTTTGAATCGCATCCCGTTGATCTTGCTGACCACACGCTTGCGGCATGGATCGACGATCAGCTCGCCGCCGCAGTGTATGCGTACTATTTGCCGTCCGAGGTGCGCGAGGTGCGTTGTTACGTGTTTGGTGCCGTGTATCCGAAACATCGCGGCAACGGCATAGGTAGTCGTCTACTCGGCTGGGGTGTTGAGAAGGCAGAACACCTGTTGCGATCATCGGCGAGCGACATCCCCAAGTACGTGCGGGTTGAAACTTCGCGAACCAACACCGCGGCGATCCGTCTCTTCGAGCGCGGGGGAATGCAACCGATTCGTTACTTTGCCGACCTGCACGCTGACTTGCGTTCACCGACGCCTCCGCTGCGTGCCTCGGCGGGCTTTCGCATCGTGCCATGGGATCTCGCCCGCAACGAAGAAGCCCGCCTCGTGCGCAACGCAGCGTTCATGGATCATTGGGGCTCAACACCGACCCTGCCCGAGTGGTGGTCGCCACAAATCACAGGCTTCGGCGCACGTCCCGATTGGTCGTACTTCGCTGTCAATGACGACGACGCCATCGTCGGGTACGTCCTAAGCCATCGCTTCGAAAACGACGATGAGTTGCTTGGGGCCAAGTATGCATGGGTCAACAACATCGGCACACTCGTTGAGTGGCGCGGTATGGGCGTGGCGTCGCAACTTATCGCTACGGCACTCGCGAGGTATCGCGCCGAGGGCATGCAGTTCGCCGCACTTGGTGTTGATTCAGCCAACCCGACGGGCGCCTACCGGCTATACGAGTCGCTGGGTTTCCGCCTATGGCGCGAATTCGTGACGTACCAGCGCGTCGTCAGCGCTTATTGACAGCCACGTAGTCGCGTTTGTCGACGCCGGTGTACCACTGGCGTGGGCGACTGATTTTTTGGGCCTCGTCTTTGAGCAATTCGTTGTAGTGGCTCAACCAGCCGACCGTTCGCGGAATCGCGAACAACACGGTGAACATTTCGATCGGGAACCCGAGCGCCTGGTAGATCAGACCCGAGTAGAAATCGACATTCGGGTACAACTTGCGCGAGACGAAGTAGTCGTCGCTGAGCGCGACCTCCTCGAGTTTCAGTGCGATATCGAGCATCGGATTTTTGCCCGTGACGGCGAAGACGTCGTAGGCGGCCTTCTTGATGATCGACGCCCGCGGGTCGTAATTTTTGTAGACGCGGTGACCGAAGCCCTGCAATCTGCCGTTGCCCGCCTTCACCGACTTGATGAACGACTCGACATTGCCGATGTCGCCGATCTCGTGCAACATGTTGATCGCCGCCTCGTTGGCCCCGCCGTGCAACGGGCCGTAGAGCGCCGCTGAAGCAGCCGACATCGCGCTGAACGGATCAGCGTGGGCCGAGCCGACGACGCGCATCGCGGTGGTGCCGCAATTTTGCTCGTGGTCGGCATGAAGAATGAACAGCAGGTCCATCGCCTTGGTCAGTCGCGGGTCGACCGTGTGGTCGTCGCCGATCTTGAACATCATGTTGAGGAAGTTCTCGGCGTAGCTCATTGAGTTGTTGGGCGAAACAAAAGGGAGACCCGTGCTGAATCGGTAACACATCGCGGCGATGGTGGGAACCTTGGCGATCAAGCGAAGCACCTGTTTGTCGAGGGCGCCTGGTGCGAAGATATCTTTCGACTCGGGATAAAAGGTGCCCAGAGCGGCGATCGCCGAAACGAACATGCCCATCGGGTGCGCGTCGTAGTGAAAACCGTCGACGAAACGCTTGCGCATATTTTCGTGGATCATCGTGTGATGGATGACGTCGTACGACCAAGTTTTCAGTTGGTCTGCGGTGGGAAGTTCGCCGTTCAGCAACAAATAGGCGACCTCGAGGTACGTGGATTTTTCCGCCAACTGTTCGATCGGGTAGCCGCGGTAGCGCAAAATGCCCGCGTCGCCGTCGATGTAGGTGATCGCCGATGCGCAAGCCGCCGTCGACAAAAATGCGGGGTCGTACATTCGAAGTTCGGGGTTGAGTTCGCGGAGCGCGCTCGACGGGAAAACCCCGTCGCGAATCGGAACCGTCACTTTCTTTCCAGTTCGGTCATCAATAATGGTGATTGTTTCAGCCATTCGGTGTCCTTTTAATTTGTGGGAGCTTCCAATCCCGCATTCAATCTAGTCGCACGACCAGTTTTTTGGGCTTTTATAGCGGTGTGTTGTCGTGTTTACGCGGCTGTAACTTTTCGCGTTTGTCGGCGAGCATCGTCAATGCCGAGGCGATCTCGCGACGACTGTCGGCGGGGTCGATGACGCTGTCGACATAGCCGCGCTCGGCGGCGACGTAGGGATTCAAGAGTCGCTCGACATAGTCGCGCTCAAAAGCCTCGCGCTCTGCCTGCGTCGCGCGACGCTGCAAAATTGCCGCCGCCTGACCCGCACCCATCACGGCGAGTTCGGCGGTCGGCCACGCCAGACAGATGTCGTTGCCCATTTCTTTGGAGTCCATGACGATGTAGGCGCCGCCGTAGCTTTTTCGAAGGATAAGGCACACTCGTGGCACGGTCGCACGCCCGTAGGCGAACACGAGTTGCGCCCCGTGCCTGATCATTCCGCGCCATTCGAGATCTTTGCCGGGGTAAAAACCCGGCGTGTCGACGAGCGTCAAAATCGGAATGTTGAACGCGTCGCAAAAGGCCACGAATCGCGCCGCCTTCTGCGAGCCGGGAATGTCGAGGGTGCCGGCCAGGTTCATCGGTTGGTTGGCGACCACGCCGACGCTTTGTCCGTTGATCGTGATCAATGCGGTGACGATGTTGCCGGCCCATCGCTCGCGCAACTCGAGCATGTAGCCGTCGTCGGCGATCGAGCGAACCACCGACTTCACGTCGTAGGCGCCCGTCGTCGAATCGGGGATGAGCGCGCCCGCCTCGGGAGTGGGGCGATCGATCGGGTCGGAGGTCGCGATCGAGACGGGGAGTTCGTTGACATTGTCGGGCAAGAACGAGAGCACATGCTCGACCTCGTCGAGCGCCGCCTTGCGGTCGGCGACGACGAGGTGGGCGACACCACTTTGTTTCGCGTGAATGTCGGCCCCGCCGAGTTCGTCGTTGCTGATGACCACGCCCGTGAATTCGGCGACCATCGTCGGGCCCGTGACGAACGCGTATGCCTCGCTGGTCATGATCACGACATCGCTGAGGCCGATCAACAACGCGGGACCCGAGACCGCGGGACCGGTGACGACGGTGATGATCGGCACGTAGCCCGAACATTTGGCGATGGATTTCGCCGCGACGCCCCAACCATGCAAAGCGGCGACGCCCTCGACGATGTCGGCGCCGGAACTGCCGATCGCCATGACGAGGGGCAAACCTTTTTCGCGCGCCGTTTCTGCCGCATGGCTGATCACGCCCGAGGCCTCGGCGGAAAGTGCGCCGCGACGCACCGTCTCGTCGACATCGACCCAGACGACCCGGCGGTTGATGTTTTCGAGCCAGCGCACCTCGGCGGCGGCCGCACCTTTGACCGAACGCTGGAGGTGAACCGTCACGGCACCAAGACTAGTTATGCGTTTCGATTGAGCGGGAATGCGCCTTTGCCGATGTGCACGCCCGGCTGTTTGTCGCCGTGTTTGGTGATGATTTCTTGGATCAGCGCGGCGATCGCGGCCGTCGATTTGCTCGGCAGCGGGCGAGCGCGCTGAACCAGGCCGACCACGCGGCGCGGCAGTTCGGGAATCTTGATTCTTTTGAATTCACCTTTGATCCAGCCCGGTGCCGCCGTGGCGGGAACGACCGCGGCACCAAAACCCTCGAAGGCGAGCGATGTCAGCATGCGGATGCCGTCGATTTCTGCCTGCGGGGTGAGCACGAGTCGCTGTGAGCCCGCCGCGCGATCGAGGATCTTGCGCAGCGCGTTGTTTTTCGGCGGCAAAAGCAACGGGCGCTTCGTCAGTTCTTTGATCGTGATCGTGTCGAGTTTCGACCAGTCGTGATTTGAGTGCACCAAGAGCACGAGGTCTTCGGCGAACAGAGGTTTAGAGAGCAAATTGTCGTCTTCGATCGGAAGGTGAAGGATCGCGGCGTCGAGTGATCCGTTCAACAAACGGGGCACCAAGTTGAGCGTGCTGCCCTCGGTGACGGTTACGCGTATTTTCGGAAATTGCGACGCGAGTTGCGGAAGAAATTTCGGCATCAGCCATCGACCGGTCGTGCCGATGCTGCCGAGCATCGTTTCGCCCTCGACATCTTGGTCTTTCGAGTGAACATCGGCGGCGATGTCTTGAACCTGGTTCAGAACACGACGCGCCCGTTCGACCACGAGCGCCCCGTCTTCGGTGAGTCGGCCCGAAGAGCGATCGACCAGTGAAGTGGCGAGTTCTTTTTCGAGTCGTGAAATGTGGGCCGAGACATTGCTTTGAACCGTCGCCAGAGCCCGGGCAGCCCCCGAGAAAGAGCCGTGATCGGCAATAGAAATAAGGACTTCGAGTTGCCTAAGTTCCATATCACTAAAAATGATAGGGGGTATCACGCCGTTCGCCTTGAGATATAGGTGCCGTATGACCCATAATTGGAGACATAACGGATACGACCTCCCCAAGTTGTATCTCTAAATGACTAGAGCCTTCCCCCAGGCTTTAGATCTAGGTTGAGAGGCCCCGCCAAGTGCGGGGCCTTTCCCATTTACGTCTCGTTTATTTTTTGGAGCGTTTAACTTTTTCGCGCACGAGGTTGAGGGCGCTGCCGGCTTTGAACCACTTCACCTGCTCGGCAGAGAACGTGTGGTTGGCGAAGAACTCGACATCAGGGTGACCCTGTCGATGGATGATGCAACGCACGGGCTGGTCGGGCACGGGTGGCATTTCACGAACGCTGATCTGATCGTGTTCGCCGATTTTGTCGTAGACGGCCGGGTCGGCGAACGTAAGCGGAACGATGCCCTGCTTTTTCAGGTTGGTCTCGTGAATTCGGGCGAATGATCTGGCGAAAATTACATGTGCGCCCCGATAACGCGGCTCCATTGCGGCGTGCTCGCGCGATGAACCCTCGCCATAGTTCTGGTCGCCGACGGCACACCATTGAATCTGCATCTTGCTGTAGCGCTTGGCGATTTCGGGATACGGGCGCGTCTGGCGATCGATCTTGTCGAGACCTTCGCCGACCGCACCCGTGAACGCGTTCACGGCGCCGGCGAAAAGGTTGCCCGAGATGTTTTCAAGATGTCCGCGAAACTTCAGCCACTTGCCCGCCGCCGAAATGTGGTCGGTGGTGCACTTGCCCTTGGCTTTCATGAGAACGGGCATGTAGATGAAGTCGTTGCCATCCCATTTCTCGAACGGTTGCAGAAGTTGCAATCGTTCGCTGTTCGGATCGACGATCACCTCGATGCCAGAGCCGTCGGCCGGTGGTGCGACGAACGTGTCGCTGCCCGCTTTGTAGCCATTTTTTGGCAGAACTTCGCCGAGGGGCTGGGCGAGCGAAACACTCGTGCCGTCGGGCGCGGTGATCGTGTCGGTGGTCGGGTCGAAATCGAGACGACCGCTCAGCGCCAAAGCGATGACGGTGTCGGGACTCGTGACAAAACTCAGCGTGTTGGCCGAGCCGTCGTTGCGTTTCGGAAAATTGCGGTTGAACGAATTGACGATCGTGTTGGTTTTGTCGGTGATTTCTTTTGCCCGCTCCCATTGGCCGATGCACGGGCCGCACGCATTGGCCAGCACGGTCGCCCCGATCGCCTCGAGATCGGCGAGCAAACCGTCGCGCTCGATGGTCGCACGAATCTGTTCGGAGCCGGGCGTGACGAGCAGTTCGGTCTTTGCCTTGAGACCCTTTGACGCGGCGAAACGCGCCACCGATGCGGCACGAGTGATGTCTTCGTACGAGCTGTTGGTGCAACTGCCGATGAGCGCAGCCGAGATTTCAAGCGGCCATTTGTTTTCTGCCGCGGCTTTGGCGACGCCCGCGCCGACCCGATGGGCGAGATCTGGCGTGTGCGGGCCATTGATCAGGGGTTTGAGCGAGTTCAAGTCGATTTCGATCGTCTTGTCGTAAAGCGCGCCATCGTCTGGGCGAAGATGTTGCGCGACAAGGTCGGCGGCCGCGGCGATGTCGCCTCGACTTGTCGCCTGCAGATATTTCGACATCTGTTCGTCGTAGCCGAACACCGAACAAGTCGCACCGATCTCGGCGCCCATGTTGCAGATCGTGGCTTTGCCGGTTGCCGAAATCGAGTCGGCGCCTTCGCCGAAATATTCGACGATCGCACCTGTGCCACCTTCGACGGTGAGAATGCGGGCCACTTCGAGGATCACATCTTTCGGGCTCGACCATCCTGAAAGCGAACCGGTGAGTTTCACGCCGATGACTTTCGGCCAGCGAACATTGAACGGAAAAC
>VGAB01000068.1 GCA_016870935.1 Actinomycetota bacterium | reverse complement strand
CGGCGAGAGATTTGAGGGGAGGGCATTTGATCAACAGCGAGTGCAGGGCGAGACTTTCGTTGATGTTGAGGCCGAGCGCCGAAATAGTTTTGTGGATCGACCCGATTGCCGCGATGATCTCTTCGCCATTCGCCCTGTCGGGCTCGCGGAGCAGCAGATCTTTGTAGACGCCGGCAAAAATGCTCAAGCCGCTGCGCAGTTCGTCGGTTCGCAATTTGCGCAGTTCGCGTTTGTGCCGATCAGCAAGCGCTTTTCTTCCACTGCCGCGTTCGCCGGTCAAGGCAACCTTGTCGTCGAGTTCTTTGACCTCGCGCTCGTGCATCGCCTCGAGCGCTTCGGCCGCCTTGTCAAGTTGCTCGAGCAGGTCGGCGACGATATTGACGACCGTCGCACCGGTGCCGTCGAGACGAGAGGCGATCGAGGCGAAAGCATCTTGACGACGGGCGAGATAATTGTCGGTCACCAGCAATCGCGCGCGAGCCAGGTTGCCCTGAGAAACCTTCGCCACCGACTCAGCAGTTGACGGAAACACGCCTTCGGCAATCAGCGCCGAGGCGATATCGGCATCAGCGAGTTGCACAAAGTTGACGACCACGCATCGTGAATTCAGCGTCGTCAAAGACGGCACGAGTTGGTCGGCCAACAAGATGAACACGACCTGCGGCGCCGGCTCTTCGATTGTTTTCAGCAGACGCACCGCCGCGCTGTCGCGCATCAAGTGAACCTCGTGGATGATGATCACTTTCACCTTGGCCTCGAGCGGCGTCGTCGACGACTGGCCGACGATGCTCTCGGCCTCTTCTTTGTCGACCGCGGCACCGACGCGATAGATCTCGTTGACGTCGGCGAACTCGCCGCGCATGATCAGGCCGGTCTCGCGGGTGGTGTCGTCGTCGGAGCCCGTGATCAACACCGACGCGAAGGCGCGTGCGGCGAGCTCTTTGCCGCAACCCTCTGGTCCGATGAAGAGAAACGACTGCACGCCGCTCGTCGCCAAGCCACGAAGTTTCTCGACCGCCCGCGCCTGACCGATGATCTGCGACCAGACCGCCGTCATCAGATGCCCAGTCTTTCTCGCACGGCGGCCGAAATTATTTTTTCGAGTTCATCTTTGGGCGGTGTGCCGTCGATAACCAGCCATTTGGCCGGGTCGTCGGCCGCCATCTGCGAAAAACCGGCCGCTACCCGACCGAAAAAATCGCGGTTCTCTTGTTCGAAGCGATCGAGCTCGCGCTTTTTGAGTCGCTCGAGCAAGAGTTCGGTCGGCACCTCTATATATATGACTAGTTCGGGCCAAACGCCGTTGATCGCCCAGTCGTTGAGGCGCTTCAGTTCGACCAGATCTTGTTGACGGCCGTAGCCCTGGTAGGCGAGCGAGGAATAGACGCTGCGGTCGCTGACGACATGACGCCCTGCGGCAAGCGATGGCGAAACCAATTCGGCGATGTGTTGCGCGCGGTCGGCCGCCATCATCAACGCCTCGGCGCGTGGCGACAAACTCGTGTTTGCGGGATCAATAAGAACGTTGCGCAACATCGATCCCACGGTTGTGCCGCCCGGCTCGCGGGTCATCACCGCGTCGAGTCGCGTCGCAAGACGCTTCACATGGGTGCTCTTGCCGCAGCCTTCGAGGCCCTCGAAAGCGATATATCTACCCGAATTCATGTCTCAACCCTACGGGGCGGCTGTTACTTGGCAGACTTGCTTTTGGCGCCGACGGTTTTGGTCGTTTTCTTGACGGTCTTCGCGCGCGGTTTCGTCTTCGGCTTTGCCAGCGGTTTGGCGGCGACAACTTTTTTTGGTTTGGTTTCACGCTTGGTCTTTTTTTTCGCCCCGCCGTTCGACGCCACGTAGTCGCGCCTAATCGCCAGCAACTCGAACGCGCGCTCTGGCGTGACGAATTCGATTCGGTCTCCGCGGGTGAGGCCCGCGTTCGTCTCGCCGTCCGTCACGTATGTGCCGAATTTTCCGTCTTTGGCGACGACCGGGCGATTGCTGACGGGGTCGTTGCCGAATTCTTTCAACGGAGGTTTTGCGGGCCCGCGCCGACCAAATACCCGCGGTTCGGCGAGTTTTGCCAGCGCCGCCTCGAGGGTGATCGTAAAAATTTGATCTTCACTTTCGAGCGATCGGCTCTCTTTGCCTTTGCTGATGTAGGGGCCGTATCTTCCGTTTTGCGCGGTGATGATTTCGCCATCGACCTTGTCGGCACCAACCGTGCGGGGCAACGAAAGCAACTGCAGCGCCTCGACCATCGTCACATTTTCGATCGCCATCGTCTTGAAAAGCGAGACCATCTTCGGTTTTTCCATGTCGGGCGGCGGGTTCTCGATGGTTCCCAACTGCACATACGGGCCGTAACGACCGTTTTTCAAATAAACCGGCAAACCGTCTAGTTCACCGATCGGGTCGACGTATTTCGGCGCCGCCAACAGGGCGACCGCGACTTCGACATTCAGTTCGTCGGGTGTCAGCGTCTCGGGCACCGACGCCGTATTCTCGCCGCACTTCACATATGGGCCGAATTTTCCGGGACGCAGAATGATTTCTTCGCCGTTCGTCGGGTGATTGCCCACGGGAAACGCGTTCAACGCCGCGGCGTCGATATTGGCGATGTTGTGTTCGACCAGCGGTTTGAGCCCTGGCAGTTCTTTGCCGTTGCCGTAGTAAAACTCGCCGAGCCAAACTTCTTTTACCCGCGAACCATCGGCGATCTCGTCGAGTTCTTCTTCGACCGTCGCCGTGAACTTGTAGTCGACAAGTTCGGTGAAGTGCTCCTTCATCAATTTGACGACGGCAAATGCCGTCCATGAAGGAACGATGGCCTGGCCTTTTTTCCAGACATAACCGCGATTGAGAATCGTGCCGAGGATCGCGGCGTAGGTGCTCGGCCGACCGATGCCGAGTTCTTCAAGTTTCTTGACGAGCGTGGGCTCGGTGTATCGCGCCGGGGGACTCGTCACGTGACCGCTGGCGACAAACTTTTCGATCTTGACCTGGTCGCCGATTTTCATCGCGGGCAGCAGCGCTTCTTTTTCTTCAGACTCGGTGTCTTCTTCGACTTCTTGATACGCCTGTCGATAGCCGGGGAATGTGATCGTGGTGCCGCTCGTGGAGAATTCGCAATCGGTCTTGGTTGTCGAAGATGTTTTGGCCCCGAGTTTCACCGTCACGGTCGTGCCCGTCGCATCTGACATTTGCGAGGCCAAGGTGCGCTGCCAAATTAGTTTGTAAAGCGCGAGTTCGCGGGCGTTCATCTCTGAACCGACGACATCTGGGCTGCGCAAGGGCAAAGTCGGCCGGATCGCCTCGTGAGCCTCTTGGGCATTTTTCACCTTCGATTTGTAGGCCCGCGGTTCGGCCGACAAAAAATCGTTGCCGAAAGAGCTGACGATTTCTCCGCGCACAGCCGCCAGCGCGTCATCGGCCAAAATCACGTTGTCGGTTCGCATATATGTGATGAAGCCGCCCTCGTAAAGACTCTGGGCCAGCCGCATGACCTCGCTGGCGGTAATGCGCAATTTGTTGCCGCCCTCTTGTTGCAAGGTGCTGGTCATAAACGGGGCCCGCGGTGATTTTCGATAAGGACGGTCTTCGACGCTGCGCACGACCAAATCGGCGCCCGTCAGGCCTTCGACCAACTCGGTGGCTTTCGACTCGGTGACCACGACGACGCCCTCTTTGGCCGACCCGTTGGAGTCAAAGTCTTTGCCGACGGCGATTCGTTGACCGTCGAGCGACTGCAGGGCGGCCGTAAATATAGGTGTCGTCGCACTGGTGGCCTCGATATCCCAATAACCAGCCGCCACATGGGCCATTCGTTCCTGCTCACGCTCGACGACAAGGCGAATCGCCGGGCTCTGCACCCGACCCGCCGAAAGCCCGCGATTGACCTTGCGCCAGAGAATCGGCGAAACCTCGTAGCCGTAAAGTCGGTCGAGAATACGCCTCGCCTCGGCGGCATCGACCAGTTTGTAGTCGACATCGCGGGTGTGGTCGAGCGCCTCGTTGATCGCCGTCTTGGTGATTTCGTGAAAGACCATTCGCTTCACGGGCACCTTCGGCTTCAAATATTCGAGAAGATGCGCGGCGATCGCTTCACCCTCGCGATCTTCGTCGGTTGCGAGAAACAATTCATCGCAACCCTTGAGCAACGCCTTCAACTCTTTGATCACCTGCGAACCGCGCTCCGTCAGTTCGTAGTTTGGTTTGAACGAGTTCTCGACGTCGACCGACAAACCTTTGCTCGGCAGGTCTGCGATGTGACCAACCGACGCGCGCACATCGAAGCCGTTGCCGAGAAATTTCGAAATAGTTTTCGCCTTCGCCGGCGATTCGACTATGACAAGAGCGTTAGACATGCTGTTTCATCGTTAGGTGGTCAGACACGGGCTTGTCAAGGTTATCGGCTGAAATCCAATAGCACTATGGGCTGCATCGGTAGCGTAAATGATGACATGCGACCCGATCTGCTCGCGCTTGGGTGGAAAAAAGATTTCGAGATTGATCTGCAAAAAAATGATCGGTCATTTCAAATCGGAAGAGTGAGTCGTCTTGATCGCGGGTGGAGCACGATCAAAATGAGTGCGTCGTCCGAAGAATCTGGCACCGTGCGCGTGCGAAACATCGGCGCAGAAGTCGCCGTCGGTGACTGGGTGATGTTCAAGAACAGCCTCGAACGGGTCGAAAGAGTTTTGCCGAGGTTCTCCGCGTTGATTCGGCGCGCATCTTCCGACGCGGTGCGCGCCGAGCATCATGCGGTTGCGGCGAACATCGACACGGTGTTCATCGTGCATGCGGCGACGAACGAGTCGAATCAACGTCGGATCGAGCGTGAACTCGTCTTGGCTTTCGACAGCGGCGCGACGCCCGTGTTGGTGCTGACAAAAAACGATTTGCACGACGCGCCCGAACATGTTTCTCTGTTGCGCGAGGTCGCCCAGGTTTGCGCCATCGACTGCCATGTGGTCAGCGGCCTCACTGGCGACGGCCTGGACAAACTCGCCGAATACGGTCAAAATCACCAAACCGTGGCGGTGTTGGGCGCGAGCGGTGTGGGCAAATCGACCCTGGTCAACCGGCTCGTGGGCGTTGATGCACAACAGGTTGGTGATGTTCGCGGCAACGACCAACGCGGTCGCCACACGACGGTCGCGGCCGATCTGTTGTCGATGCCCAACGGCGGTTGGTTGATCGACACACCAGGGTTGCGCGCGCTCAATTTATGGACGAGCGGGCACGGCATCGAGCGCGCATTCGCCGACATATTCAAACTTGCCGACTCGTGCAAGTTCAGAGATTGCAAACATCAAGATGAGCCGGGTTGCGCGGTGCGCGCGGCGATCGCGGCCGGGACGTTGTCAGTCGACCGCCTCGAGAGCATGCATCGGCTGGTCGCCGAGGAGGCCGCCCTGGAAGAAGAGCAGAAAGTTCGTGTGCGTCTGTCGAATCGCAAGGGTCGGCGAAAAATCAGTTAGTCGATGGTTCGCGCGGCATCGTCGCCGTCGCATTCAGTTCGATTGCCGGGGCGACAACGCCGATCAGCGGCACTTCAACTCGGCGTCGAAATTTCAAGTCGACGGTCACCATTTTTGGCGACAACTGGGTGATCACCTCTAGATCTTCGAGATCTATCTCTCGTCGTATCGATTCGATTGCAACCTGTTGCGCCAGACTGTCGTCGACATCGGCCAACGAGATTTCTCGAGCCGCCACTCTCGCGGCATGGTTCAACGCCAGTTGATCGTTGGCGACGCTGCCGATCTGCACGACGCAAAGCGAGAAGATGATCATGAACGGCAAGGTGAGCGCGAACTCGACCGTTGCCTGGCCGGTTTCGAGGCGGGGCTTATTGTCCAATGCTGTCGGTGCGGTCAAAGATGCCCGACAAGACGGTGTCGAATAGTTCGCCGATTCGACCCGCACCACCGCCGTCGGTGGCCCACGCGATGACCAACAGCGCGATCACGGCGGCGCCGAGCAGAACAAGCGCGTATTCGGTCGTCGCCTGACCCTTTTCGAGATTGATGCGAAAATATTTTTTCACCAGAGTTGCCCCGAAACGACCGTCAACGAATTGATCAACAAGGGCAGCATCGCCAAAAGCACGAACGACGGCAGGATGCAGCAGACCAAGGGAAATAGCAAACGCACTGGAAGTTCTTTGGTCTCGATCTCGCGCAAACGTTGGCGCTCGCGGTGACTGTGAAATGAGAGCTGATCGAGAATCGAAGTGATCGGAAGCCCGTCGCGGTCGGCGCTTGCCAGAATGTCGCAGACCGGAAAGACACCGGGCCCGAGGTCGTTGCGCAGTTTTTTGATCACATCGCCGAACCTTTGCCCCGCCGCCAACTCGACATGGGCGCGATAGAGCGGGGGCTTGATATCTGTTGGCACCCAGTTGTGCAGTTGCGAAATCGCGGCAACCGGGCCATGGCCAGCCCGAACCAAAACGAGCAAGGTGTCGATCATTTCGGGGACGCTTCGCGCGATGTTCGGTTCGGGAGTTCGCTGCTGACGATAGAAGAAATAGAGGCCGACGACACCGGCGATGGCGATCAGCGAGATCATGATGCGGTGGGCGAGATGATCGCGTTCATCCACTTCCTTCCGGCGTAGTTGAAACTGAGGCCAAGCGCGATGCAGAACCAGCC
>VGAB01000067.1 GCA_016870935.1 Actinomycetota bacterium | reverse complement strand
TGTTGTTGGCGGGCGCGTTCACGGGTGCGGTCGGTGCGTCGTTGACGAACCTGTGGCTCGGCACCGTGATCGCGATGCTCACGGGCGTATTTTTGGCGTGGATACTTGCCGTTTTCTCGATCAAGTACCGCGTCGATCAGGTGATCGTCGGCTTCGCGATCAATTTTTTTGCGCTCGGCATCACATCATTTTTGAGCTTCAGGGTTTTGGTGCCGAACCCCGACTACAACTCGTTGGTGCCGGTGATGCCGATCTCGGTGCCGCTCCTGTCTAAGATACCGTTCATCGGACAAATTCTCTTTGTTCAGACAATTTTTGTTTATTTCTCATTTGCCGCAGTCGCGCTCCTGACCTGGTCGATGTATCGCACGCGCTGGGGCTTGCGCACCAGGGCCGCCGGCGAATACCCGAAAGCGGCGGGCACGCTCGGTGTCGATGTCATCAAGTTGCGCTATCGAAACTTGATGATCGCGGGCGCAGTCGCGGGCATCGGCGGAGCATGGTGGCCGATCGGCACGGTCGGCAGGTTCGACCAGAACATCACCGGTGGTCGCGGTTTTATCGCTCTTGCCGCCGTGATTTTCGGTCGCTGGCACCCGGTCGGGGCGTTCAGCGGTGCTTTGGTTTTTGCGTTGGCCGAGGCAGTGCGGTTGAAGATCGGCAACTTCGACACTGGCATACCAAGCGAGTTCTTGTTGATGGCGCCGTATTTGGTGACGCTCGTGGTTGTAGCCGGGTTCGTCGGTGCGAGTCGCGCACCTAAGGCCGCTGGCCAACCCTACGACGAGCAGTAAAAACTATTGGCGAACTATTTGCCCTTGGGGCGAAACGCGACGAGACCGTTGGCAAGTTCGAGTCGGGGGCCGTCGATCAGATCGATGCAGTAGGGCACCGCGGGCATCACTGCGTCGAGACACTCGCTAATTGAGGATGGTTTACCTGGCAGATTGATGATCAGCGCACCACCGCGAATGCCCGCGGTTTGGCGCGACAAGATCGCTGTGGGCACGACCTTGAGCGATGTCGCGCGCATCAGTTCGCCGAATCCGGGCATCATTTTTTCGCAGACTTGTTCGGTGGCCTCGGGTGTGACGTCGCGCAACGCGGGGCCCGTGCCGCCAGTGGTGACGATCAGACAACATTTTTCGATGTCGGCGAGTTCTCGCAGCGTCACCGCGACGAGGTCAACCTCGTCGGCGATCACCTTGGAGACCGCTTGCCACGGCGAAGAAAGGTGTTTTTCGAAATATTCGTGAATCGCTGGGCCGCCCAGATCTTTGTAGACACCCGCAGACGCACGATCAGACACGGTGACGATGCCAATTTTCGCCGGAGAAGTTTTGTCGGCGGACATTAGTTAGTCACCAAAAGAGATTCTGTGGGTCGTTGTATTTTTTGCCAAACGAAATTTTGCGCACGATTGACTTGTAGATTTGTCGCCAACCGAAACGAAAACCCGTCAATGATCTCGCCGTGAACGACACGGCCTGCAAACGCTCGATCGAGCCGCGGAAACCTCGCAACATCGCCGTCTCGGTCGCGCTGAACATCAGCGGCTGGATCGACGCGGCGAATTCGCGTTTGGCAAAGCCGAAAGTTTCGTAGTCGGTGGCGTAGACGGCCTGCAGGCGATTGGCGGTGTGTTGGTCGCAGACCTGTTCGAGTTTGATGCCGAAACCGACGTTGTGTCGTTCGAGCGAGAGTGTCGTGCCGGCTCGGCGGTTGATTTCGTCGACCAGCCGCTGCATCTCGGCGGGGTTTTCGACGCTGGCGACCATGTTGTAGTTGAACTTGTCGGGGTGCACGATGTGCGACTGGGGCAAGAAGTGGTGGTCATCCATGAATTCGTCGGTGTGCTCGGCGATCATTTTCGCGAAGTGCGCGAAACTCTCGCTGACATTGATCTGGCCGTCGACGAGTTGATCTTGGCAAAGGTCGATCGCTTTTTCGGGGGTGCCTGGCGCCCGCGAAAAAATTCTGTTCTCCCAAGCCGAATATGCGCGTGAAAGTGGATCGCGAGTGGCGTAGACGCGAAGCCATTCGGGCGAGCCCAAGATTTCTTCGACCTGTGCGGCCTTCATGTCGATCAATTTCGTCAGACCGTTCACGCCGAGTTCGTGGATCGTCTGCGAGCGAGCCATGTGCGGGCTGATCAGGCGATCGACCCGAGTTTGGTCGTAGGTCGCGCCCGCCTTGGCCAGAAGCATCTTGATGCTGCTGCAGGCGACTTTGGTCGTTGGACAGTACATAACTTTGAGTCGGGGGGCGACGAGCAAAAAGCCGGCATACGGCTTATTCGGGAAGTCTTTTTCACTCACCATCGGGCGTCACCAGAGGTCATTGACCGGCACGAACCAGAAGTTTGGCCATGATCGCGGCGACAGATTGGGCGAGGGTCTCGTTGTTGGCACCGACGACGACATCGGCGTGGGTCGGTGGCTCGTAAACGCTGTCGAAACCGCTCAGGCCTTTTATTGCGCCGCTGCGAGCCTTGGCATAAAGACCCTTCGTGTCGCGTCGTTCGCATTCGTCGATCGGGGTGGCGACATGAACTTCGATGAAACGAAGCTTCTTTTCGCCGTGAATCTTTCGGGCGCTCTCGCGCGAGGCGATGAACGGCGAGATAATCGGCACGATCGCCACCAGGCCGGCGTCGGCGAAAAGGCAAGCGACCTCGGCGACGCGACGAATGTTCTCGGTGCGATCAGGGTCGCTGTAGCCGAGGTCGTTGTTGATGCCGTGGCGCAAGTTGTCGGCATCGAGAATGTAGGCAAGGCGGCTCGTGTTCAGAAGTTCGCGGGCGAGTTCGTTGGCGATGGTCGATTTTCCCGAGCCAGAAAGACCCGTGAGCCAAACCGTCGCCCCCGAGAGACCGTGCTTCATCCATCGTTGCGGGCGGGTTACCGCAGGTTCGTGCCAGACGGGTTGACTCATCTTCTTAAGTTTACGAGTCGGCGACGCTATGAACGGGGCGAGAGCAACATGCCTGCCGCCGCGGTTTGGCCGGTCGATTCATCGATCAAGATGAACGAGCCCGTCGCTCGGTTCTGGTGGTAGTCGTCGAAAAACAGTGGGCTTGTGGTGTGCAGCGTCACCCTGCCGATCTCGTTGAACTTGAGTTCTTTGATGTTCGGTTCGCGGTGCAGGTTTGTGATGTCGAGGCGATAGAGAACATCGGAAACCTTGCCGCGCGCGAGCTTCGTGGTGTGTTTGACCGAATAGATCTTGTCGATCTGCAACGGCGCGGCGTCGTCCATCCAACACAGCATCGCCTCGAGTTCTTGCGACGAACGGGGGCGGTTGGTGGGACGACAGATCATGTCGCCGCGCGTGATCGAAAGATCGTCGGCGAGAAGAATCGTCACGGCTTGGCCGGGCTCGGCCTGTTTGAGCGGGCCATCGGGCGAGTCGATCGCGGTGATCGTGCTGGTCAAACCCGACGGCATGACCATGATCTCGTCGCCGACCTTGAGAACCCCGCCCGCGACCCGACCCGCGTAACCGCGATAGTCGGGATTGTCGGCGCGTTGCGGTCGAATCACATATTGCACGGGGAACCGCGTATCGATGCGGTTGCCGTCGCTGGCCGTGTAGACGTTCTCGAGGTGGTGCAACAGTGTCGAGCCTTCGAACCACGGCATGTTGGCCGAGCGACCGACCACATTGTCGCCGGCCAGCGCGCTGATCGGCAGAAACGTGACATCGCGCAGATCGAGTCGCGCGGCGAAGCTCTCGAACTCTTGGCGGATGTTGTTGAAAACTTCGAGGTCGTAGTTGACGAGGTCCATTTTGTTGACGCAGATCACGAGATGGGGCACGCCCAGAAGCGAGACGAGCAGGCTGTGGCGTCGCGTTTGCTCGACAACGCCCGTGCGGGCATCGACCAGTACGATCGCTAGGTCGGCGTTCGACGCGCCGGTGATCATATTGCGGGTGTATTGAATATGACCAGGGCAGTCAGCGATGATGAAACTGCGCTTTGGCGTGGCGAAGTAGCGATAGGCGACGTCGATCGTGATGCCTTGCTCTCGTTCGGCACGCAAACCGTCGGTGAGCAACGACAGATCTACATAATCGTCGCCGCGACGCTTGCTTACCGCCTCGATGTGCTCGAGTTGATCTTCAAAGATGCTCTTCGAGTCGTATAGCAGGCGCCCAATCAAAGTTGACTTGCCGTCGTCGACCGAGCCGACCGTGGCAAAGTGCAGCCGTTGCATCAGAAGTAGCCCAACTTTTTGCGGTCTTCCATGCCGGCCTCTGAGATGCGATCATCGGCGCGAGTGGCGCCGCGTTCGGTGATTCGAGCGACCGACGTTTCAGCGATGACTTGTTCAATTGTCGCGGCCGACGATTCGATCGCCGCGGTGCAAGTCGCATCGCCGACGGTGCGGAAACGAACAAGTTCTTCGCTGACCGTCTCGCCATCTTCGGGTCTCAAAAACGGTGAAACCGCCATCCACATGTTGTCGCGCCTGAACACCTGGCGGCGATGGGCGAAGTAGATGCTCGGCAGATCGATGTTGTAGTCGCTGATGAAACGCCAGACATCAAGTTCGGTCCAGTTTGAGATGGGAAAAATCCTGAAGTGTTCGCCCGCCTTGTGCCGCCCGTTGTAGATGCCCCACAGTTCGGGTCGTTGGGTTTTCGGGTCCCACTGGCCGAACGCGTCGCGATGAGAGTAGACGCGTTCTTTCGCGCGGGCGCGTTCTTCGTCGCGGCGCGCGCCGCCGAAGACGGCGTCGAACCTGTGTTCTTTGATCGCGTCGAGCAGCGTCACAGTCTGCAACGGATTGCGACTGGCTCGGGGCCCGACGGCATCTTGCACGCGCCCCGCGTCGATCGACGCTTGGACCGAGCCGACGATCAGTTGCACGTCGAGGTCGCGCACCGCACGGTCGCGAAACTCGATCACCTCGGCGAAATTGTGGCCCGTGTCGATGTGCATCACCGGAAAGGGCACCCGCGCGGGGCTGAACGCACGAACGGCGAGGTGAAGCATGACCACCGAGTCTTTGCCGCCCGAGAAAAGCATGACGGGGCGCTCGAATTCGGCTGCAACTTCACGAATGATCGTGACCGATTCGTCAATCAGACTGCGCAACGCTGATTTCACCTTCATCAGTTTAGGGGTCGTCGTCGTGGCACGAGTGCACGAATGCCGAGGTGACGAAGCGCAAATAGTTCGGCAATTAGTGTGATGATGGAGGAAATTCGTGGCGCGCCTGAAAAAATCGAGTTCAAACGCAGATATTTTGGCCGTGTTGAACGAGACGGCTGACGCGGTCGGCGTTGTCTTGCGCGCGAACAAAGACTGGTCGCTTTCGGGTTTGCGCGACACGCAATATTCGGTCGACTTGCGAGCCGACGCCGCGGCGCTCGAGGTTTTGCACGGCGCCGGAGTCGCCGTGCTGTCGGAAGAAAGCCAATCTTCGGGTGTGTTCGGCGACGACGATCTCTGCGTCGTGGTCGATCCGCTTGATGGTTCGACTAATGCGAGCCGTGGCGTGCCATGGTTCGCCACTGCGCTGTGCGCGATCGACAAAAACGGCATGCGAGCGGGTCTCGTGGTCAACCAAGCAAACGGTCACGACCGTTATTGGGCGACCGCTGGTGGCGGTGCGTTTCACAACGGGGCCGCGATGCGACCGAGCGGTTGCGTCGATCTGGGCGAGGCGGTGGTCGGTATCTCAGGTATTCCGAAACACCGGCCGAGATGGGGCCAGTTTCGTGCGCTCGGCGCTGCGGCGCTAGATATATGTCTGGTCGCCGACGGGGTGATCGACGCGTGGATCGATTTTTACACCCACGGTGTATGGGATTATCTGGCCAGCGCGTTGATCTGCCAAGAGGCGGGTGCGCTGATTGTCGAGCACCAAGATCGCGGTCTGGTCGTGCACGAGCATGCGCAGCGTCGCACACCGATCGCCGCGGCGACCCCCGAGCTGTTGGTCAGCGTCCGCCAAGTCCGCGGGCAAGAGAAATGAGATGACGCGCAAGCCGTATAGTCCCGTCGGTTTTTTGGAGCGGTTCGTCGAGGTCGAGGTGCGTGCGGCGGGTTTAATTTTTGGCGCGGCGCTGGTGGCTGTCGCGCTTGCGACTTTCGGCGATTTTTACGTGCACAACACATTCACCGAGTTGATCAGCGAGTTCGCCATCGGTGGGTTTTTTCTGCTGGTCGGTCTCGAATTGAGGCGCGAGTTTGCCAGCGGCACCTTGTCGGGTTCGACGCTAAAAGTTGCGCTTGCGGCGACGTTTGGCGGTATGGCGGTGCCCGCACTGATCTTTGTTTCGTTCGCACCCGCCGCGGCCCGTGACGGTTGGGTTGCCGTCGTTGCCACCGATATTGCGCTCGCCTCGGCGGTCACGGCTCTCGGCGGGTTTCGGCGCGAGTTGCGCGCGTTGTTGCTGACAGTGGCGGTTCTCGACGACCTTGGTGGCGTGCTGGCTTTGGCGACCACGGGCAAGAGTCCAAAACTGATTTATATCGCGCTCGTGGTTTTGGTCGTGGCCGGGTTCGCATGGTCGATTCGTAGATTCAATTTCGGTGTGGCCTATACGTTGATCACGACGGCCGTGGTGGTGTGGCTGATGTTGCAGGCCGGCATGCACCCGTCGCTGGGCGCGTTCGCGGTGGGTTTTGTGGTGCCGCATTTTGATCCTGACAACCCGTCGGTGGCCGAGCGGGTCGAAGAGA
>VGAB01000066.1 GCA_016870935.1 Actinomycetota bacterium | reverse complement strand
CGAGGCTCTCGGCTCGGCTGTCGAGTCGAAAACGATCTCTGCGCCAACCTACACCGACGTGCAAATTTACGGCCCGACGAGCCCCCACTTCGGCGACCTCGCCCGCATCGCCACCTTTCAACGCACCGCCTGACTTCGACCCGATTGAGATATTCTCACCTAATGCTCGATTACACAGTTGGCGGCCCCGAGGCCGAAGTCGCCCGTAACGCCGGCCTCGTCGACGCCGATTGGTACAAACCCAAAGTCGACCGCGAATTGATGAAACAGTTCATGCAACGCAGCAACGGTCTCGCCGCGTTGCATGTCGCAAGTTGGTTTGCCGCTCTGGCCATCACCGGCTATCTCGCGCACCGCAGTTGGGGCACCTGGTGGGCCGTGCCCGCGTTTTTGGTTTATGGCGTGCTTTATGGTTCGATGAGCGACTCGCGTTGGCACGAAACCGGTCACCGCACGGCGTTTCGCACCAAGTGGATGAACGATTTCGTTTATTACATCGCCTCGTTCATGGTGTTTCGCGAACCAGAAACATGGCGCTGGAGCCACGCCCGACATCACTCTGACACGATCATCGTCGGTCGCGACGCCGAGATCGCCTTCAAACGCAAGGTGCCGTTCTACAAATATCTGCTCGAACTGCTCAGCTTCGGCGCTTTTCCTGCCGAGTTAAAACAGTGGATACAAAACGCGTTCGGCGTCATGACGAGCAACCAAAAAGACTTCCAACCGCCCGAGACCTTTCACATCTCGAGGTGGGCTTCGCGCGTATATCTCACGATCCTCGTCGCCACGGTTGTCTTCAGTTGGCAAATTCGCAGTTTCGAGCCGATGATGTTCGTCGGTCTGCCCAGCATCTACGGCCACTGGTTCGTCGTCGTTCTTGGCTCGACACAACACGCGGGTCTCGCCGAAAACACGATCGACCATCGCCTCAACACGCGAACGGTTTATATGGGTCCGCTCAATCGCTGGATCTACTGGAACATGAACTACCACATCGAACACCACATCTACCCGTCGGTTCCGTTCCACCAGTTGAAGAAGCTTCACCTGGCGGTGAAAGATCAGTTGCCTGCTCCGTATCCAAGCACGATTTCGGCACTGCGCGAGGTTGTCTATGCGTTGCGCCGCCAAGCCAAAGACGAAAACTTCTACATTAAACGTCAACTCCCCCAACACGCAGCCTGAAACGCACAGTGTCGCAAGACTGGATTGTCGCCTGCGAGTTCGCCTCGCTCGCCGCGAACGATGTGGCGCGTTTCGACATGGCCGAGGCGACTTATGCGGTGATCAAAACCAAAGACGGCAGATGCAGCGTCATCGACGGTCTGTGCACGCATGGCAAGGCGCATCTTGCCGAGGGCTTCGTCGACGACACGACGATCGAGTGCCCAAAGCACAACGGGCGGTTCAATGCTCTTACGGGCGAGCCCGTCGCCTCGCCCGTGCGTGTCGCGACGACCGTCTATGAGACGCGCGTCAACGACGGCAAGATCGAATTTCGAAAGCCCTGACCCGACTCACGGTCGGCGCACCCCGTTTCTCAGCACCGACTCGACGAAGTCTTTGCTGAGTTTTTTCTTGTTGTGCGGAGTGTTGTAAACGTTTTGAGCCCGACCGACATAGAGGTTTTCAACACCGCGACTGACATCCAGGAACTGCGGGGAAAACTCGTTCTTGACGAAGAACGCATTGTTGCCGGTCTGGGCATTGCAGCCGACCAAGAAATATCCGAAACCGTCTAGCAAGTTGACGAGCGCCTGCAAAGACGCCCCGTAGTTGAGGCTTGGCGGCGTCCAAATGTGTTCGGCGTCGTATTCCATTTTCCAGTCGATCGGGGGCGGCAAAAAAGAGTTGTATTCAAGCACCATCGCCTTCGGCGACAAACCGGCCAGCAAGAGCGCCTGGAGCACATGGAAGTCGTTGCCGTCGAGGTCGATCATCAGAACATCGATCTCATCTGTCTCGGCAGACAAGTTTTCAAGGCCCGCCGAAACTGTCGCGAATATGTTTTCCCGCGTCACCCAGGATTTCGTGTACGAAATGGTGTCTTTGAAGTCGGAGACTGTTAATCCGAGGTCTTCGTTGCCAACCCAGATTGCTCGCCACCCCAGTGCCAAGAGCACAAGAGAATTGTTTTCGATCCCGTCGCCGACGCCGATCTCGAGAACAAGGCCCTTTCGGTCGCAGACACGCCTGACTATTTCCAGGGTGATTCCGTCCTCGTCCGACTGCGAGAATACCTGCTTGCCGAAACGGCTCAGACTTTTTTCATCGCGTTTAAGCACGGCGATGACGTCCGTCAACTGGTCGGTGTGACGAACCAGTTCATCTACCGTCTCCTGCAGTAAAAAGCCTTTCGGCGCGGAGCCGACCATCGATCTAAGCCAACTAATGAATTTTCGCGAGGCCTTTTTGGCTACCGACATTTCGTCTACCCCTGTTCGACACCACTCGTTGCGACTTTCTTCCAATCGTAATCGGGCAGAAATTTTCGATGAGCGACTTGCAACCAGCACGGATTAAAGTCGGTAAATACCGACGACACGGAGAACCATGGCTAAACGAGTTTTGATAACAGGTGCAGGTTCGGGGTTCGGCAAAGCCACGGCAATCGCCCTCGCCGCGCGCGGCCATGCTGTGGTCGCCACCACCGAAACCCACGAACAGGCCGCGAGCCTGCGCGTCGAGGCCCCGCAACTGACGGTCGAAAAACTCGACATCACATCGGCCAAAGACACCGCCGAAGCCGGAAAATTCGATGTCGATGTCTTGATCAACAACGCGGGCGCGGGCCAGACGGGGCCGATGGCCGATGTGCCGATTCAGCGCGTGCGTCAGGTGTTCGAGGTGAATGTGTTCGGCACGATCGCCGTCACCCAGGCGATTCTGCCCAAGATGGCGCAACGAGGTAGCGGTCGAATCATTATCGTTTCGTCGATCGCGGGTGTGTTGGCGGGCCCATCGTTTGGTCCTTATGCGATGTCGAAGCATGCGCTCGAGGCGATGGGCAAAGCGATGCGCGCCGAACTTGCCCCCGCGGGCATCGATGTGACGCTGATCAACCCCGGGCCCTACAACACGGGCTTCAACGATCGCATGGCCGCCTCGATGTGGGAGTGGTTCGGCGCCGGCGCGGTCAGCGCCCCGGCGACCGACCTTTTGCGCGCGATCGGCACGATGGTCACGACGAATCAACTCGACCCGATAGATGTCGCCAACAAGCTCGTCGAACTGGTCGAAGCCGAGACGACGCAGGTCAACAATTTCATGCCCCCCGAACTGCGCGATTTCGCGAAATCTCAACTCGGTTAGACGCGATAATGCGCGTGAAGGCGACTCTGTGTCTGCTTAACTGTCTAAATGCAGAGCATTCAGAAGTTCGTCGCTCCGATCGTCGTGATCGCAGTGTCGCTCGTGGTTTTTATCTCGAGCCTGCTGCGAATCTGACGACCGAAGCGCGACAAATCAAATAATTTTTTAGTTTTCTTTCAGGTTGTCGATGCCGTTGCCGATCGCCATGAAAGTTGGCGCCCAGAGACCGACAAAGATTCCGAATCGCTCGCCTGCCGCGCCGGCTTCGCCCGCGTCGGTGCCACCTTGGGTGTACCAAACGACGATGCTGCCGATTACCGACAAGAATCCGAGCGCATACGAGAGGTTCGCGCTGAATCCCAGAGCTTTGAGTTTTCTTAACATGATTTCTCCTGTTTTTTTGGGGTTGAACTCTGACAAAAAGTCATTGAGCCGAGAGTATCAGGCGCACCTTACATTCTTGGGCATAGCACTAGATTGAAGCCGTGATCGCACGATTCGGGGGCGAAACAGCGCTGTTGCTGATCGACGTGCAGGTCGGCGTCGATGTTTTGACTCATTGGGGCGGACCAACCGGCCGCCGCAACAACCCCGATGCAGAGAGCAAAATGTTGAGGTTGCTGGCTGCTTGGCGTTCGGCACGACTCAAGGTTGCGTTCACGCGCCATAACTCTCGCGAGGCTGCCTCGCCACTCAAGTTTTCGTTGCCAACGGGCGCACAAAAGCCCGGATTTGAACCGGTTGCTGGCGAAATTGTCGTCGAAAAAGATGTCAATTCGGGGTTCATCGGCACAGACCTCGAGATTCAACTGCGCCGCGCCAACATTTCGCGACTGGCAATTGTCGGTTTCTTCACGAACTTTTGCGTCGAGACAACCACGCGAATGGCAGGCAATCTTGGCTTTGACACGTATCTCGTCGAAGATTGTTGCTCAACTTCAAATCGTGTCGGGCCTGACGGCGTTGATCGCGACCCCGAACTTGTACATGCGATGACTGTCGCCAACCTGCAT
Organism: Actinomycetota bacterium; assembly: GCA_016870935.1. GTDB lineage: Bacteria > Actinomycetota > Acidimicrobiia > Acidimicrobiales > Ilumatobacteraceae > BACL27. The sequence continues at coordinate 2,450 of VGAB01000066.1, read as the reverse complement.
GGCGAGTTTTGCACTGCGATCAAATGCAGCGACGCGCTCGGCTTAGTCACGGCCGACAACAGTCAGTTATTGCGCTGCCAAGGCAACGAATAAAAAGGCTGCCATCAAGCCCAGGTTTTACCTGAGCGCGGATTTCTAATGCTTCTTTTTTTCTTGCTTCCTGAGTCGCTTTTCTTTCAACGAAAGTTTCGCAACTTTCTTGTTGTTTGATTTGCCTTTTTGTTCCTTGTTCGCCATCTGATTCTCCGTTTACGTGCTCAACCAAAGTCGGTTGACGTCACCGCTCAGAATAGCCGATCAGATCCGATCAGTTTTTTGGCGCTCGGCCAAGGCCGCCAGTTCGTCGCGCAACTGCGCGGCAGACTTCTCGGCAACCAGTGCCTGCCAGACAAAATCAGCCTGCGACTGGGGCGCCAAACCTTTGAGCGGCGGGTCACGGTCGAGATTCGTCGGAAACGCATAACTCTCGGCGCAAGCCGCGACCACCGTCTTCAGGTCGTGCTCGGGCCAACCCTCGGCTTTTCGTGCCAGCAACACGGGATAAATCGCGTTCGACATCTGCTCGCGATCAATCGTCTCGAGCGCCCGCCCGAACGCTGAATTGATCTGGGCGAGGTTGGCCATGCGCTTTTTGTCTTTGGTCTGGTTCATGCCGGCGGCGTGCAGCACAGCGGGGTTGAAAAACGCCCCGTCACCTTTCTTCAACGGCAACTGCGAATAGTTCTCGGCGAAATATTTTTTCACGGCCTCGTCGCGCCAGGCGATGTAGCCCGAAACCATCTTCTGAGAATGCGGCAGATACATCGTCGGGCCGGTTTCGCGAGGCATGTCGGTATGCGCAACGGCGCCCTGCAAGGTGATCATCGGCGAGACACCGTGCACATGCAACGGATAATCAACCGCCTGGTCGACGGTCATGAACCCGAGGTGATAGTCGCGGTGCGGCTGTTGCGCGTCGCCACCCGGGTTAACGACATTCACCTGGGTGGTTATCTGATAGCCGGGCCCGAGCCAGGCGGTGGAGACCAGGGCGAAAAAGTCGTTGCGGTAATAGTCGACGAACGCCTCGGGGTCGCGCAACGCGAGTTTCTCCTGCACGTTCCAGACCCTGTCGTTCGAGCCGGGTTTGGCATAGTGGTCGCCTTTGGCCTCGCCGCGGGCGTGTTGCTCGTCGATGATCTGCCAAAACACCTTGGACACGCGGTCGACCACAGTCGTGTCGGCGAACATGTTGCGCATCGCCAAGATGCCTGGCCCGTTCAACAACGCCCGCCCGATTTCTGCCATCACTTCTCGCCTGCCGTCACGGGTGGCGATTACGAGCGTCAATTTCGCGCAGTCGTAGACCAAGGCGTTTTGCTCGACGGCCGTGGCAAACCGATAGTCGGCGAGTTTCGTCTCGACTTCGACATGGGTTTTCAACTCGGCGAGAAGGTCGCCATTTTGCGAGACCCAACCCGTTGACGCGCTCATATTTTCAAATGCTAACTCGGCAGATATTCTGCCGTTCAGCGCTGACGCAGGCGCAGCGATTGCCACGAACCATCGGTCGTCCAGCCGCCGTCGATCGGCAACGCCACGCCGTTGACGAAACCCGACTTCGTGTCGTCGCACAGCCACGCGATCGCCTCGGCGATGTCTTCGGGTCGGGCGAATCGCGCCATCGGCACATGATCGGTGATGTCTCTATCTGTATACGAACCGCCCGCTTGGTCTTTGTGGTCCATCTCGGTCTTCACCCAGCCCGGACACACGGCATTGACTCGCACGCCTCGCGCGCCCCACTCGACGGCCAGTGTTCTGGTCAGGCCGACGAGGCCGTGCTTGCTGGCGTTGTAGGCCGAGCGGTCGGCGACACCCTGCAGCCCCGCGACCGAGGCGACGTTGACGATCGCGCCCGAGCCGGCGTCGAGCATGATCTTGCCGAACTGTTTTGCCAGCATGAACGGTGCGACGAGGTTGACTTCGAGCACCTGACGATATTTTTCGGTCGTCGTGTCGAGCGCCGAAGAAATGTTCGAGATGCCGGCGTTGTTGACCAGGGCGTCGACCCGACCGAACTTTTTCATTGTCTTTGCGGCGGCTTCGGCGACGAACTTCTCGTCGGTGATATCGCCGGTTAGTGCGAGCGCGTATTTATATTGCTGAGTCGCTACTGGTTGCAGGTCGATCAGCGCCAGCGACCACCCGAGACTGTCGAGCAACTTCGCAGTTTGAAGCCCGATGCCCTGCGCCGCGCCGGTGATTACGGCAGTTTTCAATTTAAGACGATGGCCGAGTTGCCCAGATCGACTGCGGCGAGCCAAGCAACGTCGTTTGAACGTTGCCGTCGGCATCGGTCACCGAAAATGTCGGGGCCGCGCTCAAAATGATTTCGCGAGTGTCGTTGTCGCGCTCACCGATATATTCGACCGTGATCGTGCAAATCCGCGTTGTTGTCTGCACGATGT